>CAMCYG010000012.1 GCA_945883775.1 Victivallis vadensis
TCTGGCAGCGCTACCAACTTTCAAAATACTGAACGAATTCCGCCAATTCAGGAAGGAAATTTCAGATGAAATCAACGCCAAGCCTTAAAGTCTCATGGACTTGGGAAGAATGGCAGCAAAGCCGTGCTCAACGCCGGGCAATCTCCATGCAAATCGGCAATCCCGAATGCCGCCGCAACGAAAGCTCTTCCGACAAGCGCTTGCGTAACGCTTTTGACGGCAAACGCGCCCCGTAATTCAGAGGCCGACTTTTACAGCGAAGCTGTAAGGTTTGGCGCATTTTAATTCAGCGCAACTACCCGATTATAGGCGACTTACTACAAAGTCCAGCATATGGACTCCCCTATAAAAGTATCTCTGCTGCGTCTTTTCGTTGGCACCACCCTGGATGCCGCGCAAAATTAAGGCATTAAATTATCCACGTAACCTATCTGGTAAGCTTGTCTTACCGAATAAGAGATCAGGGCAACGCAAGGATTGATTACTTTATGTCGAATATGGCAACAACATCCGCCGGGAGCTCGACATTAATTATCACCGAAGGCCACAGTATCAAGGCTGGTTTTTCTATGACATCCTTCTTGAGTTGAAAGTTATTCGCCGTATTGCAGAGATAATCCCGCCCGGACGAACAAAAAAGATAGCGATGCCCGCACACAGCCCTGGGGTGCTGGTCTTTGTAATGACAGGCGCGCCCAATATATTTACCGTCTTCTACTATGAACACATCCGCACCCAGATTGCCTTTCTGTATTCGGCCCTGCAGTTTTCTGGCAAGCGTCGCCAGGGCCTTGATATCAGCTCCAGACCGGATGTTAACTAGGAAATCAATATCCTTTGGCTTCTTTTTCGCAGTACAGATCGATCCAACCAAAGCTATCTGCTCCACTTCTTCAAGCAGTTTTGCCTGATCGAAAAACCATTTCCCGACATCCAGCAGAACATCTCTGTCTGCCAGCTTCCACCTCTCTGTGATTGGAGTAGTAATTTCCATAACTCATACATCAGACCGCTTAGTCCTGTGATATTACAGCCCACCTCCCATTCCCATTGCTGCACCCTAAGATACAAACCACTTATTCATCTTTCAATCCGGAAACAATGACGCTCCTGTCGTCATGCCGCCCAATTCGGTGAGACAATCTTACCGGATTGGCATGCCTGAAATGTAAGCAATTGCCCGACATACAAGATCTGAATAAATTGATTGCCGACACCAAGGATCTACTGTTATCAAAATCACCTGCCTGATAATCCCCTTACTTACATTTTCAAGGCATCCCCGCCAGCCACCATTCGGAATCAACTCTTTTTGTAATCTGTGATCTGATTTTTGCAATTACAGCGCAGCTGTAGTCGAATGTCTCGACAAATGCACAACCTGCATGGACTCTCCGGACTACGCCAAGGATGCCAAGCCGACAGTCGACGATCTCGACCGGGCAATGGCTGAATTCAGTTTTCTGTCATAGTGGGAATAAATCATAAACGAATACGGTATTTCTCATTGTTTATTTTCATGCTTTGGCCTCTTTAGATATCAGCGACAATCTAGCATACAAAGAAGTGCGCGCGTATCAGCAAGATTGACTTGGAAAAAACAGCTTGCATGGAACGCCCGACTGCCCGTTGGCCTTTGTAGTTGACAGAAGCATAACATGACACGAGCTTTGCCTTCATCGCACATTCCGTAAACATCAGCGTAGTGTTTTACAGTTATGCGCACACTATTCATCACCCACAGTGACCTTTCAGATCGTGATCTACTTTAGAACGCCTCTCGCAAAAGCCCCCCGATCACAAAGCTAGCGGCCTTATCAATGTGCTCGGATCCAATCTCATCGGATGCCTCCAAGTCCGCAACAGTACGCGCAACTTTTGCAAGCCTATCCATTGAACGAGTTGATAACACGTTTTGTTCAATTTTTATCCTATAGTGAGCAAAGGCATCATTAGAGAATTTGCATAGCTCCCTAACTAGACCTCCGGGTATGGCAGCATTATGGAGTATCCCTGCACCTTGGAAACGGACACTCTGCCTTTGCCTAGCGTCTTCAACTTTACACCGTATCGCAGAAGAGGACTCGGATTCGTTCTCGGCAAAGCGTTCATCTGTCGAAAGGCGCGACATCTCAACCTGCAGGTCAATACGATCCAATATCGGTCCACTAATCTTACCCTGATACTTTTTTACCTGCCTTTCATCACACTTGCACAGGTCGGTACCGTAATATCCACACGGGCAAGGATTCATCGCGGCTACCAATGTAAAGCGAGCAGGATATTTAATAGTCCCCCCCCACTCTAGAGATATTGACCTCTCCTGATTCAATAGGCTGCCTCAGGCTCTCTAGTGTTGAACCGCTAAATTCCGGCAATTCATCAAGAAACAATATTCCCATGTGTGCCATAGTTATTTCGCCTGGTCGAGGAAGGCCACTTCCTCCGCCTATTAACGCCTGTTTGGTGGCCGAGTGATGGATTGACCTGAAAGGTCGTCTAGTGACGGCCATACCGTCATGATCCAAAGCGCCACAGGCCGAGTAGATTCGAGTCAGCTCAACCTTTTCATAATTTTCTAGTCTTGGCAAAATACCCCCAATTGCGCCAGACAGAAGGGATTTTCCTTCGCCGGGCGGACCGATGAGAAGAAGATTGTGACCTCCGGCCGCTGCAATGATAGCGGCATGCTTCGCGCGTTCCTGCCCTTTTATTTTGTTAAAGTCTATGCTCCTTGAAATGAATGGCTCGAATTCAATCTTCTCTTGCAGCGCGTCTTTAAGAGCACCGGTGCCTTTGAAAAACTCTACGACCTCCTCCAGCCGTGAGACAGGACAAACCCGACATCCCTCATGCCCCGACTTGCCCATGATAAGCGCACACTCTTTCTCGTTTCCAGCCGGCACGATCAGAATCTGTCCTGGCTTTGCATTGTATGCCAGCGATAGAACTCCTGGAACTCTTCGTATCTCGCCATGTATGCCAATTTCGCCAAGCAGCACATAGTCACCTTCTTGATTTTCTGGCAAATCTGGCAATATCCCTGCAGCTTGTAACATTATTACGGCAAGTGGAAGGTCAAGCCATGTTCCATCTTTTGGAAGGTCGGCAGGGGCGAGATTTATGAGAATATCAACTTGTGGCTCGGGAACTTGTAGTTTCGCAAAAGCTCCTGTAATTCTATCCAGCGATTCGTAGACTGTCCCTCGAGCCATCCCCGTAATTGAAACGGCTTGGCGCCAATTGGTGGGGGATTCAAGCACCTCAATAGCTCTGGCTTGTATCTCCACGAAGTGACCATCTAAGCCAAACAGGATTCCTCCGGTCAAGGTGTGATCTCTCTTTAGGAAAGCACTTAATTCTGAATCACGATCTCGAGTACGCGCGAATGCCATTGTCGTCCTCCTTATTTATATAGTGTGGAATCTTACAAATCCCTGCCATTACAACGCCTCAAAACAGGTTTGCGGAGCTAGGTCAAAAGAGCGCCAGTTCGTTTGTTTCGCATCTGACGTCTGCGGCTCGACTAAGCCCAGAACGGGGACGTAGCAAAGCTTACCTCTTTCTCTTCAATAAATTATCAAGTCCCTGCTTGCTTTTGTGTCGCTCGAATCCTTGGTTACACCTAGGGCATAAATGTTTTCTAACTCCATCGACTTTCCATGTATGGAACCTCCGCTTAATTGGAATTCCGCAAGCATCACATCTACTTGGTCGTCGACTAACGAATAGTATCAGAACAACGACGATAACTATGCCCAAAATCCAAAATACGGATGTATCATGTGAGGCCTTGGCAGGTTGTGACACGGGCGACGTTATGGACTCCGGCGCCATCAACTGCCGCTCTTCTTTTGAGTGAGTGTCGATATTATCTTCGGTTTTGATCGCTTGAGCACGTTGAAGGGCTAAATCCGCCACTATCTGCAATTTCTTCTGTTTTTCCGCTTGTATACTACGATAGGAATCTCGTTCTCTTAGAACTAGCTCTCTAGCACGGCGCGAAGCATAGACATCAGAAAAAAGCATCTCGCATGTATTATCGGTCATCTGCCGCATCTCATATCTTGTCCCACTAATGATAACTGAATTCGATGCGATACTATCGAGTCTGCCAGTATACTCACCCCCTACGCGACGAACAATGGTAAGATCTTTTCCGATTGGTGGGCCATTGAATGTTTTTAGCACCTGCTGCTTCACCTCAAGATATCTATTTGTCCAGTTTGGCTCACCATCCTGAGCATACACAGTTGCGACAACGGCAACTTGCACGATAACATAAGCTATAACAATGAATTTCATATTTTCAATAGTCGTGAAACAATAATCGTTATTATCGAGGTGTATTTCTTCTAAGGCTAACAACAATAAGAACACATTACAGGACTCATTGACATTATACCAACAACAAATAGCTGACAGGCAAAGAACACTAATTGCAATCCAATCACCACTCTCTCTTCATGGCAATGCAACCCTTATAAGTTTTCAGCCCATTTCAGAAACACCCCCGCAGTTTATTACCCTGCTATTGATACACTATAAATGGGCTCAAATCAATACACTTTGCGACAGTTCCAAACTCACATAGCTAACCCCAGTTGAGCTCGTTGGACCGGACTTTTCACGGCCCGAAGGGTGAATTTTGCACAATTTGTGTGCAATATTCAGGTCTTATTTAAATTCCTGAAGAAATCGCGCCGCAGTCTTAATCGGAATTCCGCGGAACAGCCGGACATCAAGCAGGTGTTTATCCCCGGAAACTATTGCATCGGCAGAAGCAGCAACCGCACAGGCAAGGATATGGTCATCACTCGGATCAGCAGTCACGACAACGGAATCAAGAGGCTTGGGCATGATAAGGCTCCCATGCTGTACCAGCCACCGCAAAACATCCTGACGCCCAACACCTGACTTTTCAAAAACAGAGACAAGTTTCGGATAGCGGAGAACGCGATCCAGTTCTTCCAGTAGAATTCTGCTGGTGAACATGGTTATTTTCCCAGTCTCAACATATTCCAACAGCCGTCGAGGCGTCCCTTTCCATAGCAGGCCGGAAACGATTACGTTGGTATCGCAAACAATGCGTTTCATTTCCGTGAGTAGTCCGAGTGTGCCTCATGTATAATCGCATCCAGTTCGCTCTCGGACAGATCGTATGAGGGTTTCACTGCATCAAACCTTCCAGTGATCTCCGCAAGAGAAACATTCTTATCACCCCTCACCGACTCTTTCTCGTATGGAGGAACGATCTTGAAAACCGGCTTTGAATTGCGCACGACAACGAATGTCTCGCCTGCCTGCGCCTGATCAGTAATACTGGCAAGCGACTGCCGTATATCCTGTACTGAAATTATTTTGCTCATCTTAAACACCTCCATCACATATGCAATATCGTATGTTATTTCATACGTTTTAGCAATCGCTATTAAGACTCTTTAAAAAGCCGAATATGCGCAACTTCGCTGTAAGCAAATTATCCAAACGCGGCAGGTCTTGCGGATAGACTGAGATCAGGCGCTTGCCTTCCTGCTGATAGAGTATCTGCTTTTTGTACATGCTCATCTTGTACTGGGGTGTGTCCAGTCCCCAGTACTCAATATACACGTCTAATTCGGGCAGATAGAAGTCAGGCCTAATTTGGAACTCTGCAATGATCCGGAATTTGGCATCGTAACGGTAAGCGATACCATGCGCCGTGAACCAATCAGCAATACGACGTTCACCCTCAGACTGCACAACTGTGCCGTCCCGCGCCTCGATCGTCTTGTTTATCTCGACCTGTATTTCAAAATTGCGCCGATCCAAAAACACCTCATCGAAGCACCGATCGCAGAAAATACGCTGAAACACCTGATTCGATCGTGCGCATTCGTCGGCCGTGACCTGCGCATTGCAACGCTGACAGCGGTGCCTGACGCCGCTTTCCAAGTCGTTTGCAGCCTGCTCTATCGCGTCGGCAGTTGCTATTGCAGCAGTCCGCACATAATCTCGCTGAGCAGGATTACGGGCCAAGTCACGCAAGTCCTGCAAGTGTTCGCGTGCCGACGACGCGTATTTTTTGAGGGCACGGATCGCCTACTGTTGCGTCTGAGGATGGCGAGCTTTTATAGCCAAGAGCGCAAGACTGGCCACAGCAACAGCCGCATCTGCACCGAATTCCGCCAATTTGCCGATGGCGGAAGCTGCCAGTCTCTGCACCTCATTAGAAGGAGTGCTCAACATAGCAATCAACTCGGAGAGCTTCGCGGGATCGCCACTACGACCCAATTCCAGCACCCGTCGCATGGCAGCCTGGTGTTCCGCCGGCAACATGGGACTCTTCATGGAGATGTTCCTTTCATTCCGTCATTGACTCGCTTCGCTCGCGAAAGCAACACTGATGGCGAGCGAAGCGAGTCAACATGTTGCTCTACCGCAAGTGTTGACGTGTAATGTTTCTTTCTCATATCAGGCAGGAATATTGCATAATCCTAAAAACTTGTCTGTCGGGCTTTTACTTACATTTTCAGCACACTCACCTCACGCCTAAATTCACCTTGATTCCGAGAACCAATAGCCTAAAATCTCATGCTGAACAAAGAAAACGTGATCAAACTCAAATCCAATAAATTCATAGGCGATCTGTGGGGAGGGCTCGGAGCGATGCTGGTCGCACTTCCTGCCGCCATCGCGTTCGGCGTCACAATACTTTCACCGCTTGGCGGCTCATTTGCCGCTCAGGGGGCGTTGGCAGGCATACTTGGCGCAATCGCCATCGGCCTTGTCGCACCTGCGCTCGGAGGAACGAAACGACTCATCAGCGCTCCCTGTGCACCGGCCGCCGCCGTCTTGTCTGCACTGGTAATCGAAATGACGCAGACAGGAGTCCCGCCCGAGACCATTCTTATAAGGCTCTCTATCATCTGCCTGCTATGCGGCGCACTACAGCTCGTTTTCGGATTTGTGGGCGTCGGGCGACTGATCAAATACATGCCTTACCCCGTCGTTAGCGGCTACCTTACCGGTGTTGGATTGATCATAATTATAAGCCAGATTCCGAAATTGCTTGGCGCACCAAAAGGGATTGACTTGATCGAGGCTGTTTCAAACCCGGCAAACTGGAATCAGACAGGAATAATAGTCGGAACCGTCACGATGCTGGCTATGGCCATTGCTCCGAAGCTTACGAAGACCGTGCCAGCTGCAATCATCGGAATATCATCAGGAATCGTCACATATTTTATCATCGCATCCTTCAATCGAGACCTCATGAGCATTTCCGAAAATCCGCTGATCATCGGCTCCCTTGGCGCATCAGGGAAAAGCCTTCTTCCGGCAATAGCAGGAAAATGGAGCGCGGCATCGCAAATTGGCATCTCTGACCTGGCTATGGCAATAATGCCGGGAATCACATTAGCGCTTCTGCTTTCCATCGACACACTCAAAACATGCGTAGTGCTGGATGCCATCACAAAGAGCAGACATGACTCGAACCGTGAACTCATCGGACAGGGTGTAGCCAATCTTGCTTCCACGGTAATTGGCGGCATTCCCGGCGCCGGCACAATGGGGGCCACGCTCATTAATATATCTGGAGGCGCACATACACGGCTTTCCGGCATAATTGAAGGTATCATGGCGTTGTTAGCATTCGCCATTCTAGGTAATTTGATGGCTTGGGTTCCGATTGCGGCTCTGGCAGGCATCCTTCTTGTAATCGGCTTCCGCATGATAGACTGGCATAGCTTCTCCTTCCTGCGGAACCGCTCTACCATACTTGATTTTGTTGTCATCATCGCAGTCGTAGTGGTCGCTGAGACTATAAGCCTTATAGCCGCGTCTGCTACTGGAATCGTTCTAGCTATACTGCTTTTCGTGAGAGAGCAGGTCGGAACCTCGATCATCCATCGCAAGAGTTACGGCAACGAGGTCTTTTCCCGACAGACACGCCTGCCTGAAGAAATGGAAGTCTTGCAGACAAAAGGCTCTGACACCGCAATATTCGAACTGCAGGGCGGGCTCTTCTTCGGCACAACCGACCAGCTTTATCGCGCACTGGAACCGGAGCTGAAAACCCGCCGGTATATCGTTCTTGATATGCGCAGAGTTCAGCACGTGGACATAACTGCCACACACATGCTGGAGCAAATAGAGGATATGCTGACTGAAAAAGGAGCCACCCTCCTGTTCAGTGATATCCCGCGAAAACTGCCAACAGGCAGGGATATGAAAAAATATTTCGATGAAGTCGGACTTGCACTAGGCGAACATCACGTGCAAATATTTGCCGAGCTTGACAGTGCGCTGGAGTGGGTCGAAAACCGCATTCTCGCCGATCAGAAAATGACACGCGCTGAAGAGAAGACCCTGGAACTAAAAGACATTGCCCTTTTCGCAGGACGCAAAAAAGACACGATGGCCGATCTGGAGTTATGCATCGAACGGCGATCCTATAAGACTGGCGACAAAATATTCTCCAAAGGCGAAGATGGCGACGAGTTGTTTATCGTGCGACGAGGCGTTGTCAAAATAGTATTGCCCATCGCCGGCGAGGAAGCCCATCAGCTTGCGACTATCGGGCAAGGCAATTTCTTCGGTGAAATGTCATTTCTGGATAAAGATGTGCACTCCGCAGATGCTGTGGCACAAACCGAGACTGAACTGTTCATCCTGTCACGCGCCAAATTTGACGAGATTGCTGCACATCACAAGAAACTGGCAGGCAACGTTCTAGGAGGACTCGCCATGGCACTATCCGTCCGCCTGCGCTACGCCAACTCTGAGCTCCGCGCCCTGCGCGACACTAGCTGGTAAAGTTAATAAATTAACTTTACCCGTGGGGCGATGCTTTCCAGCCTTCGTCTTGTCCTTCATAGCGTACGCGACGGAGGAAGCCGAAGCGGCTTTACTTCGGCGGAGCAGGCCTGGCTGAGCCGTATACACCTGATTACAAATACGATCTTCTTTGCGCAAAGGACGGCATCGAGAACCTCACGCGTTTGTATTCTTAGCGGACGACGTTCTCACCGGCTCAGCTACAAGCTCAATGGCATTGCTGACCTGCTGCGGAGTACCGAGCATGAATATCCTGTCTGCATCAGCAAAGACCTCGTCAGAACCGGGATTCATTATGCGGTTATGTCCCCGCTGTATACCCACAATCGTGACACCTGTTTTTGTACGTAACGCGGCCTCACGCAAGGACAATCCCACCAACGATGACCGTGAATGCAAAGTAACACCATTAACATTCATGCCCATAAAAGCATCTGCGTCAGGCACCGGCGCCACATGCTTATGATTCTTATGCTCATCAGCAGTAAAAACACTTTCCAGCGCCAACTGTGCTTGGGAATATATCTTTACCATACGAGGTCTATGCCAGACACCGATCACAAAGATCACCAGCATGAGCAGGAGAATAACTTCTAGCGACTGCAGTATCGCAGAACTCAGAATAAACGTCAGCGCCAACAGCCCAAACGAACCTGCTGTCAGTATCGCACTGGACACGAATGAACGCATGTGGCGCGCCCACGCCGTATTCAGATGCGCCGGGAATCCCATCTCGGCCAGGATCATACCGACAGCACCCAATTTCCTTATCGTCGCAATATAAAGAGGCAAGCAGAGGATCATTGCCGACAGCCAGAACAATGCAGTCACCATGCCGGGATATGCAGATAGTGCAGGAATCAGCACCTTCGGCTGTCTGGCCAGATAACCAGCACAGGCAATAGCAGAAAATATAAGCATTGTATTGACAACAATGATGAGCAGTGACCTGCGTATGGCATTGCGTATGATGTCGTTCTGCTGGCGGTTGCGTATACGCTGCGCCCATTCGCCATAAAGATTAAAACACACGGTCCACTTCCGGCATAATGGACTTCGGTCGACAGCTTTCGCAAGCCTATCAGCGGCACTCATATGATATGGATTAACGATTATCGTCAAAATCGCTACGCTTACCCCTATCTGATAGACAGAATTACCCGTCACGCCCAAGGATATGCCGAGTGCCGCGATAATAAAGGCAAACTCGCCGATTTGAGCCAGACTGGCCCCGGCTTTAATTGCAGTAGGCATATCATGGCCCGTAAGAAGAGCAGCGACCGTGTTTGTAATGAATTTCCCCAGAACAACGACACCTGTAATCAGCAGGACCGGGCCCCAATGCTTCATCAGCATCGCAGGGTCGAGCATAAGACCAATCGCCACAAAGAAAACCGCACCAAAAACATGCTTCAGCGGCGCTATCAGATCCCTGGACCTCTGCACAGCGCGCGACTCTGATGCTATGGCACCGACCAACACCGCTCCCAACACCATGCTCAAGCCTAGATGCGAGGCGAGCAAGGCCACACCGAAGCAGATTCCAACAAGCGAAACAAGCAGAAGCTCGTCGCTCTCAACGCCGTTAAAATAATCCAGCAGTCGCGGCAATGTCAACAAACCAACCACTATGACTGAGCTTAGGAAGAGCAACATCAGCCACAGACTTCCAGCCAAAAGCCCTGCACTGAACGCACCGGTTACCGCCAGTCCTGTCAACACGGCCATCACTGCAACCGCTATGACATCTTCCACAACCGTCACACCGATCACATACCCGGCAAACTTGTCACGGCTGTATCCGAAATCCTGCATTGATCGGGCAAGTATAGTCGTCGACGAATCGCATACGATTCCACCAAGAAAAAGACTTTCCATAGTTGACCAGCCGAGTTGCCGGCCTACCATAAAACCCAGTCCTAACATTATCCCGCAATCCAGCACAGCACCGATCCCGGCCTGAGCGCCGACACGACGGAACTTGCGCAGATTGAAATCCAAACCAACTGACACCATGAGAAAAATCACGCCGAGATCAGCAAGGGTTCGGATGACCGCCTCATCACGAATAAAAGAAACCGAGGGTATAGTGTGGGGCCCAAGAAAAAGCCCGACAAGTATATATCCCAGCATTTTGGGCTGATTGAGACGATGACACAACATGGCCACAAAACCAGCCGCCAGCAGCACCACCGCCAAGTCTTGAATGAAAGATGAACTACCCATATCTAAATCCTCACAAAGTCATCAGGATCCGCAACACTGAAAATATTGATCCACTGCTGCTTTGCTTTCATAAGAGCATTGTATCTATGGGAAAGGACATTCTTCTGTTCCGCATCCATCTCTGCAAAGGTCTTGATGTGTCCGTCCGGCACAAAGACAGGATCATACCCGAATCCGCTCCTGCCGCGCGCCTCTTCAATTATGGCCCCACTGCACGAACCTTCCACAATCTGGCATTTACCATGAGGGTTGGACAGCGCCATGACGCAGACAAATCGCGCCTCTCTGTTCCGGATACCAGTAAGCTTCGACAGCAGCTTCCTGTTATTCGCCTCATACGACACTGGTTCGCCGGCATATCTTGCTGATATCACGCCTGGCTCACCATTCAGCGATTTGACCTCAAGACCTGAGTCATCTGCCATTGTCCACTTCTTAGTGATCATCGCGATGGTAATAGCCTTCTTGATGGCATTCTTAACGAAAGTATCGCCATCCTCTACCACTTCCGGGATATTCTGAAACTCATCCAGAGACAGAAGCGTCAAGCCCGGCACATCCAGAATGCTGCTTATTTCTTCAACCTTGTGTTTATTACGCGTAGACAATATCAATTTCATTTGCAGGACTTTATGACGAATGGTCAGCAAAATCAAGCACCGTAAGAAAGGCAACTGGAGAGGGCATATCGAACCCAAACGATCACTTCGGCATGGCATCGAAGACAATGACTTCGAATGGATCTAAATCTATGGTTAAAGAGACACCTGCTTCAATCTTGATTCCGGTCCTGATCTGGTCTTTGTACGGACTGATGAGCAGGTATTGTTTCGATGCATCTTCTGGAAGCTCGAATATCCGGCCGATATCGAACGAGAATGACTTTGCCTTTCTGGAGGGATTGCGCAGAGTCAAGAGGCCCTTATCCCGGTTCCAGGCGGCCCAGCCATACACTTCAGACTTAAGAGGATCACCGCCTATCCAATGAACATCTTTCATGACTTCAGAATTACGCCTTGCCCATTTAGCGGCTTCAGCAAGATTGTCCCAATCCTCTTCGGTCATAAGCGCAGGCGAAATGTACATTTCCTGCAGATGGGTTCCCGAGCCGAAATAAGAGCGGATCTCGCACCTGAGATCGTTATTTGAGCTGACGTTCAGGTTTTCTGTATGCTTGGCATATATTATTCCATGAGTCATCAGCGAGCTGATCGGATATAGCGGACCCAATTTGACTACTCCATGATACACAGCACTATCGCGATAGGTTATCCATTGCTGTCTGCGCGACCCGGCCTTACCTGCGAACCAATAATCGCCCCCCCCTCTCCATATGGCATCAACACGCTTAAGCCAGAACGGCGAAGGCCAGGTGCCCGTGGTAAGATTTATGAAGACATCCGGACGCTCCTCCCGAAGTTCAGCGCCCAGACTGAGAACAGCATCGATATCATTTCCGAATCTGCCCCCAGAAACGCCCGTCTCCGCCATGCCTATGCCGTCGAGCTTAAACAGATTGACATCATATTTGCGGATCATATCCACACAAACAGCCTTAAACATCTCATAATACTTCGACCCCGATAGCGCCATGCGCCAGTCGTCGGCCAGATCCTCTTTATTGAACACCGGCAGAACATGGTTGATTCCCTTTTTCAGAGTCACGCCAAAACCGACAGGTCCATAATTATTTGTCTCTACGCCAAGCCTGACAGCTGCCCCCACTCTACTATTTTTCGATGAACCATACCCGCCCCATGGTGACAGCCACACTCCGACATTAGCTTTGTACCTGGCAGACTCAGCCTTTGCCGGACCGAATCCGTCTGGCAGTCCTGCGTGAAACTTCCAGAAGGTATTCACATCATCCCAGCCATCGTCGAACAAAAACGAATCAATCTTAACATTTCTTTTAGCATACAGCTCCTCACCGCAGGCATGTATGGAATCAACAGCACCAGCATCGCTATATTTCGAAATATATTCGATATCATACCAGGAATTATAATTCAGAAACGTCCTGCCAGGATGCGCTCGCTGAAGCTCTTCATAATAAAGAAAGCCCCTTCTTAACTGACCCGCCGGCACCACGCCATAAAGCATTACGGCCTCATAACGCTGCCCCCTGCTCAACTGCCCACCCATGTTCAGATAGCATCTGGTCCGCCCGAACAGGGTCTTCTCATTCACGGCACAGGGATGCTCATAGCCAAAGAATATGTTCCCGCATAACATCGGCGAGCCAAGCACTTCGCCAACCTGTCTGGCGCCTGCAACGCGCTGATCAAACAGAGTTACTGCATCAACTCCATCCATAGCCGCACTAAATCCTATATCCTGAGTGATGAAATTGGCACCATCATGCATCACCACCGACCAATCCACTCTGAGTAGACCGTCTTTTGACATAAACACGGCCTTGATCCGCTTGCCGGCACGCTTCTTTATATCACTGGGAGCCTTGGGATCAGGCGCAATATCCGTCAAACCAGGCCGCTCAACCAAAGTCATCTCGGACGCCTTATAAGTCATCCCATCCCTTACGTTAATGGAGAACAGCTCACAATCGACCGGCATACGCTTTCCGGAAAGCACATCTGTTACCGCGCAGTTTGAGACTTTCTTCCCGATATAAGCCCATTCGGCTCTGATGATATTATTGCCGACGACCAGCATATCGTCTTTAATGGCTGCACTCGCCTTCTCCGGTACAGGACCTGGAAACTCCACAGCGAAGACAGTCATGGCAAGCAGGACAAGACCTGCTATCGCGGCTATGATACGTCTGCTATCGTTCATGATTGCTCCTCACCATTTGTATATTTTTGACGGATACTGACCCTTACCGATTAGCTCGTTCACGCTCTGGATCACACGCGGCTTATCCTCGCGATAAGTAACGCCAAACCAGGCGCTGGCAGTCTCCAAAACCTGCACACTGGCATCACCTGTCTTTATCAGCTCATTCACCACCGACGGTATAAAATACTCAGACTTTGGATTACTGCCCGCAGTCGCAAGGAACGACTTGAATTTCGAGTCAAGATGATCAAACAGTTTCGGAGTGAATCCCCACATGTTCATCGACACAATCTCGACTCCTGTCAACTTTCTCCGCGAACCATCATGATTAATGTTGACCGCGCCGCCGGACTGATCGACCACTATATTCGTCAGCTCCTCCACATCAGTGAGCTTGCCTTCTTTGTCGGTCTGACACACACCGCGTGCGACTTTTCCGAATTCTGATAAAGTATTGGAAAGCTTGAAACCAACCATGGCAAAACTGCTCGAAGTCGAGCTGAGGCCGGAAAGATACCCTGACAGTCTGCCATACGAATCAGCACCATAAAAGTCATCAGCATTAATTACAGCGAACGGCTCATTTATCACGTCCTTCGCCATAAGTATGGCATGCCCCGTTCCCCACGGCTTCTGACGGTCGGCAGGCACGACGAAGCCTGGCGGCAGCTTGTCCAGCTCCTGAAAGACATATTCAACCTGCGCCAACTTCTCAAACCTCGAACCTAACATCTCCCTGAACGACTTCTCGATATCCTTTCTAATCACAAAAACAAGCTTGCCGAACCCTGCCCTGAGCGCATCGTATATCGAATAATCAATGACGACTTCGCCTGACGGCCCGACAGGATCCATCTGCTTGAGTCCGCCATATCTACTGCCAATGCCCGCCGCCAGAACCAGTAATGTTGGTTTCATACCCATATTCTATCTCCTATGAACGGCTCACCCGGTAAGACACCGGGACTACACCAGAGCCTCCATCAAGCCATTCTTGAGTGTAGCACCGGTGTCCACACCGACAAAATGATTTTCTGTTCCTTACTGCTTAACGGGCGCATCTGCGATTAGGTGCTCTGCACGCTAGCACGACGTTTTTTCGCGACGGCTCGGCAGAGACGCCTCGCCCTACCATTTTCCAATCTTTCACAGGTAGGGCGAAGCCTCCGGCTGAGCCGTCTGCACCTAATCACAGATACGCCCCTTCTTAACGACTGAATCAACTAGTTGCTTCAACCCCTGCTCGAGCGTGTATTTGGGCTCATATCCCAGCCCCGTACGCGCGGCCGATATATCCGAAACGGAATGCCTGATATCACCAGCCCTGGCTTCCTTCAAAAACGGCTCGACCTTGACACCGAACAGCTTGCTCAACGTAGTCAGCAGGTCCAAAAGCGAAGACTCGCGCCCTGTTCCCACATTAAACACTTCTGCATTACCCGCCTTTTCAGAATGCATCGCGAGAAGATTGGCCTGCACGATATCTTTTACAAAAACAAAATCGCGAGTCTGGTGGCCGTCACCGAATATGGTTGGCGTCTGCCCTTTAGCAAGAACATCCGTGAACTTCGATATGACACCTGAATACATCGAGCGCGGATCCTGTCTTGGCCCGTAAACGTTAAAATAACGCAGGGAAACCGTCTGTACGCCGTAAAGCTTGCAGAATATTCTGAGATAATGCTCCCCGGTTATCTTGCCGATGGCATAAGGCGACTCAGGCTCAGGCCTCATCATCTCCCGCTTCGGCAGTTCAACATTATTCCCGTAAACTGCCGCAGATGACGCCAAAAGCACTCTTTTCACACCATGCTTGCGCGCAGCCATCATTACATTCAGCGTGCCGGTCAGATTGATATCGTTATTGTCGTTAGGGCGTTTGACAGAATCGAAGACCGACACTAGCGCCGCTTCGTGGAAAACATACCGCACCCCATGCATCGCCTTATCAAGGTCATCGGCATCCCTGATATCGCCCTTGATAAACTCCACCTGGTGCTTGATGAACTCAATGTTCTCTATATGGCCGGAGGAAAGATTGTCATATATCCTGACTTTCTTACCTTCTTTGACCAGCTCCTCTGCAATGTGAGACCCGATGAATCCGCTTCCACCAGTAATCATATAAATATCAGACATACAAAATCCCTCACCCATATTCAACATCCTGTCAACCAATCTGACGCCAGCCTTGACTCGGAATGTCATCCACCATTGCTTAACACGGAGAACCGTACTTGTACAGCAAGTCCGCAACCCCTTTTATGCCCGCTTCTACCCAGCGTGATTACATTAAGATACGATTTCATTCGTCGGTTCCTTTCGACTTTTTGGCTGGGGACAAAACCGGACCCGCATCGCGGATAAAGCTGTCCTGCAACTGCTGCCATCGGGCGGCCATGTCGCGGACCCGGTCGGGTTGCGCGGGCGCGAGGTCGTGCTGCTCGCACCGGTCGGTTGAAAGGTTGTAGAGTTTCCAACTACTTTTATCTTTGTTGTCGGAAACCAATTTATAGTCGCCCATGCGCAGGGCGCGGTTGCCCTCGTGGTTGAAAAACACATAATCGCGTGTGACACTGCCGTCTCGGGCAAATGCGGGCACCAAGCTGAGTCCTGGCAACGGTGGCGCGCCTGCTGCCAGCGCCGGTTTGATGCCGGCAAGGTCGAGCAGAGTAGGCACGAAATCGATGACATGGCTGACGTCATGCCGAAGCTCGCCACGCGCCGCGATGCCGGCAGGCCAGTGCACGATCAAGGGCGTGGAAATGCCACCTTCATGCGTCCACTTTTTGTGACGGCGGAACGGAGAGTTACCCGCACTCGACCAGCCCGGACCAAGGCAGAGGAAGGAACCGGCGGAACCGGGAGCCGCCGACTTGTCGTTGCCATCGCCCCGCACGAGCAACTCGGCGCTGGTACCGTTGTCGGAAAGGAAAAGGATGATCGTGTTGTCCCAGGCGCCCATCGCCCGCACCTGGTCGAGCACCCGTCCTATCTCCCGATCCATGCGATCAATCATTGCTGCGTGTATCGCCATCTTTGTGGCCTGATACCGCTTTTGTTCATCGGCCAGTTGAATCCATGGCACGGCGCGCTCCATCTCGCCGGAGCCGACCTTTTCAAGGAGACTCTGGTTAAAGCCCGGTGCAACGACTTCCGACTCAAGCAGAGAGAGAGGGCAGTTGACGATGCCCATTCCCCGCAGATTTTTCCACCTCTCTTCGCGAGTTTTATCCCACCCTTTGAGATAATGGTCGCGGTAGCGGGCGATGTCCTCCGGCGGTGCCTGCAACGGGAAATGCGGGACAGTGAACGCCAGATACGAGAAAAACGGTTGGAACGAATACTTTTGGGCATGCTCTTTCAAACAACGGATCGCATGATCGGCAAACGCGGTCGTCGTATAGTAACCGCTGTCTTTGGGCACTGGCGGTAGCGGTTTGTCGTCTTCAAAGATACCTTTCGGATTAAAATTCCGATCGTGATCCACGAGGTCGTAGGAATGATCGAACCCGCCGTCAGTGACCGGTTTCGGTGCACCCTTCACATGCCACTTGCCGGAATGGTAGCTGCGATAGCCGGCCGGCTTGAGCAGTTGCGGCAGTGTGCGTGTCCACTGCGGAAGTTTGCCCTGCGGGGGATCACTATGGGTTTGCTGGGGATAGTAACCGGTGATCAGCGCAGAACGCGTGGGCCAGCAACGGGCGGTGTTGTAGCACTGCGTGAAACGCAACCCGTTCTTAGCGAGTCCGTCGAGGTTGGGCGTGGCAATATCGGAGCCATAGCAACCGAGGTCCGAATAGCCGAGGTCGTCAGCGAGGATGACAAGGATGTTCGGTTTTAATACCTCGGCGGCATGCAAGGCCGCTAGTGGCGAAAGAAGCAAAGCCGCCAAGGTGATTTTGATCGTTATTTTCATTCCATTCCTCCCAGTCCGGCGGGCATCTTGTTGCCATCCTCATCTTCGCCGATTTCTACTTCGAACTTCTTCTTGCCACTACCTGTACCTGTGCGCTTGTTAGCGAAGGCTTTCGGACGGGGTCCTGAATTTTCTTTCAGCGCGGCAGCCAGTTTCGCCTTCGCGGCTTTCGCAGCGGCGTCTAGCGATTTGTCGGCAAGCGGCGTTTTCTCCAATTCGTCTGTCTCGTAGTGATAGAATCTCCCGTCGCTATAGAGCTTGAAATGTCCGTCATGGGCGAATTCATACTTCGCGGTCGGGCCGCCCTGCGGATTATACCAAGCGTAAATAACCTCGCGCGGTTTTCCTTTTTCGCCGCGCAGTTGCGGCAGAAAGCTGCGACCATCAATGTTCAGCGATGCTGGAACCGGTGTGGCTGTGGCTGCGCAAATCGTGGGTAAAATATCAGTGGCATCGATCAAGTCGGAATTGATTTTCCCGCTGGCGAAGTGGCCTGGCCAGTTTCCAATGAGCGGGACACGCGTGCCCCACATCGTCGATCCCCCTTTGTCGCCTTTAACATCGCATCCTTTGAACTTCGACGGCGTCCCCTTCCCTGTGCCATTGTCGCCCAGGATCAGAACGATGGTGTTATCGCGCAGGTGAAGTTCGTCGAGCTTCGCCACTAACTTGCCAATAAGCTTGTCGGTATAGGCCACCATGTCGGGGAAATGCCCCAGATTCGGCGGCATTGGATGTTTGGTGGATGTGAGGTAATTCGGGCTGTCGGGCGTGGCGTCATATGGATCGTGCGTGAGCATGATTGGATAGTAGAGGAAGAAAGGCTTGTTTTTGTTCCGCGTCATGAAATCGAGCGCGTAGTCCGTAACGATATCCGGACCGTATTCGTTGTTCTTGCAGTCAAGAACCTTGCCATTGAGCTCAAGGCCGGGGTTCCGGTAGCGGCCCGGAAGCCGCGTCAGTTGCCAAAGACAGTATTCGTCGAAGCCAAAATGTGCGGGCAATTCAAATGACTGCCCCAATTGCCATTTGCCGGTGATGCACGTCGCATAGCCGTTCGCTTTCATGAGATTACCGAACGTTTTTTGCGACTCATCCATATTGCCGAAATTGGTGTAATTTCGCTTATTCATGATTCCCGTCATCAACGCCACGCGGGTCGGCGTGCAAAGCGGCTGCACGTGGCATTGCTCGAAACGCACGCCGGTCGCGGCAAGCTGGTCCATGACGGGCGTCTGGTAGCTTTGTCCGCCATTGGCCGTGACGCACTCGTAACCAAAGTCGTCAATCAGAATCAGCACCACATTCGGTTTGATGGGCTCAGCCGCGCGCAGAGTAGGCGCGAAACACGCGGCGCAGAGCGTGAGACTGGCGAGGAGACGATGGATCATAATGCAGTTGAACTTCATTGGAATGCATCTCCAGATTCAATCATACTCAGCTCCAATCTTCTTCAGCAACGGCTTAGGATTTTGCACATTGCCCGCCGGGCGAGGCCACTGATCTTTCATTCCCTCTTTTTCCATTTTCTCAATCAAGTTCTGAAGTTTCTTCACAATCTCTGGATTTTGTGCGGAAACATCATTCCTTTCACCGATATCGGACTGGAGATTGTAAAGGCGCGGCCCATTGTGTTCGACTTGCCCCCCATGCTCCAGCGGTTGAGGCACAACTGCCAGTTTCCAAGATCCCGAACGAACGGCATCTATTGTTTTATTTTTGATATAGTAAAAAAGCTCTTCGTGCGGAGATTCCTTGGTCTTTTCTGAAAGTACCGGCCACATGTCCTTTCCATCTATTTTGTTGTCCGTAGGAACTTCACCACCACCCAGCCGGACAAAGGTCGGTAATACATCCATTTCGCTCAAAACCGTATCGCAAACAGACCCGGCAGAAATCTGCCCTGTCCACCGTGCAATGGTAGGAACCCGCGATCCACCTTCCCAACTGGTCATTTTGCCTCCGCGCAAGGGAAGTGCAGTTCCAGCATTCTTGCCTTGTTTAAGCCAGGGACCATTGTCGCTCGTGAAAAGAACAAGCGTATTTTTGTCCAGATTAAATTTCTTCAAGGTATCGAGCACTTGCCCAACGCTCCAGTCCACTTCTTCCACCCAATCGCCAAAGGTACCATTTGCGGATTTCCCCTTGAAGGCCGTCCCGGGATGCAATGGCGTATGCACCGCTGTATGCGGAAAATATAAAAAGAAGGGCTTATCTTTGTTGGCAGTGATAAATTTGACCGCTTCTTCCGTATAACGGGCTGTAAGAGTATCCTGATCAACAGGAGCCTCGATCACTTTGGTGTCGCGTATCAATGGCAATGGAGGAGCTTTCATCGGTTTCCCAGTCTTCTGATCATTTCTATTCAGTATCCCCTCCCCCATGTCATTCGAATAAGGAAGCCCGAAATAAAGATCAAATCCGTTCTTCATTGGAAGAAACTCCTCCTGATCGCCCAGATGCCATTTACCGACGATCATCGTCGAGTATCCTTGAAGTTTGAGTAGTTCGGCGACGGTATGCTCTTTGGCGTTGATGCCAATATTACTGACCGGCATCAAAGCTCCGGTTATCGAAACCCGTTGCGCATAGCAACCGGTCATCAGTTGCGCCCTCGAAGCTGAGCAAACCGGTGCGGCATAGAAGCTGGTCAACCTCATCCCTTCGTTTGCCATTTTATCCAGGTTGGGTGTCCGGTTAACTTTCGATCCAAACGATCCGATATCCCCATAGCCCATGTCATCAACAAGAATGACAACGAAATTTGGCTTCGCAGGCTTGGTCTCCGCAGCGTGCAGTAACGCGAGCGGTGCCAGTAATATTAATCCGAGTGTTTTAATCGTAATCTTGTTTTTCATATTATCTTACTTTGTTATTCATACTTGATTACGGATCACCGGTAACCACACCTCCTGAAATTCTCCTCCACCTTATCCCGATTTCGGGTCATGTTGAAAATGAATCCGAAAATCATGCGACGGTACTTTTCGATAAGCACCTCCATCGCATCAACTTTCCCGCTCCCGTACCGGATCAGCAGATCCTTGTCGGTCAACTCCACAAACTCGCTCGATTCCTGGTTATCTGCCGCCTTATTCCTTATAGAACGGGCACGACACCTGGTTTATTATCTCAATTTCTGTATTTCTTCAACCCCAAGAAAGACCAAACCAGTAATCATCACATGTGAGTGTTTCATATTATTTATCAACGCCTGGTTGTTGTGGGGGGATAATTAATTTGATTTTTATTTTTTTATCGGGCTTCGAATTGCCACTCGCCTGGCTCGACCTCGAACCGCGCGTGGCCGTCCGCTTCGCCGAGCGACTTCACGCCCGTCACTTTGCCATGGTCCTTGCCGTTCAGCCACAGCGGCTGGCTGTTGACGCGCACGTCTTTGAGTCCTTCGGCCGCTAGCGGGAGACAAACCGTGGCGCGGGTGGTTGGCGGCGATGACAGTTTCAGATTAAAAGCACCGGGCAACCGGGCGATCTTCACCTCGATGCGGCCTTTGACGGAATCGAACCCGGTTTCAATACGTTGCAGCGAACCGAGCTGCGGTTTGACCTGATAAGTCACAAACCCCGGCGACGTCGGCGAGACGCCAGCCATGTATTGGAACATGAGGGTGAGCGGGCCGCCGGACCACGCGTGATTAAACGTGCCGCCGGTGGGGAACGTTTCCCATAACGTGGTGATTTTGGAGTCCACCATCTCCTTATAGCGCGACTCTATCCGCGCTTGCGCGGCAGCCGCATCATTCATGATAAACATGGATTCGAGAATGTATTTCTCTATATACGGACTGGCATGGATTTCTTTGGCGAGCACCGCCTTGATGGCCGGATACTTGTCCGGCCCTGCGATGCCGGACACCACGGCCATACCCTGGGCACGGTCGTCGGTGGCTCCTTTATAACCCGGAGCGCGATAGGCGCTGCCGTTCCAGAACTTGGCGTTGGTCGCGAGGATGATGGCTTCGCGCTGTTTCTTATATTCAGCGGCCTCCGCAGGTTTTCCCAAAACATCGGCCATGCGCGCGGCAGCTTCTAGCGCGAGGCAATACCACGCTTGGTCCAACACCAGAATGTCGATATCCTTGCCCCAGTCGGCCCAGTCCCAGCCATTTTCACCGGTGCGATGGATAACCAGCCCATCGCCATCGGTTTGCCAGATGGACAGATAGTCCTTCACGTGCGGGTAGACATCGGCGAGAGTCGCCTTGTCGCCGGAATATAGATAGTAAGTCCAAAAACCGTATTGGCCGACACTGGCGAGCATTTGCTGCGGCAGTTCCTTCTTCCAGTTTCCAGTCGGGATGGGTGAAAACAGGGTCTTGGTGGGCCGCTGCCAGTTTGAGAGGTTATACATACACTTGCGGATGAGCGAGTAGGCCTGTGTATCGTAGGTGTAGAAAACCTGGCCGAGCTGGATCACGATATCGCCCCACCACTGGGCACGCTCCCGGTCCGGGCAGTCGAAGAAGCTGTCGCGCATATTGATATAGAGCGTGTGTTCGCATTTCTGCCACAGCGTGTTGAGGAACTCATTGTCGCAGGAAAAACGGCCGGTGAATTCGGTATTGAAGCCGCTTTGGCGATACTTCAATCCGAGGATTTTCACGCCCGCCGGAATGCTATAGATCACCTGGTGGCCGCTCATCCAGACGGGGGTTTCAAATTCCTGTTCCCCTTCCCGCGTAATATATTCGGCGTTGATCTCGTTGAGCTTATTGTCCGTGCCCATCTTGATCATCAGACCTGCGGGTGCGGAAACCCGGAGCCACGGCGTGATCTGCGCATTGAAAGGGAGCACGGCGGCAATAGGCTCAGCCCCGCCCTGTTTCGGAAGTAGCGCGGCATTTTCATACTCCTTGAGGCCGAAGTCCTTCCATTGCGGGATTGCCCGTTCCCACAGGCGGTTCCACGGTGCGGCGGGGGGGACGCCGAATTCCACCGGCAATTTCCACGCACGGTCATCGAACTGCGCCGTTGTCCATTCCGGCAGGTCCAACTGGGCGTTGAAGCGCACCGAGCTTTCCGCCAGGCGATAGTTCGGCTTTTTGGCGGTCTTGCCAAACGACGGGTGCCGGATCATCCGCCAAGAGCGGTCGGATAGAACCCGGGTGCTTCCAGCCTCCAGCTCAAACAGGAAGGCTGCCTGGCCGCTGCTGTTGTGTGAAAACCCGTGTTTGCCGAAATACCACGCGAGCACGGCGATTTGGTTGTCACCCTTCACCAGATAGGGCGCGAGCTCCACGGTGTCGAAATACGTGTCGTCGGGATTGGGTCCGCGCTTCAGTCCGCCTTCGCGAACGACCATGCGGCCGTTGATCCACAGCCAGTATTTGGAATCCACGGCGATGCGGACGAGCGCGGTGGCCGGTTTTTCCGCCAAAGAGACGGTTTTCCGGTAGCAGATCCACTGGTTCGCCTGAGTTGACGCAGCGCCCGCCTTGGCGGGAGTCTTCAGGGCCTGCCACGGAGCGACGCCCACATTCCCAATCACTTTGACCAACTTCCAGGCGGTGGCGTCAGCCGTCGGGGCGCTTTCCCATTTTCCATCGGTCGCGATTTCCTGCACCGCACCGCCCTCGTGTTCGATGCGGATCTTGCCGATGACCCCGGCGGCGTTGATGGCACCGGAGTCGGGATCGTTGTCGGCCTGAATGAGAAGGCGGTTCAGACCCGGACGCAGGGCCGGCGCGAGGTCGAGTGATTGCGGATCCGCCCATTCGTCACCGCCTCCGATTTGTTCACCGTTCACGATGAGTTTGAAATGGTTGTCGGCCGTGAACTGGGCGGTGGCGGCGACCACCTTCCCGGTTCCGGAAAGATCCATTTCGCGGCGGAAGAAGGCGGTGCCCGGTTTCGCGTTGCGGGCGGGATCGACCCCAGCTTCGTCGCTCCAGATCCAAGCGGCAGCGCCAAGATCGATCACCGGAGGAACGGCAGGGCCGATCCACTGCGCCTGCCAGATGTGACCCGACGGGGCTTCCGCCGAAGCGTTGGATAGACAGGCAACGGCCAAGAGAATAACAATATACAGAGGTGTGTGTTTCATTGAGTAGTCCGCTTTCATGTTTGATTAGTCATTCATTGTAATCTTACGAATTAAGCTCCATTATTTTCCATTTGAATCAAGCGTAAAATGCAGGGAGATGGGCAGGATGGGTAGCTTTACAATTCTTGCTTTGATCATCATTTTCTCCTCTTATCATTTAACTTTAAAAGAATGAGGCACTGAAGTTGAGCTCAGGGACATGCCAGCCTCCGTTTCAGCCGCTGATTGGCCTGGACAATGGCCTTGATCAGTTCCGGATTGCGCTCCACTTCCAAATCGAGCCGCTGAGGATCATTTTGATCCTGCTCGCGATCTGACTGGTAGCTCCACCAATACGCGAGTTGCACGCCCGCCTCGATTGCATAGTACGGCATAGCCAGTTGTATGGAAAGGGCATAGTGTGCATTTCGTATGGAATTTTGTGCAGAGGGAACGGTGGGACTGTTGACGGAATCACCTGCATTAGGGTTAGCGTTGCGCTCTCGCACCATGGACGACAAAACGAACTGATCACCCCTCGCGGAACTCTTTCCGGAACTCTCCCGGCTGAATTCCAACGGCTTTCAGGAAAGCCCTGTGCAGATTACCGGCCTCCCTCCCCATGGTGTAGAAGGCAAAAGATCGAACTTGCAACGCAGAAACTCCGCCGCCGCCTGCTGCCCGATCATATCATTATCGGGAACCACCCTGGGATCATTCCAGTTCGGGTGTGCATCGGACAGGTGCACCACGGGAAAACGGCTATTCTTGATAGGCAACTCGATCGGCACTCGGGAATGCTTCTTCACCAGCACAAGTGCCCCATCACCCTGCCAGTCGAGCAAGGCTTCGACACCGAACCGGGACCGATCACAAAGGATCCATCCCACCTCACTGGCATAGCGCACCACGGCCATGTAAGTAAAAGCCCTACATACAGGGTTTTAGAACTCTGATACGTTCTCGGGAAACACGGATGTTCTCTCACAGAGACCACAAAGCTCGCGGAGACGTTTAACAGCGCCAGCGGCGCATTAAATCACTTTCTCTGAGCGCTCAGTGTGCTCTGCGAGAGAACATTCTCACCTTTATGGGAGAAATAAAATGCTTGCGAAAGTTTATTCGGGCGCCGTCTACGGAATCGATGCATACAAGGTCGAAATAGAGGTCAATGCCGCGCATGGTGAACCGCTGATAGTCATCGTTGGGCTCCCTGATGCCGCGGTAAAAGAAAGCAAGGACCGCGTATTCACCGCCATGCTCAATTCCGGATTCTTCCCGCATGTTGGCCGGACGACCATCAACCTTGCCCCCGCTGACGTCAAGAAAGAAGGCCCCAGCTACGACCTGCCGATCGCCATCGGGATGATCTGCACTCGCGGAGAGATCTCCCCGGCAATACTGCACCACACCGCAATCATCGGAGAACTGGCGCTAAGCGGAGAAGTTCGCAGGGTGCGCGGCGTACTACCCATCACACTCATGGCCCGCGAGATGAAGCTGAAATCCATAATCGTCCCCGATGGTAATGCCGAAGAAGCTGCGGTCGTGCACGGCATCAACGTCATACCGGTAAAGACCCTGCGCGAGGCAGCCGACATCCTGGCCGGCAAACGCGAAATGAACCCGCTAAGGATCGACGCCACAAGCATATTCAAAAACACCAACAGTGAACATGATGATGACTTCGCCGACGTTAAAGGACAGGAGCAGGCAAAACGAGCCATCGAGGTCGCTGTCGCCGGCGGGCATAACATGTTAATGGTCGGCCCGCCTGGCACAGGAAAAACGATGTTAGCCAAAAGGATTTCTTCGATATTGCCAGAGCTAACCCTCGAAGAAGCACTTGAAGCCACGCGAATACACAGCATCGCGGGAACCCTTAAGGCACATGCCTCAATCGTTACCCGCCGGCCGTTCCGGAGTCCACACCATACCATCTCCGATGCCGGCCTGCTCGGTGGCGGCACTCACCCCATGCCGGGCGAAGTCAGCCTATCACATCGCGGCGTCCTGTTTCTTGACGAATTGCCAGAGTTCCATCGTAATGTGCTGGAAGTCCTGCGCCAGCCGCTGGAAGACGGCGTCGTCACAATATCACGGGCGGCGGCTAACGTGACATTCCCCTGCCAATTTATGCTTGTATCGGCTATGAACCCTTGTCCATGCGGCTATTTCAGCGATCCGAAACGGGAATGCAGATGCACGCAACATCAGATACAGCATTACAGAAACAAGATATCCGGTCCACTGCTCGACAGGATAGACATTCACATTGAAGTGCCTAGCGTGAGCCTTAACGATCTATCAAACGCACCAAAAGGCGAGAAATCAGATGAAATACGTAGGCGCGTAACCAACGGGCGCAAGATTCAGCTCGACAGATTTAAAAGCAGTCCCAAACTGCACAGCAATTCGTCGATGGGTTCACGGCATATCCAGAAGTTCTGCATAATCGAGGATGACGCGAAGGAGATGCTGAAACAGGCAATCGCACAATTGAATTTCAGCGCACGCGCCTATGACCGCATACTCAAGGTCGCAAGGACCATTGCCGACCTGGCAGGGTCAGCAACCATCACACAGGAACACATCCAGGAAGCAATCCAGTATCGAGTTTTAGACAGGCAGCTATGGGTTTAGAAGAAGGAATTCAGAAGCCAGAATTCTGAATCAGATACCGGTGAGACACCGGTGCTACATTTGTCTTTCTGCGCAGAAGTTGCACGGTTTGATGAAGACGGCTCGGCCGGCACGTCGCGCCGGAGCCTCTTGGCATAGGCGGAAGGACTCTCCCTACCCTAATCCGGAAAGGTAGGGCGAACCCCATAGCTATCAAGCTAAGGATAATTTATGTACATTTTGTTCATTCTGTCAAAAAATCCAGGTCTTTTTCACCGGCGCATGACACATGCGCCGCTACAAACAGGAAAACTTTCCTCACTGTAGCTGAGCTTGTGTCAAGCTCAGGTCTTTTCCGCAAGCGAATGACACCATCCTTCGTCCAAGCAATACGGCCTGATATGCATGCGCCGCTACAGTTTTCTCAATTTCCGCATTTCTCAATATAAATTCCTTAGCTTGATAGGTATAGGGCGAGCCCTCAGGGTGAGCCGAATCTTCTGAGAAAGAAAACTTGGCGCACTTGGCGTCCCGCCTGCAACGACTATGTCGTAACACTTGCCCGAAATGCTGCATATCGCTGCAGGCGGGTTGCGGGCAGGCTTGGCGCGAGGCTCTGACTTATCTTGTTTTAGATCAGCTTCTGGGCGGAGGAGGAAGTCGTCGCCCGCCTTCACAAGGTCAACGCCCGGCAAACACCTTAAGACTTATGGTTAACGCAGGAAACTCACTGAGTATTTGTTTGTCCGTTGTAACCAATGTCACATTCAAGTCCTCTGCCAGAGCTACATACTCACAATCATAAGCGGAACATTTCGATACTGCAACCTTTCGCATCACCAGCTCGGAAGGAATGAGGTAGTCATGGCCCGCCATTTGCGACTCAGCCCCGTTTATACATCGCTCGGCAGAGTTCTTGCTGATTTGGCCTCTGCGTAGATACCCGGCAAGAATATTACGGAATTCCGAACGCCACAGAGTGGAAGAAACCCAACAGGGATCCAGCATAAGAGCTCGCTCAGCCAGCGATGTCATTTCCCCGGGTATCCACAGATAAGCAAGCGTATTCACATCAACAACTATCATCTGCGGCCTTCGTTCTTGAGAGAAGAAAGATCCTTCTGCGTCAGATAAACGCCCATTGCCTCACGAACCGCAACAGCATTCTTTCTAATGGCAAGAGCATCTATTGGAGAACCATGCAGTGTATTCTCAAGAGTCGTGATGATTTCCTTGTTAAGACTTCGCCCATTCGCTTCTGCACGGGATTTCAGCGTTCGATGGAGCGCGGCAGGTATATCTTTGATGGTTATAGTGATCATGATGAAACCATAACACAACCATAATGGTTGTCAAGCATCGAGCAGATGAAAGATTGTGAGCGGGCGGTCAAAAATCACCCACCCATGCCACCGAAGGACATTCACCTGCGCAGGACGCGTGTTGGATGTGAATATCAGCCTTGCACGACCCTAAGCATATTTTTGATTTCTTTAACAGCAATCATAATTTGCATTATGACGTTTTTAGACGTTAATACCAATTGTAGTTTGCATTAGGAAGAAAACCATGATTCATAATGACAGCGACAGCAACCTTAAGAAATAAGCTTACAGTCTAGGAACCGTCCCAGAATGGTTCATCCCACTTGGTGCACGGTTATGGAATTGGTGATCTCGTTGGCCTTGTCGGATAAGCCGGAAAGCAGGATCATGTAATCGCCCTTCTTTGCCAGCTTGAGCCCTTTTATGACTATTTCCGATTTCTTCACAAATGCATCGTGAGAGATAGCACCTTTGATCAACTGCGGATATACGCCCCAAAGCAGACCCATCCGTCGGGCAGTCTCCCTGTTTTCAGTCAGGCCAAACACAGGCGCAGCAGGCCTATCGGCCGAGACAATCCTGGCAGTTCTGCCAGATCGCGTCAGAACAGATATACACCGCACTTTAAGATCCCTAGACATCTGAGCCGTCGCCACCCCTATGGCATTAAGCATCGTATCTCGCTTAAATCCGCTCCTGTCCTTGAACAACCCGCCATTTGTAAAAAACTGATAGCCTTCGGCTTCGCGCAATACAGCATCCATCATCTTGACCGCTTCAACCGGGAATTTTCCAACCGCAGTCTCACCAGAAAGCATCACCGCGTCGGCATCGTCAAGACAAGCCATCGCGACATCAGTAACCTCAGCCCTTGTCGGCCGGGCATGCTCAATCATGCTCTCAAGCATCTGGGTGGCTACGATCACCGGCTTATATGCCTGGTTAGCCTTCTCAATCAGCCGCCGCTGAATCAATGGCACCTTCTGCGGAGGCATCTCCACGCCGAGGTCACCACGCGCAATCATTATCCCGTCAACTACGGCGAGGATCTCATCTATCCGATCCAACGCCTCAGGTTTCTCGATCTTGGCAATAATGGGGATTGACGATCCATTTGCTTTGAGATGGCGCCTCAGCGCTAAAACATCGCCGGCCGATTTGACAAATGACAGCGCAAGGTAATCGACACCACCTTTTATACAGTAGATAGCATCTTTCTTGTCCTTCGCCGTCAGCGCAGGGATCTTAAGCGGCGTATCCGGCAAATTCATCCCTTTCTTGTCTTTCAGGACACCGCCGTGTATCACCACCGCTTCAGCGCCAGCTGATAATTTACGTGTAACGCGCAATTCCAGATTACCGTCATCGAGGAGAACTCGATCTCCGATCCGGACCGCGCCGACAATCCCGCCATACTGGGAAGGAATCAAATTCTCACTGCCCAATACATTCTTTGCTGTAATTAGGACTTTCGAACCGTCTTTGAGAGTCACACGTCCATCAGGAAAACGACCGACCCTTATCTTTGGGCCGCACAGATCGCCGAGGATGGTTACGATTTGCTGCATTGAATCAGCGACCTTACGAATACGCCTGACAATCTTTATGTGCTTCGCCGGATCGCCATGCGAGAAGTTTATCCTACACACATTCATCCCGGCAGCAATCAGCTGCCGCAACTGCTCAGGCGACGATGAAGAAGGGCCGATAGTCGCAACAATCTTGGTTCTTCTAAAATGTAGTTTATCAGCAGAGAACCATTTGTTATCAGGAATGTTCATGATTTATAACAGAACAGGCGGATTATTTCTATTTTATCTTAGCATCAACCTCATCCGTGACCCCAAACGCTGCAAGATCAAGCGTCAGATCGACAACCTCACCGAACACCACATTCTTTACAGGACCACTCCTAACCCAGAGAACAAGCTTATAGCTTCCGGCCTTTGGCACTTCACCGAAGTGCCCTCCACCGCC
>CAMCYG010000013.1 GCA_945883775.1 Victivallis vadensis
CCGGGTAGGGGATTGAAAGGTTGTGGTTGTTGATGCATGTTCCGGTCCTTATGAATGAGGTGCTGGATGTGTTGCGCGTCAGGGATGGCGGGGTATACGCGGATGCAACGGTTGGGGGTGGGGGGCATGCTTTGGCGATTTTGCAGAAAGCCGGGGTAAAAGGCACGCTGTTGGCGATGGACCGCGATTTTGACGCAATAGACAGGGTTAAAACCCGGTTGGCTGGCTACGCAGGACAAATGTCGCTGGTGCATGCCAACTATTCAGAGATAGCGGTAGTTGCGAAAACTCAGGGGATTGGCCCATTTGACGGAGTGCTGATGGATCTGGGCGTATCCTCATTTCAGATCGATGATCCTGAGCGCGGCTTCAGCTTCATGCGCGAAGGCCCGCTGGATATGAGGATGGACAGGCGCAATGACGAGAGTGTGGCTGACCTGATTGCGCGACTGGCCGAAGACGATTTAAGCAGGATTATTTTTGAATACGGGGAGGAGACGAAGTCGCGCAGGATAGCTGCTGCTATAAAGAGGGCGCTAAAGGATGGAAAACTAAGTTCTACCACTGAATTGGCGGAAGTTGTGGAGCAGGCGGCAGGCGGCAGGAGTGGCCGGATACATCCGGCAACAAAGACTTTTCAGGCGTTGCGGATAGCGGTCAATGGTGAACTGAGCTGCCTCGAACAGGGTTTGGCAGGTGCGCTCGGGATATTGAAGACCGGAGGGCGTCTTGCGGTGATAGCGTTTCACAGTTTAGAGGACAGGATAGTGAAGAATTTTTTCAAAGACCATGCGGGGCGTTGGGAGTCGCTTCAGCAGGGTGGCGAGAGATGGGTTGGCACAGAGCCTAAAGTCAGAATATTAACACGTAAGCCGGTGGTTGCTGGGGATGCCGAGACGGACATTAATCCCAGAGCGAGGTCAGCTAAGCTGAGATGTGCTGAGCGGATCTAGCTGATTGAAAAGATTGCGGGCTGAAAAGGAGATTCAGGTGTTCAGGTCGAATAGAAAACGGAAGACGATACATGCCTATGTTAATGGCGCGAAGATAATCAGCTTTGCTGTAATGGTTATCATCGTGCTGATTGGCTGGATGGTCATTTACTGCCGATGTCAGACGTTTGGCAAGGATATAAAGGATCTTGAGGTCCAGAATGCCGAATTGCTCAGGTCTTTAAAGGCCGAGGAGCTTAAGTGGATGCGTGCCAAGTCGCCTGATAACCTGATGCGTGCCTTGAATAAACATGGATTGGTTATGGGGCTTCCGAATATCTCGCAAATAAGACGGATCCCGAGGAAAGATATGCTTCGGGCCTCGATGTCGGAGGTTGATGGTGCAGAGGGCCTGGGCCTTGCCAGCATCGATATAAGGAACAATTCCAATGAGTGAACGCTCCGTTAAGGTGCGTACAGTATTCAGTGCGGTTGTGATGTCTGTTGTCATGTCTCTCCTGCTAGCCCGTCTGGTATATCTGCACATGATCGTCAGCGACACTGTCCGCGAGAAGTTTGACCGCAAGCGGACTATTGAAAAGAAGATAACTGCCGAGCGTGGCCGCATCTTCGATTGCAGGGGCAGCGAGAACATCCTGGCTCTGAATCTCGAACTCAAGAACTTATGCGTTGATCCTGACTCTCTCATCAGGTCTAACAAGCTTTCAAGTGCAGCGGAAGATTTGGCGACTGTGCTGGGGACAGATTCTTCCATTCTCGCCTCCGCGATGAACAAGCCCGGGAAGAGCTATGTATGTGTCATGAAAGGGTTAAGCGACGAGAACGCGGAGAAAATACGCGACAAGAAAATACCTGGTGTGTTTTTTGAGAAAGCAAATGTCAGGAACTATCCACACAACAGTTTGATGTGTCATGTTCTGGGTTTTGTGAATTATGACGGTATAGGCAGTCTGGGCATAGAGCAGCAGTTTAACAGCAAGCTTAATGGCGAGGACGGTATACTGAAAACGTCGGTTGATGCAAGGAGAGTGGAGGTCTTTCTCCAGCGCGAGAAATACAGGCCAGCGGTATCAGGTAATGACGTGTATCTTACCATTGACCAGAATATTCAGTTCTGTGTGGAGCAGGCGCTGGATGATCTCTATGCCCAGCATTCAGCAAAAGGTGCCTGGGTTATCGTTCAAAGGGTCAAGACCGGTGAGATACTGGCTATGGCCAGCCGGCCATACTTCGATCCAAACATGTACACCAGTGCCAGTGATGAACAGCGAAGGAATAGACCGATATCTTACAATTATGAGCCCGGTTCGACGTTCAAGGTCATTGCAATAGCAGCGGCATTGCAGGAAGGCACGGTAACGCCGAATACGATGTTTGACTGCGAGAATGGCGCATGGTCATTCAAGGGGCGCAGGTTAAGGGATTATCATGCTTACAGCTGTCTGAGTGTCGCCGACGGTCTGCAGAAATCCAGCAATATTTTGACTGCCAAGGTTGCTCTGACGCTGGGAGATAAGATGCTGTACAAATACCTGAAGCTTTTCGGTATCGGCGAGAGGACCGGGATCGATATCCCGGGCGAAGAAGGCGGGATGCTGTCTGACTATACAAAGTGGACTGGCATATCAATTTCGAGGATTTCGATTGGACAGGGTGTTATGGTCACCGCGCTACAGCAGTTGAGTGTCTATAATACTATTGCAAATGACGGAATGGTGGTCAGGCCGCATCTTGTTTCCAAGGTCGTTGCGCCAAACGGTCAGGTTGTTTACCAGGCGGCGACCAAGGAAGTCAGGCAGGCGTTAAAGCCTGAGACTGCCCAGTTAATGAAGCGTCTGCTTTCGCGAGTTACCGAGGAGGGTGGTACCGGTTTAAAAGCTGGAGTTAAAGGGTTCGATATAGCCGGTAAGACCGGTACAGCCCAGAAGGTCATCAATGGGAAATACTCGGAAACGGCCTATACGGCATCCTTCGTGGGTTTTCTGCCGGCAGCCGAACCTGAGGTGTCCATGATTGTTGTGGTGGATGAGCCCCAGCCGATCCATACGGGTGGTCAGGTTGCTGCACCTGCTTTCGGGAAGATAGCCAATCAGCTTGTAAAGTACCTTGAAATAATACCGGACAGTCCAACTGTGGCTAAGGCGGAGTGACAATAATTAATAATCACGAATTATCAATTGCTGATTTGAGGATTTAGATTCCGGATCTGAATTGCGAAAAACATGAAGCTAGAGCAGATAATCAAGGGGTTGGAGCCTGTTGCGGTCAATGGCAGCCGTGATAAGGATATTGCCGGGATTACATGCGATTCCCGGCAGGTCCGCGACAATTATCTTTTCGTTGCGATAACCGGAAACAAACAGGAAGGCAATATCTTTATAGACGATGCCATCAACCGTGGCGCAATTGCCATAATAACTGAACACGATCTCCGGTTGAGGAAGGAAGTCTGTTCCATCAGGGTGAAGGATACGCGTCAGTCTATCGCCAGGGTGGCGGCGACGTTCCATGGGAATCCGGCTTCGAAGCTGAAAGTAGTCGGTATTACCGGTACCAACGGCAAGACGACAATATCATTCATGGTAAGGGATATTCTCAGGGCGGCGGGTCTCACCCCTGGCTTGATCGGCACAATAGAATATGAAATAGGGGAGCGCGTTATTCCTGCCACCCGAACTACGCCGGATGCGCCGGCACTACAGTCGATGTTGGCTGAGATGGCCGGTTCAGGCTGCAGGAGTGCTGTGATGGAGGTGTCATCGCATTCGCTGGTTCAGCATCGAGTCGCAGACATTGATTTTGACTTGGGGGTGTTTACGAATCTCACACAGGACCACCTCGATTATCACAAAAGTATGGAGAATTATTTTGATGCAAAGTCAATTTTGTTCCAGAGCCTTGGCTCAAGGCAGAAAAAGGCTACGGCTATCATCAATATCGAGGATGCATATGCAAAAAGAATGGCGGCTCTTGTTGCTGGGCGCGCCGCACTCCTGTATTACGGCTTCGATCCTGATGCGCATGTGCGTGCTGAGAATCTTAGCGTTGGAGCCGGCGGTTCGGCGTTCAGGGCTGTAACGCCGTTTGGCAGTGCAGATTTTAATATAAAACTTGCCGGCAGATACAACGTCAGCAATGCGCTTGCGGCCATTGCCGTTGCCGGGTCGCTGGGAGTGTCTCTGGAGCTGATGCGTGATGCCCTCTCAAAAATCGCTTTTGTTCCGGGGCGTCTTGAGGAAGTCCCGACAGGTCGCGGATTTAAAGTGTTTGTCGATTATGCCCACACAGATGATGCGATATCCAAGGTGCTCTCCGCTATGAGGGAGATAACGGCAGGTAGGCTGATCATGGTGTTCGGCTGTGGTGGGAACAGGGACAAGGCAAAGCGCCCGAAGATGGGAGCGGTGGCTTCTGAGTTAGCCGATCACATTATTTTGACTTCCGATAATCCGCGCAACGAAGAGCCGCTGGCGATAATCCGCCAGATAGAGGCCGGTTGCGTACGGAAGAACTACGAGGTTGTGGAAAACCGGGAGAATGCCATCAAGCTGGTAATTCAGCAGGCCTGCGAAGGGGATATCATCATAATTGCTGGAAAAGGGCATGAGAATTTTCAGGAATACGACAGCACATCGATACCATTTGACGACAGGTCAGTGGTGAGACGGCTGTTGAAACAGTAGACCGGGAATGAACAGGGATCAAGCATTGCCGGTTGAAGTCAGCAGATAGAAGAAAAGGAATAAGCATGCCGAGATTTGCGGCAGACGAGTTTTGCGCATGGTGTGGCGGGCGTTGGGTGAACGGGATACCGTCGATGATCGGCGGCGTATCTAATGATACGCGGACGATCAAGGCCGGGGATCTTTATATCGCTATCAAGGGTGCAAGGTTTGATGGACATGCATTTATTGCAGATGCTCTCGCGAAGGGGGCCTGCGGAGCTCTGGTGTCGGAGGTTGTCAGTGGTTTGACTGCGCCGATGCTGGTGGTGCCGGATACGCATAAGGCTTTAATGCAGGTTGCTCAGAAGTACAGGCGCAAGATAGGTCTGCGCATTATTGCTGTCACTGGGAGCGCAGGGAAGTCAACGGTCAAAGAGATGACTGCGCAGGTGCTCGCAGGTGGATTCAGGACAGCGGCGACACGTGGCAATTGGAATAATGATATTGGGCTTCCGTTGAGCCTGCTGGCAATGTCGGAAAATACGGAGCTGGGTGTGTTTGAGATAGGAATGAACCATCCTGGCGAGATCAGCGCATTGTGCAGGGTATTAGAGCCCGATTGGGGAGTCGTTACAAACGTAGGGCCGGTGCACATAGAGTTCTTTGATTCAGTCGAGGCAATTGCAGAGGAGAAGGCCAATCTGTTTCGTGCACTGCCGCAGGACGGCATAGCTGTTATAGAGCATGATGGAAAGTTCCGGGACATCTTGAGGAAAGCTGCTGGAACAAGGAAAATCATCTCAGTTTCGATGGCTGACAGGCAGGCTGACTATTATGTCGTTCGGCGTAATGCGGATGGGCTGTGCGAAATCTGCGAACGTTTGAGCGGAGAAACTAGCGCGATCATTTTAGGTCAGCCTGGTGATTTTTCGATTTGCAATGCGTTGATGGCTGTGGCGGTGGCGAGAAGCATGGGCTTGGGTTGGGATCAGATACGCGGGGCGCTCGAGGTGTTCAGGCCGATGCCGATGCGTTGGCAGGTGTCAGAATGCGCAGGTGTGCGCCTGATAAACGATTCCTACAATGCGAATCCTCTTAGTATGTCAGCGGCTATTACGACTTTTTCAGGGATGCAAGGGGTTGGTAGAAAGATAATGGTCCTGGCGGGAATGCTTGAGCTTGGCGTCAATGCAAATGAAGAGCACAGAAAGATAGGGTCGCTGTCTGCCGGCAGTGGAATCGATTTTCTAGTTACAGTAGGCGAACTCGGGAGAGTGATTGCGGGCGCGGCAGTGGATGCGGGGATGGATGCGTCGCGCGTCATTACTTGCGGGTCGAATGGTGATGCTTTGGGTGAATTGTCGGGTTTGGCAAAACCCGGTGACACGATCCTGTTTAAAGGATCAAGGGGGATGAAGCTTGAGCAGATTATTTCAGGTTTTGAGCAATTATTCGTCGGGCAGGCAGGTTAATCTCGCAACCTTCAGCGAAAGGAGAAGCACAATGAACAGTCCGGATAATACAGACAATCAGGTCGTTAACGGGGCGCAAATCGCAATGGTGGCACTCGCTACTCAACAAGGCCTTGATATCGCAGGGGAAGCTACATTCATGAGTACCATGCCCAACGGTGACCCGGACCATGTGATGCTCTGGGGCGACGAGGCCTAAAGCAGCGGAAGATAGATTATGTTGTATTATCTGCACTATTATAATGATTTGTATTCTCCGCTGAGGGTATTTAAGTACATCAGCTTCAGGGCCATTGCTGCGGCGGGCACGGCATTTCTGGTATGCGTAATCATTGCGCCATGGATGATCAGGCAGTTGAGGAAGTTCAACATCGGTCAATATGAACGCAAGGACGAGGCCCCGCCTTTGTTTGCCCTGCATGGCAAGAAGGAAGGGACCCCCACTATGGGCGGCCTGCTTATAATTCTTTCAGTGTTTATCTCAGTGTTCCTGTGGTCAGAGCCCGGGAACTGGTTCGTTCTCCTGTCGATGGCGACAATGTGCTACATGGGGTTAGTAGGTTTCTGGGATGACTATAAGAAAGTGGCGCGCAAGCAGTCCAAGGGGCTGAATGCGCGTCAGAAAATGTCCCTGCAAATTATATGGGTGCTGGTGGTAGTTTTTGCGCTCGTTTCTCTGCCTGAGACCAAGGGATATATCATGACGCTGAGCCTGCCTTTCCTCAAGGTCCCATTGATTGCGCATATGGGGATAGGTCTGTTCATGCTGTTCATCTATCTTGTTCTTGTCGGCTGCAGCAATGCTGTCAACCTAACTGACGGGCTTGATGGTCTGGCGGTGGGCTGCAGCAGCTCGGTGGTGATAACATACATGATGATATCGTACTTTGCCGGTCATGCTAAGTTTGCCTCTTATCTTAACATCCCTTACGTGCCAGGGTGCGGCGAGTTGGCGGTGTTTTGCGGGGCGATGTGCGGGGCGTTCCTAGGATTCCTTTGGTATAACTGCCATCCTGCACAGGTGTTTATGGGTGATACCGGCAGTCTTGCAATAGGCGGAGCGATCGCGATTGTGGCAATTCTAATCAAGCAGGAGATACTGCTTATACTAGTAGGTGGCGTTTTTGTCATGGAGGCTGCCAGCGTGATACTTCAGGTGGCGTCGTTCAAGTTAAGGGGTAAGCGCATATTCGCCATGGCTCCGATTCACCATCATTTTGAAATGAAGAAATGGAGTGAGACGCAGGTCACCATCAGATTCTGGATACTTTCGATCATATTCGCGCTTCTTGGCATGCTTACGCTGAAGATAAGATGATGACCAATTATGAATTGCTAGTCGTGTTGGCCCTTTAATGAAAAAGTATAACGTACTGGTGCTTGGACTCGGGTTGAGCGGTCTGTCAGCCGCAAGATTACTGCTGGGAGAAGGTTGTGCGGTTACTGTCGTTGATGCTAACAGCACCGAGGAGCTTGCAAAAAAGGCAGATGTTTTAAACAAAGCCGGTGCAGTTGTTATCCTTGGGGCGAAGGAGGTTCCTTCGGGCAGATTTGACCTTTGTGTGGCCAGTCCAGGTTTCCGCATAGATTCTCCCTGGGTAAAGGAAATGCAGAGTCGCGGAGTCCCTGTGGAATCGGAGATTGAGACAGCTTTCACAAGATGTAAATGCCCTGTGCTTGCAGTGACTGGGTCAAACGGCAAAAGTACATTTGCAAAGTTGGTTTCGGAGATGTTGCAGGCCGGTGGGCTGAAGTCGGCTGTTGCCGGCAACTACGGCATTGCCTTCAGTGACGTCGTGGCGTCCGGGATGTCTCTTGATTGGATTGTTGTCGAAGTCAGTTCGTTCCAGCTGGAGACAATACGCAAGTTCCGGCCTAAGATAGCCGTGCTTCTGAATATTCAGGCGAACCATTTGGACCGCCATGCCAGCATGGACGAATATATAGAAACTAAGTGCAGGATATTCGAGAATATGAAACGGGAGGATAGTGCGATTACTGGTATGGAAATCAAAGAAACGGCAGTTTCCCGCACTAAAGGGAGTCCTGTATGGTTCACGTTTGGACCGGACAATGGTGCGGACTGCATATATAGGCCAGGCATAATCAGCGCATTTGCCAGCGGTGAGGTTAAGATATCAGGGACAATGTTCGATAACCGGATACTTGGTCCGTCAGCGGCAGCCGCCCTTGGGGCAGCCCTCAAAGCAGGGGTGGAGCCGGCAGAAGCTGTAATGGCAATCAAGGCATTCAAGCCTCTTGCGCATAGGATGGAGCCGGCGGGTACACGCAATGGTGTGTCATTCATTAATAACTCAAAGGCTACGACTTTGGCTTCTCTTTCGGCGTCACTCGAGATGTGCGGCGGAAGAGTGCGGCTCATAGCTGGCGGGCTGCTCAAGGAGAAAAACCTTGATTGGGTCAAAATAAATCTGGAAAAATACGTAAAAGGAGCATATCTTATTGGCAATTGTGCCAAAGAAATGAAAGAAGCTTGGGGGTGCAGCATCCCTTGTATGCTTTGCGGTGATCTGGAGAGTGCAGTGAACGAGGCATGGAAGGATGTGCGAGAAGGTGAGTGTATACTTCTGGCGCCGGGATGTGCGAGTTTCGATCAGTTTCGAAGCTTTGAGGAGCGTGGTGATAGATTCAAACAAATTGTCAGTAAATTCTGAAAGGAGAAATAGAAGAATGAGAACGCCGTTATTGGTTGGTGTGGTGCTTATGGTTCACGTGGTTGCATTGAGTTGTGTTTTCTTGATGCCGGGTTGCAGGACCTATGATGTTGATAGTACGGTTCCTGTCGCAACGACGGAACAGGGAGTTAAGATGCCGCCGGCAACAATCGTAGATGAATTGCCTGTAGCTGCGCCTGTCGAAAAGATCGAGCCTAAAGAAACGCTTAAGGCCGAGACGACGGAATATGTGATTGGCAAGAACGAGTGCCTTTCCAAGATAGCCAGCCAGTATAAGCTGTCAGTCTCTGAGATCCTTGCTCTAAACAACATGAAGGATGCGAACAAGATCAGGGTTGGCCAGAAGATTCAGCTGCCCGGCAATATCGATATCAGCAAGCGTCCGAAACCGTTGAAGGCAAAGGAATCTGCACCCGCTGCAGAGAAGTCAACCGCGTCTGATGCAGCTCCTTCCTCAGATGTCACTGTGCCGGCCTCGGATGCGACAGAAGCGACTGCTGATACTGCTTCCGGAGCGACGTATATCGTGAAAAAAGGTGACATACTTGGCAGTATAGCCAAGGAGCACAAGGTAAAGATATCTGCATTAAAGAAAGCCAATAAAATGTCTAACGACAATATTCGCATTGGCCAAAAACTTATTATACCTGGTGCCGTAAGCAGTGAAAGTGCGGCCCCTGTCAACGCGGTACCTGCGGACACGACCGCTCCGGCCCCAGCTGATGCGGCGGTTCCTGCCGTGGATAATCCTTCAGCTGCGCCAGCAGTTACACCGGCCGCTACACCAGAAGTTGCGCCGGCAGTTGTGCCTCCGGAGGCGCCAGCCGTGCAGGAATCAGCACCTGCTGCAGCAACTACAGTACTCAAGAAGCACAAGGTAATGCCAGGTGAAGACGTATACGGCATTGGAATTCTGTACAACGTCAGTATTCAGAAGCTTAAAGAAGTGAACAATCTCACCACAGATAAACCTGCTGCCGGCACGGAGCTAGTTATTCCAGATAGCGTTTAATAGTGAAGAATATCGTTTCGTTAATACTGCTTGGTGTTGTGGCGGCTTTAGTTACCGTGGGGGTAATGGTTCTTGCCAGCACAAGCAGTATTAAGGGGATGGATGAGCAGTCTGATCCTTACTTCTTTCTTGCCAAGCAGGCAAAGTGGCTTGCGATTGCATTGCTGATTGGTATAGCCACTGCTAGATTCGATTATCATCACTGGCGCGATCACCGGCTATATTCAGCGATGATGATCGGTACATTCATATTGCTATTGCTTGTTTTTGTGCCTGGGATAGGTGCGGAAATAAAAGGCAGTCACCGCTGGCTAAAACTTGGGCCCATGACGTTTCAACCTTCAGAACTTGCCAAGCTCTCAGCCATACTGTGCCTTTCCCGGTACGTCGTAAAGACCGGTTGGCGGATGTCCATGCTGAAGTACAGCCTGGGTTGGCCAATGCTGGGTATTGCACCTTTGCTGCTCCTTATTCTTGCAGAGCCGGATTTCGGGACAACGGTTCTGGTCGGGGTAATAACGATGAGTCTTCTTTTTGCTGGCGGCATGAAGGCCAGGTATTTGGCGATAGCTGTATCGTTCTTTCTGGTTGTCATACTTGGACTGGCGCTTATCAGTCCGGTCCGATCTGAACGTATATGGTCGTTCCTTAACCCGGAAGCACATCCCAAAGCGTCATATCAGCTCATCCAGTCCAAAGTGGCGTTTATAAGGGGTGAGTGGGATGGGGTGGGGCTTGGCAACAGCATGCAGAAGCAGTTCTATCTTCCTGAGGCATATACCGATTTCATATTGCCGATCATAGGAGAAGAGCTGGGGCTGATTGCCTCGGGTGGTGTTCTCCTGGGATTTGCAGTGTTCATGCTCTGCGGGGTATATATTAGCTATAATGCGCCAGATTTGTACGGACGGCTTGTGGCTTTTGGCATCACCGTTTGGATAACCGGTCAGGCAATCATCAACATTGCAGTGGTCTCCGGGTGTGCGCCTACCAAGGGGATGGCGCTCCCGTTCATAAGCTATGGCGGTTCCAGCATGGTGATGTTGATGGCGGCAGTGGGCGTCCTTATAAATATTGCCAAGCACTGTTCAGAGGGAAGTGACAAGCATACCGTCTTCATCAGGGACAATGTCCAGGATTTCTAGCCCAACTTCCGTTCAACATCTGGTTGATTGGGAATTATTCCGTAATAGCTGCCAGTTCCTTGGTTGTCTCGTTTGTGTCCTGACCGCGAAAACGCATTGATATGAGTTTTGACACGCCTTTCTCAGGCATTGTAACCCCGTACAGGATGCTCGCCCCGGAGATTGTCATTTTATTGTGCGTGATGACAACGAATTGGGACTGGTTCAGGAAATCCTTAAGTACATTCACAAACCGGCTGATATTTGATTCGTCTAGTGCGGCATCCAATTCGTCCAGCAGGCAGAATGGGCTGGGCTTAATGAGGTAGATTGCGAACAGCAGGGCTACTGCTGTCATTGTCCTCTCTCCGCCGGAGAGCAGTGAAACATTCTGCAGGCGTTTGCCGGGCGGACGGGCGATGATTTCGATTCCGCAATCCAGCACGTCTTCTTCGTTGACCAGCACCAGCTTGGCTGTGCCGCCGTTGAATAGACGTTTGAACATGACGTCGAAGTTCTCGTTTACCTTGTCGAACGTGACTTTGAACATATCCGAAGTGGTCTTATTGATATTGTTGATGAATTCCATCAACTGCGCCTTGGATGTTACCAAGTCCTGCTCCTGCTGGGTAAGGAACGTGTGCCGTTCCTCGTGCTCTTTGTATTCCTCGATGGCTACAAGGTTGACCGGTCCCATTGAATCTATCTTTGTGCGGAGTTCTGCGACTTCTGTCTCCATTTCCTCTGGTGTCGGCTTGATGCCGTTCTCCCATTCGGGTTCTGGTTCTTCGCCTATCTGGTCGGTGGTTATGTTGTATTCAGACGTGACTCGGTCTATCTGGTTCTGGCGGCGCATCTTAAGTTCCGATAGCTTCACTCCGGTTTCTGACTTTTCGTCGCGTACCTTTTCGACAATCGCCCTGCGTTCGGATAGCGCCTTGTCAACAGCCTGCAGTTCCAGTGCCTGCTTGTCCCGGTTCTTTTGGAGGCCTTCTGCCTTGGTCTTGTTTTCCAGAACAGTCTGTTCCAGTGCTGAAATGCTATCCTGGGCTTCGGTTACTTCCAGCGTCAGACGTTTTATTGTCTCCTCGTATGACCTGATTCCTTCTGTTCTGCCTTTAATGATGTCGTCCAGCTCCTGAAGCCTGACCATAAGGCCTTTGTGAGAGCTTTCAAGGTTTTCAAGCTTTTGTGTCAGACTGCTGCAGTGTATTCTCTGCTCTGTGAGTCTTGACTGAGTGTCTCTTTGTTTTAGCTCGATAGTGTTGAGCTCGTGCGTTTGTCTGTTAACCTCAGTCACGGTTATCTCGCGTCTGTTCTTCGCCTCGCTGATTTCGTTGCGGACGCCTGTTTTTTCGGCATCGCTGGAAGATGTCTGCTGAATAAGGTTTTCCAGTTCGTAAGTTACAGTTTCCAGCCGGTCCTTCGATTCGTTTCGCTCCTTATCGATGACAGAAGCCTCGCCTTCTTTCTGTGCGAGATGCCGGTTCAGCTGGGCAACTTCGACATTGATGCCAGACTTCTTGCCTTCCAGCTCTGCTTCCTCATGCCTCAGCGCATTGAGTTTCTGCCGTATGCCGTCGCATTTTGTCTGAATATCCGCGATGGAATTGTTGATGTCGCTTATATTGTGTTTTCTGGAGAGCGGGTTGGCCGTTGAAAGGTCTCTGGACCAATACTCCATAGTCCCTTCAGCCCGCATCACCAATCCCTGCTTTGTCACAAAAGTGTCCTGGCCGTTAAATGGCAATACTGTCAGGTCAAGGGATTCTACAATGTAGACGTTTGCGGTGAGCCGCCCGATTACGTTCTTGATGCTTTCGGGGCACCGGATATGTTTAACCAGCGGTTCCATGCCGGGCCTGTCTTGGTAATGCATGGGCTCCGCGGCGGATACCGCAATCATTCGCGTCGAGCCCTTCTTTTCATGTTCTAGCTTCTTGAGCAGGTTGACGGCAGCGCCTATATCGCTGACTACGACTGCGTCGAGCCATGCCCTTAGAACGGCCTCCGCGGCAACCCTGTATTCCTGATCTATGTCAAGGTGTGAAGCCAACTCGCCCAATACGATCCCTGGATCAACGCCAAGCGGGTTTCCTTTATCCAGTAGAAGCTTGGTTCCTGCCGGCAGGTCGCCGGAAGAGGATTCATCACTGGCCAGCATATCGACCTGCGCGGTCTTTGATGCTATTGCCGTCTGGACAACAGACAGTTCGTCCTGCAGCCGTGTCGCATCGAATTTGATCTGGCTGATCCTGTTGTTTATTACGGCCAGAGTTTCCTTGGCTAGCTCTGCTCTGGTAGTGGCCTCGCTTATGCCGGATTGCATATCGCTGTGCTTACGCTCGAAGCTCATCACAATGCGGGATAGGTGGTTTTTCTCTGCGGCCAGTTTTTCTTTCTGGATCTCGGTGGATCTGTCGCGATGCTCGAGTTCCATCTGTCTATTCTGAAGGCGAGTGACAAGACTTTCAAGTCCGATTAATTCGTCGCGCATCTTCTGTATGGATGCGCGGAGATTGTGCGTCTCTGTGGATAACGTCTCGTTCTCGTTGTTGGTTATCGTCAGCTCTGCTTCGGCAAATGCCTTGTTGTTCTTGATTCGCTCAAGGCTGGCTGTAGCATCGGTTAGCTCGGTGGACTTTTGATCTATTTGTGAACGGGTGTGATCCAGTTCTACTGTGTCGCGTTTGGTCAGTACCGAGTATTCCTCGATGGACCTGGTGTTCATCTTTATGACTTCGCGCACATGGTCAAGTTTGCTGGAGGCCTGGACTTCTGCTTCCATCACCGCGCTGATTTCCCGTTCGGTAGTGAGGAAGCTTGCCCTCAGTGCTGAGCTCGCATCATCAAGCTCCTTCAGTTCCAGCTGTGAGCCGTCGAGACTGGCGGTGAGCTCTGCGAGTTTTTGTTCCACCAGAATGATTTCAGAGTCATAACTACCGACCTTGTCCTTGGTCAGGCATAATTCCAGTTTTCTTAGAAGATCACGGAGTTCCTTGTAGCGTTTGGCCTTGCTTGCCTGCCTTTGCAGAGATCCGATCTGGCGCTTTACTTCCCTGATTACATCAGCGAGGCGGAGCAGGTTCGCTTCGGTGTAATCAAGTTTTCGCATGGCTTCTTTCTTGTCGGCCTTGAACTTGGTGATGCCGCTGGCTTCCTCGAATATCTCACGCCGGTCGTCAGGATGGGAGCTAAGCACGCGATCGATGCGGCCCTGTTCCATCAGTGAGTAAGAGTTGGTTCCAACGCCGGTATCCATGAAAAGGCGCTGAATATCCTTGAGACGGCAGGGTGTCTTGTTGAGAAAATACTGACCTTCGCCGGAGCGGAACACGCGGCGTGTGATGGTGACTTCATTGTAGTCGACCCCCAGCGTTTCTTCGCATTCAGAGAAAGTGATGCTGACTTCTGCCATTCCCAGCGGCTTCCGGGAATCCGTCCCGTTGAATATGCAGTCGGCCATCTGGCTGCCGCGTAGAGCTTTGGCGCTCTGCTCGCCTAGTACCCACCTGATTGAGTCTGAGACATTGCTTTTTCCACAGCCATTGGGGCCGACGATACAAGACATTCCCGGCTCGAAAGTAAGCACGGTTTTGTCAGGAAAACTCTTAAAACCATTCAATTCCAAAGCTTTTAAATACACGGTATCACCCTTTTTTTAAATTAAGCGGACTACCTATATCAAGTATGTCAGTCTTATGCAACCCCAATATATAGTGTTTTTCGACTGCTATTTAGGTAGCTCGATTAACAGGCTAAACGTGCCTGCCCGGCTCCGCCGAGGGGCTCGTTTAGTTGGCAAATTGAGCGATGAAAATAAAACTTTAACAATCGAGGTGTTTCAACTAGCTTATGTTCAATTCTTTATGAGGTTTCAATAACATGCAGGCCGTTATTCTTTCAGGTGGGCTCGGTACCCGCCTCAGGTCCGTTGATTCGACTGTCCCGAAGCCGATGATTAAGGTTGCGGGAAGGCCTTTTCTTGAGCATATGATTCTTATGCTGGAAGGGCATGGTTTACGAAAGTTCCTTTTTCTGGTCAGCTATAAGAGCGAGATTGTAATTGAGTTTCTTAAACGGATAGGCGCGGAACGCGATCTTGAGATAGACTGGTCTATCGAGGATGATCCTGCGGGCACGGGTGGCGCATTGAAGCTGGCTGAAGATAAACTGGCTGAGGATTTCCTGCTTCTCAACGGCGACTCATACCTGGACATCGATTACCAGGCAATGATTGCGGGATATCAGAGCGCAGGGTGCCTTATGATGGTTGCGGCGTATGATGATTCGAAGGCGACGGATGTTAATAAGAATATCGCGGTCGAACAGGGCGGGCATGTGGTGCTTTATGATAAAAGCGGGTCAGATGTCAGGCTGAACTACATAGATGCGGGCGCGCTGATGTGTTCAAAAAAGATTTTGGGGTTGATAGAAAAAGGTAAAAAATGTTCACTGGAGCAAGAGATATACGCAAAGGTTATGGAGCGCAGGGCAATGAGGGCTTTCCCTGTCAAACAGCGCTTTTATGACATAGGTACACCTGATCGACTCAAAGAGTTTGAGCAGGTAATGCAGGGACAGAAATAAAAGAAGAGGCTGATCGGGTTGGTCCAGTCATCCGGATAGAAAAATATGAGAAGACTATTTGAAATTGCAACAGGTGGTGTCGGAAAGGGTTTGCTGGCGATCCTCTTGTTTGTTTTGATGGTGATGGCCACTTATCCTGCGTTATTTGATCCCAACAAGGCGATAGAGGGCGGCGACAGTCCGTTATGCCTCGCAAAGCAGTTCAAAATGATGCTGAATGACGGGTCTTTTTCAAGTGCCAATCCCGCGGTTGGGTTCGGGTATCCCGGCTATATATTGATAGGGGATATAAGTCCTTTGGTATATAAATACCTGCCCGTTGCAAAAGCTGATGAGGCGCACATGGCCATCTCATCGTTTCTTATGATGTTCTTCTTCTATCTGTTCCTGCGAGAAAAGAAATTGTCGTTCCTGGCATCGCTGATGGGCGCAGTCTCGCTTGGTCTTTCTACAAGTATAATATCCATGAGCAAGGCGGGACACGTTGGGAAGATGATGGGATTGGCCTACATCGCAGGTTCCTTGTGGGTGATGGAAGTCGGTTTCCGGCGGAAGTCAATCCTTCTTGGCCTTGTTGCCGGTCTGATTGGTGGCTACGCCCTGGCATGGGGCAGGGATTCTGTCATAATCACAGGTCTCGGTGTGGCCGTTTATTGGGTATGGAAGCTCGTGATTTCATATAAGGAGTCGAAGTCGTTGAAACCCTTGGCGGTTCTTGTTTCGGCAGGGATAGTCGCTGTGCTTGTAGGATATCCCGTTGCGATGGTGTTTGCGTCAGGTGCAAGTAACAGCATTGTGAACCAACAGAGTGATGAACAGAAATGGGATTGGGCAACGCAGTGGAGCCTTCCTTCCAGTGAGCTGGTCAAGCTGGTCAGTGCCTCTTATTGCGGATGGGATTCTTCAGACCCGCAGGCGCCATACTGGGGAAGTATGGGCAGGACCTCTGAGTGGGATACTCGTAAACAGGGCTGGCGCAACTTTACGCAGACAAATGAGTACATCGGGCTTCTTACGGTGATCTTTGCATTAGTGGCGCTGATGTCTTCTATTCTAAATAAAAGGCAAACCGGCACCGCAAGTGTTTCTCGTGCTGAGGTGATTCTGTGGGCTTCAATGACATTTGCCGGTCTGTTGCTTGCGATGGGAAAATATGCACCGCTCTATGCTCTCTTCTACAAGATTCCCTATATGGCCGATGTCAGGAATCCGGTAAAATTTATGCATTTTGTCAGCTTGGGTGTCTCGTATCTGGCGGCAATAGGACTTAACGGTGTTATCGAGTCAGCTGGTCATGGACAGGCTGAGGTTAAGAAGCAGTTCAAGATCCTTGGTTGGACTGCACTTGTTTTTCTTGTCGTATTCGTGTTTCTGATGATGACTGTGCCTAGCAGTGCAAAGTTTGCGGAAGCCCTTAAGTCTGATGGACTAACGGGTGCCATCGGCGGAATCAGACAGGAAATGGTCTCGAGCCTCCTATGGAGCATAATCATCTGTATCATTGCCGGTATGGCTTCGATCGCTGTTCTAACTAAACTGAGCGGAAAGCGCCTTGCGACGGCTGTGTTCATTCCGATTATCATAATAGCTGTCACGGCCGGTGACTTCATACGTGTTGACGCCAAGTATGTGACTTACTCGAATTGGAAGAATGTGTATGAGTACAACCAGCTATTTGAGTATCTGAAGGGCTTTCAGCGGTACAGGGTGAAATTCATTCCTCACAATCAGGGCATATTCAATAACTGGAACACTCTACTTGTGCCGTATCATACTGTAAAAAGCGCTGATGTTCCCTCTCAGTCCAGGCCGCCGAATGATATAAACATGTTTATGTCTTCGCTCTCGCGAAAGTTCGACCGCTATTTGATGCTCTGCGGCATAAGGCATATTGTCATACCTCAGCAGTTTGCGAAACAGATCGAGGGTGACCTTGGGAAGGACATAAAGAAGATACGCGGGTTCGATCTTGTTGCGGGTTCAGGCAATATTCCCGTTCCGGCATGGAGGCAGCCGGATACCGCCCAGTTTGTTGTTTATGAGGTCGCGAATGCGTATCCATTCGGGAAATGGTATGCCGTCAGCGAGAAGGTGACGGCGGATACTGCTAGCCTCAGACTTGCACAGCCTGAGTTCGACCCTGATCGAGTTTTGCTGGTGGAGGCGGATGATTCTCTCAATGGTCAGCAACCGCAGACAAATGCGACCGGGCAGGTGGATCTGTCTGAGTATACTATAAGCCGGATGGTCATGAAAGTCAGCTCAACTGCCGATGGCTGGGTGATGATGAACGATTATTTTGACATGGCATGGAAAGCTTTTGTCGATGGCCGGCCCGCGAACATTGTAAAGGCTGATGGAATATTCATGGCCGTAAAGGTGCCGGCAGGAACTCATGAATTGCGGCTTTTGCATAAAGGCAATAGCCTGACGTTCTGGGTGCCGGTCATATGCGCATCAGCGATTGCCGGATTGGCCGTGCTTTCAGGGCTGATAGCACTTGCCAAGAGAAGAAAAGTGTAGCGGCGCTTGTGTCAAGCGCCGGAAAACTACGCCTGACACAGGTGCAGCTGCAACAAAGAGTGCGAGCAGAAAAGTATGATAAAAGTAAATCTAGGCAGTGGGTTTGTGGGGCTGGATGGCTGGCATAATTATGACAACTCCATCCTGGCCAAGCTTTCCAAAGTGCCGGGTATGATTAGTTTACTCATCAAGCTCGGGCTCTTGTATGTAGGTTACAGGGATGTAAAATGGCCGCCTATCATTATACACGATTGCACAAAAGGCATCCCGCTGGCTGATGGCTCTGTAACTTTCATATATACCAGTCATTTTCTGGAACACTTGTACCGATATCAAGTTCTTGCGCTGCTGAAGGAGTGTCATCGCGTCTTAAAGGAAGGCTGTCGGCTTCGCATAGTCCTGCCTGATATTGACAGGATAATCGGATTATATAAGAGCGGAACTTCAGCGTCTTTGTTAAAAGGGCATAAGGATGAAACAGTGGCTTTTGTGGAAAGTGATTACTTCTGCGCTAATTTCTTTTCACAGGATATGAATTCTGCCGCTAAGCCCGGGTTGGTTAAAAGGTTAAGCGAGAAATTTCTCCGCAGGCACCTGTGGATGTACACGCGCGAGAGCATCACTACTCTGTTGAGGGCGGCTGGTTTTTCGAAGATTGAAGAGCGTGCTTTTGGTGATTCATCATTCCCTGAGTGCATTAAACTTGATGCTCACAAGGAGGTCAGTTTTTACATCGAAGCTGAGAAATGATCTGGATCACGCAAAAGCTCGTCTGGTAACCACGCGATATTTGTTGTTCAATTCCTAGGCCTATAGTCGGCAGTTGAACTGCCGCCTCTGGAGATCTTTCATTTATTCGTTGTCAGTTTTTGCATGGAAGTATAAGATTGGACACAGAAAAAAGGGGACAATCGAGGTGCGCCATGGCAAAATTCAAGCCGCAATATAAGAGGCTCCTGTTTATCGACCGTGTGATCAGGGAGAAATCATTCCCGAATTGTAATAGCATGGCGAAGGAGTGGGAGGTAAGTCAGAAGACCATCCAGCGCGATATCGACTATCTTAAATACGAGTTGGATGCCCCAATCGGTTATAACCAGGCACGCAAAGGCTATTTCTATACAGAAGAAAACTATAAAATGCCGGCGATTAATGTCAGTGAGAGCGACTTATTTGCCATATGTATAGCCGAGCGCGCGCTCAAGCAGTTTGAGCATACTCCTCTGCATTCCAAGCTGCAGTCTGTGTTTGACCGAATAGGGGATTCGATCCCCAGCAGCACGACGGTTGATCCCGCTTGGATTGATGACCGTATCTTCTTCAATCCTGAGCCGTGTGCCGTCATGGACCCTCAGATATGGGAAAAGCTTGCCACTGCACTGCGTACTAATAAGCGTTTGAAGATTTCACATCTTTCGCCTGGCCAGACTGGTGTTACTGAGCGGTTGGTAGACCCTTACCACATGATATATTTTAAGGGCGAATGGTATCTTTCCTCCTTCTGCCATAACAGGAGTTCGATAAGGACGTTTGGTGTGTCACGCATCAAGAAGGCTGATGTGACTGATGAGTCGTTTGTAATGCCTAAGGAATTCAGTCGCGATAAGATGTTCGGCGACCGGATGGGTATAATCTGGAAGAAAGAATCTTATCGTGTCAGTGTCCAATTCACGCCTGCAGTAGCTCCTTTTATCAAAGAGCGCAAGTGGCATCCGAGACAGGTTGTGAAAGATCATAAAGATGGAAGTCTCACTCTGTCTTTCAATACGATTCATCTCAATGAGGTGAAGGACTGGATATTATCTTACGGCCGCAATGCTAAAGTCATAGAGCCCAAAAGTCTTATCGAGCGCATAAGCTCCGACCTAAAAGCCGCCGTCGCGCAGTATAGATAATCCCGAATAGATTTTCGCGGAATCAACAGAGTAACCTGCATTTCTTTCAGCATTTGTGAGAACTGCACCCCGTGAGGGGCGTTGCCCAACGGGGCTCACGCCCTGCGGGTTTCGACTCTAACGACATTTGTCGGTTTTGCTCAAGGCAAATGCCAATTGTAATTGTTTAAGGCAGATTATGTGCTAAATTGAAAAGCTGTCGTCCGTAATAAAGTAACAGGGGCTTATGGTGAAATCTTTGAGACCGATTGCGATAACAGGACTTGCTTGCAGATATCCAGGAGGGGCCAACAATCCGGAATCCTTCTGGAAGCTTATGCTCGACCGCAAGGATGCTATAACCGAGATTCCGCCGGATCGCTGGAATATTGATAAATTCTACCATCCCGATCAGGCCCATATGGCCAGGACCCATTCCAAGTGGGGTGGATTTATTGATGGCATTGATAAGTTTGATCCGCAGTTCTTCGGCATGACCGAACGGGAAGCTCATTATATAGATCCCCAGCACCGCCTCCTGTTGGAGGCATCCTGGGAGGCAATAGATAACGGCGGACATGTCCTCGATGTAATGCGCCAGCATAATCCCGGCGTGTTTGTCGGTATATCCACTTTTGACTATGCGATCCTTCAAGGTGTTCCAGAGGGGAATTATAATGGTAGTCCATACACTGCCACCGGTACAGCCACCAGTATTGCTGCCAACCGGATATCCTACAGTCTTGATTTCAAGGGGCCCAGTCTGTCCGTTGATACTGCCTGTTCGTCTTCGCTGATGGCATTGCATCTGGCTTTTCAGAGCCTTCAGCGTGGTGATTGCGGTATGGCCCTCGTCGGAGGAGTGAATTGCCTTGTTCTACCGTTGAACTTTATTGCTTTTTCCAACCTTGCTGCATTGTCGCCGGATGGCAGGTGCAAGACGTTCGATGCCAGCGCTAATGGCTTTGTTCGCAGTGAAGGTGTTGGCGTTGTCGTTCTGCGTCCGTTGGAAGATGCCATTGCTGATGGAGACAGAATATACGGAGTTCTGTTGAATACAGGCGCCAATCAGGATGGAAAGACGCCGGGGCTGGCGTATCCGAATGTAAACTCTCAGATGTCTATAATCAGCAATACCTGCAGGAGAGCTGGCGTCGACCCGCGCTCGATTAGGTACGTCGAAGCACATGGCACCGGCACTGTCGCAGGCGATGCCGTTGAAGCTTCCGCTCTAGGGCAGTCTGCCGGTGAGGGTAGAGCGCCTGGTAACGAACTAATTGTCGGCTCAGTGAAGACCAATATCGGACATCTCGAAGCCGGCGCTGGACTGGCAAGTTTGATCAAATGTGCGCTCATTATGAAAAACGGCCTTATCCCGCCAAACATACACTTCATCAATCCCAGCCCGTCCATAGCCTTTGACAAACTCCATCTTCGCGTTCCTACCGATCCTGAGCCTTTTGCCGTTGAAGGGAAGCGCACCGGGCAATTGATCGGTATAAATTCGTTCGGGTTTGGCGGTGCTAATGCCTTTGCGCTGCTTGAGCCATACAATGCAGTTAAATCGGGTGTTAAGAAAAAGAAAGCCAAGAGCTTTGCTCAAGCAAACAGACCTTGCCTCTTGCCGCTGTCTGCCCGTTCTAAGGAAGCACTTGCCGGTCAGGCTGCTCGTATGGCTGATTATTTATCTGTCAGTGGCGAAGACCATGGCCTGTCTACTCTGTGCCGCTATGCGTTTACCAGACGCACTCATCACCAGCATCGTCTGCTTGCAATAGGTGGATCAGGCGCTGCGATCGCTGATCATCTCAGAATCTTCAGCGCAGGTGAACATGTCTCCAGCATCATATCCGGACAGGTCGCTGTCAATGATGTGCAGAAGCCGGTCTTTGTATTCAGTGGGCAAGGGCCGCAATGGCAGGGCATGGGCCGGGAACTCTACGAAAAGGAACCTGTCTATCGAGACATGATAGATAAATGCCACGAATTGCTATGCAGACGCGGTGACTATGATCTTCTTGGTGAGCTTTCGCGTGACGAGGCCTCTTCGCGGCTTGCAGATACTTCAGTGGCTCAACCGGCGATATTTGCTTTACAGGTTGCTCTTTGTGCTCTCTTAGAGTCATGGGGTGTAAGGCCGGCGGCAGTTGTCGGGCACAGCGTCGGAGAAGTGGCTGCCGCTTACGTGGCAGGTGTATTGTCTCTTGATAACGCGATCCGCGTGATCTATCCACGCGGGCGTTACATGGCGAGTGCTTCAAACGAAGGCAGAATGCTGGCGCTTGGCATGTCGGAGCAGGAGGCGCTGGATATTTTGACGCCATATGTGGATCAGGTGTCAATTGCTGCAGTCAATGGCCCTGAATCAGTGACCTTGTCAGGAGACAAGCTGGCGCTGGAAAAGATAGCCCGTTACGCAAAAGAGAAGAAACGTTTCCACCGTTTCCTGCCGGTGATATATGCATTTCACAGCCTGCACATGGATCCGATTCGCGCAGATCTTCTGCGTTCGTTTAAGGGGATAAGGCCATCCGCCCCAAAATTGCCGATGATTTCGACTGTAACCGGAAAACCAGTGCTAGGTGCCACGCTGGACGCTGAATACTGGTGGCAGAATGTACGCAGTTCTGTCAGGTTCTTCCCTGCTGTACAGAATCTGATACAGGCCGGTCACTCTCTTTTTGTCGAAATTGCGCCGCAGGCTGTGCTTGGGTCATCCCTGCGTCAGTGTGCCGCAACAAAGGACGGTGATAAGTCGCTTACTGTATTGCCGACATTGCGCCGCAAAGGTGATGATCAGCAGAGTCTCGCAGAGCTTATGGGGCAGTTGTACTGTAATGGTGTTGAGCTCGATGGCGATAAACTTTATCCGTGTTCCGAATGCAAGTCTGTTTCACTTCCTGCCTACGCATGGCAGAACCAGTCGTACTGGCATGAGCTTGAGCCGTGGCGGAAATCGAGGATGGGGCAGGCGATTCATCCACTGCTGTCAAGGAAGCATGACCATGCAGGCCCGATATGGGTAAGCGATCTTGACTTGCGCATTCTTTCATACCTGAAAGACCATAGGCTGCAGGGACATGCCGTGTTCCCCGGTGCAGGTTACGTGGAGATGATGCTCGGCGCCGCATCTCAAGTCTTTCCTGTCGGACCTTGTCAGGTGTCTAATATTGAGTTTACAAGCATGCTCTCATTGCCGGATGGAGATGGCCATCCATCAGTCGAAGTCAGATATTCGTCGGTCTCCCAGAATGTCACAATTCATAGTTCTGCAAGTGGTACGTCCGACTCCTGGCAGCTTCACGCGCGGAGCCGGATCGAGCAGTTGAGCGGGGTAAAACAGTCCGCGCAAATGGACCTCGATAATATCCGGGCCGCATGCACGCGACCTTTGCCGGTGGACCGGTTGTATAGCCGGCTTGCGGAAATAGGGCTGGAGTATGGCCCATGTTTTCGCGGTTTGAAGAGCGTGCTGTTCCGGACAGGCGAAGTCTTCGGCGAGGTGGATGTCAGTTCAATGAACATTTCTGATATCGGTAAATATTTGATGCATCCGTCCATTCTGGATTCATGCATTCAGGTAGCCGCTGCCGCTTTGCCGGTGAATGAAGACAGATGTGACGTGGATATGTATGTGCCGGTCTCAATCAAGAGTGTCAGATGGTTTGCCCATCTTCCGGCCAAAGTGTGGGCTCATGCAGTTCTTAAGGGTCACTCGCCAGGAGTCATGCTGCTGGATGTGACAATCGCCGGACCAGACGGACTTATTCTTGCCGAGTTGACTGACCTCTGTCTGCAATCGCTTCCCGGCAAGGCCGGCCGGGGTTCAAATATAGAGAGCATGTTTTATCAGACGGACTGGATTTACAAGCCTTTACCTGTTGCGATGCAATCCTGTCAGCCGTCCGCCCCGTCAGGGTTTCTTTCGGCGACATCCGGAATGGTTGCGGAATTGCAGAAAGAGCTTTCTGCGGAAAATCTGCCGCGCTCCCTGTTGTCGTGTTACCGTGCGGCAGAAGCAGATATAAACAAGCAGGCAACTGCGTATGTGGTGAAAGCTTTTATAACGCGAGGATGGGCTCCGCAGACATTCAGTCGTATTTCCATTGCTGATCTGGCCACGCTTATGGATGTGCCTCCTGAATGCGAACTTTTGTTTGGGCTATGCATAGAATGGCTTCAAAGGGATGGGTTTGTTGTCGCTGGCGGAGAAGGGCCGGAGAAAACGTTGGAAGTGCTCAGGCCATTTGCTGCTGATCTTGATGTTGAGGAGTTGTGGCGTTCGCTGGTGTTCCGGTTCCCTGCGTTGTTTGCCGATGTTACCCTGCTGAAGACATTTGGCGGAGCATTGGCTGAAGCGCTCTCCGGTAAAATCGATCTGCAGGATTTGGCTGAGAGTACCGCCGTGAAGGATTTGCTGGATCATTCAGAGTCTGCTTCAGTCTTCAGTCGCGGCATGGAATCTACAGTCGTAGCGGCAATGCAGCGCGTGCAGAATTCATTGCCTGTGGGTAGGATGCTTCGCGTTCTGGATACGGGCTCATGCCGCAGTATAACTATGGCAGTGCTTTCTGTCCTTGATCCCAAGCTGGCTCATTACACTCTACTAAGCCCAGCAGAGGCGGATAAAGTAGTTGCTGAAGGACATTTCTCTGCGTTTTCAGCTGTAGAGTTCCGTGTGGCTGACGCGGCTTCTGATGAGCCGGCAGATCAGGAGATGAAAGCTGACTATGATGTCGTGATAATACCGCGACTTTATCAGCCAAATGCTGAGAAAATATTTCGCAATGCCGCGAAATGGTTAGCTCCGGGTGCGATGTTAATCGCATGCGCTTTTGACATCAGGCCGCGGATCAGGGAACTGCTGTCATTTGTTTGGCCCGAAATGAAAGGTGCTTCCTGCCTAAGGCAGAAATGGACTGAGCTGTTATGTGCCGCTGGGCTGATGGATGTTAGTTCTGTCTCTGAAACAAATGGAGTGAGCGAGTCTGGCTCTGCGGTCTATTTCGCCAGAAAGAATCATGACTTGGCTGTAAATGTATTGCCATCCCTGCCTGCAGTATCCGGACGCTGGCTTATATTTGCTGACCGCACTTGGATTAGGGATAGACTTGCGGCAATTATCCGTGAACGTGGTGGTGACGCTGAGGTTGCGGATGCCGGTCGTCCTATCAAAGACACCCTGTCTGCCGGTGCTATCAAGGGCATTGTGCTCTTGTTGGGGCTTGATGTTGCCGAGCTTTCCGGCGCCGGCGTAGATGCTGTTCGGCATGAACTGAAGAGGAACTGTGATTGTGTGCTGAGTCTTGTCAAGGCACTGATGGAACGTCAGGTCGAATTGCCGCGGCTTGACCTGGTTACTACTATGGCGCAGTCGATCGGGTCTGCGCCGGAGCATATATCGCCAGTAAGTTCAGCGCTGTCCGGATTTGGCAGAGTGATTGCCATGGAAGTGCCGGCTTTGAAATGCCGCAGGATAGATCTGCCGCGGGATATGGAAGACGTCATCTTTCGTGGTCTCATGGATGAGTTATTGTCTGCTGACGATGGTGAGGACGAGATAGCTTTACGCGGGGAAGGGCGATTTGTTCAGCGAGTTGTTCCTGGGTCAATGACCAGACCTTCTGTTGCTGCTGATGCCAATGCCTGGCGACTTGAAATAGAAGTGCCGGGTTCCTTGGACAGGCTTGTTTATCGGCCAGAGCGCAGGGCAGAGCTTGATGCCGGAACAATAGAGATTGAAATTGATGCAACGGGTCTGAATTTCCGTGATGTAATGAAGGCTCTCGGTATGTATCCGCGGGAAGCTGTGGATATAAATAAGCTGGGTGATGAATGTGTTGGCCGTATCAGCCGTATAGGTGCCGGTGTTTCCGGGTTCGCGGTAGGGGAACGGGTTGTGGCTTTTGCTTCGGGCTGTTTTGCTTCGCATGCAGTTACATATTCAGCATGTGCCATGCATCTGCCGGAGTGGATAAGTAACGAAGAAGGGGCCACGTTGCTTGTAAGTTATGCTACGGCTTATCATTCCCTATATACTCTGGCTCATATGACAAAGGGCGAGCGTGTTCTGATACATGCCGGGGCCGGCGGCGTTGGCCTGGCTGCCATACAGCTGGCACTGGATGCAGGTGTGGAGATATTTGCAACGGCCGGCAGTCAGCTTAAGCGTGAATTTCTTTCGTCACTTGGTGTGCATCATGTCATGAATTCACGAACTCTTTCGTTTGCGGACGATGTGATGAGGATAACGAATGGAGAGGGCGTGGATATCGTCCTCAATTCGCTGGCAGGTCTTGCGATTCCTAAGAGTCTGGAGCTTTTGCGCATACATGGCCGCTTTCTCGAAATAGGCAAGCGCGATATTTACGGCGGCAGTGAAATCAGCCTCAGACCGTTCCGTAATTGCATCTCGATGCATGCCGTTGACATGGCACGCATGATGAGCGGCGCAGGGATAGGCCCCGTACTCTCAGAGCTCGGTCGAATGCTGACGCAAAGACGTATCCATCCACTGCCGTATCGCGCTTTCTCAATGAAAGATGCGATAGTTGCCTTCAGGCACATGGCGCAGGCTAGGCATATCGGTAAAATAGTACTCTCTAGGTGCGCGCAGATGCCGACTGTTGTTGCCGGGGTCTCAAAAGAGCCGTTCCGGGTTGAGGGTGATGCGACGTATATGGTGACCGGCGGGCTGAGAGGGGTTGGATTAGTACTCGCCGAATGGCTTGTGAGGAAAGGTGCGCGCCATCTGGTGCTTACCAGTAGAAGCGGGCCCGGCCCGGATTCGGTTGAGGTCATTGCAAGGCTGAAGTCAGCCGGAGTGTCTGTCAGGGCTGAGTCGTCCGATATCTCTGATCCCACAGCGCTGGCGCTGTTGCTGAAGAACATAAGTGAACATATGCCGCCGTTACGCGGTGTTATACACGGGGCCATGGTGTTGCAGGACAAGACAATAGGTCAGATGGAAGCCTCGGATTTCGAAGCAGTGCTTGCCTCAAAGGCTTATGGGGCGTGGAACCTTCATCTCCAGACGTTGGGAATGCCTCTTGATTTCTTTGTGCTGATGTCATCGATAAGCGCTTTGGTCGGTAATCCGGGCCAGGCTAATTATGTTTCGGCAAATGCTTTCGTGGATGCTCTTGCCGTGTATAGGCGATCGCTGGGTCTGCCGGGGCTTTCTGTCCAGTGGGACATGATCTCAGAGGTTGGCGTAGCAGCCAGAAATAAAGAATTGCAGGACCATTTCCGCAAGCTTGGTTTGCAGGGCCTGACTCCGGGGCAGGTACAGCGCGCGCTTGACCGTTTGCTCTCTAATGATTCGACACAGATGTGTGTCACCGCCATGCAGTGGGCCAAGTTCGGCAAGCAGATGGGATTGGCACAACGTACGCACCGTTTTGATCTGCTTATTGGTACGGATAAGGATGCGGGCGGCGATTCAGCCGGCATGTTTAAAGAGGAGTTCGATTCTGCACCGCAGGAACAGAAAGCCCCTCTGTTGCAGGAATTCCTACGGCGTCAGATTGCTGAGATAACACGGATGCCTGTTCGGAAAGTAGATGTAAATGCAAACCTGTATCAGATGGGTCTTGATTCTTTGATGGGTGTCGAACTCGTAATGCGGCTGGAATCAAATCTCGGTATAACCGTTTCGAGCAACCAGCTTGCTGGAAATCCGACTATTGCCTGCCTTACTGCAGAGCTAATCTCAAGGCTGATGCCGCAAAGCGGAACGGACGTGCCGGTCAAAGATCTGCCTTCGCGTGAAAAACCTACACAACAATGTGAGCCCGAGAATGATCAGCTGCTTGCGGATTCGCTGGAGCTAAGCGATGTTAAATGCGCAGAGCGCGCATTTGCTGATCCTGAGAACATATTGCTGACCGGTGGTACGGGTTTTCTCGGTGCTTATATGCTTCGTGAATTGTTTGCCAATACCAGCGCGATAATTCATTGTCTGGTCAGGGCTGAGGATGAGAAATCGGCGATGCGCAGGCTTTTGGATAATTGCTCCAAATATGGAATAAGTGTAAGTCCAAAGAATATCAGTCGCTTGAGGATTGTGCTGGGTGATGTTAGCAGGGAGCAGCTTGGGATAGGGGCTGATGAGCGCAGGGTGTTGAGGGAACGGATTGACTCGGTATTCCACAGTGCTGCGGTGTTGAACCATCTTGCATCGTATCAGGACCTAAGAGCTGTGAATGTGCTTGGAACATATGAAGTTCTCAAGCTGGCTGGAGAGGGAAGGCGCAAACCCGTGCATCTGATATCAAGCATTGCTGCGCTGGGGACTAGTGAGGGTGGACAGCATCGTGAGTTTACGGAGGAGGCTGGTCCACTTGACGATCTTGGTAAAACGAATGCTTATGGGCAAGGTAAACGTGTTTCGGAGGCGCTGGCATGGCGGATGCGTGAAAAAGGACTGCCAGTTGTTGTATATCGCCCGGGTTTGTTGATTGGAGACAGTAAATCCGGCGTCTCAACGCCGGATGATATCATCTGGCGGCTATTGAAAACCTGCGCTGTGTTGGGTGTTGCTCCTGAATCAAGATCAGATATGTTTCTTACGCCTGTGGATTATGCGGCAAGGGCGATTGTCTGGCTGTCAAAGAGACCGGTGTCGGATGGCCGGAACTTCCATATAATAAACTCGCATCCATTCAGTTTTGATGACCTGATACATGCCGCAAAAGCATTTGGCTTTCAGATGCGCACTGTTTCTGATGCTGAATGGATTGGCGCGCTGACAGGTAAAGACCAGACCTTGGAAAATAATGCGGTCCTTCCGTTCATTAAGAATTATCCAATGCATGAGTTGATGGCGATGCTGGATCTGCGTACCAGCTTCGGATCAGATCTGACGATGAAAGCGCTCAAAGCCTCGCGCATAACCTGCCCGGCATTGAATCAAAAGCATCTATTTGCCTGTTTTAAACATTTCGTAGAAATAAAATTTCTATGATGATTAATCCGTTAAGCTGCGGTTGTCTGGTGGTGGAACTTCAGGTCTTGTGGGTCCTGCTTGCCGCGCTCTCATGTTACGGGGTGGCTGAATATCTTTACAGACTGAAGCGTGAGGATAGGGCATGGGGGCGCAGGACCCCTTGGTTACCGAAAGCTGTTGTCCTTGAGCCCATCCGTGA
>CAMCYG010000014.1 GCA_945883775.1 Victivallis vadensis
CGGAGGGGTGGCAGAGTGGCCGATAGCGCCGGTCTTGAAAACCGGAGTCCCGCAAGGGACCGGGGGTTCGAATCCCTCCCCCTCCGCCAGTTTTTCGTAACACGAAAAACTGGGTCATACTGCTAGCTTACAGATGTCGGAATAGCCACCTGCGTTATATACTTTATAGCCCAGCTTCTCGAGGGTTTCCTTGGCCATCCCGGCACGGCCGCCTGCTTTGCAGTAAACAACTATGGTCTTGTCTTGGGGGATGCAGCGTTTGTTGATGCCCGAAGAAATAAGGTCGTGAGGTATGTTGATGGATCCCGCCAGATTGCCAGAATCGAATTCTTCCTTCGTGCGGACGTCTATAACCGTGGCCCCGTTCTTCAGCGCTTCCCGGATTTCTGCGTCATTTGGTTTCTTCCCTGAAAAAAACATCACTTTCTCCTTTGCAATATATCACTAAATAACATTAAATAACCGCTTCAGATACGACAAATAATAAACAAAAAGGTGGGTATGTTCAAATCAATACTGGCATTTTTCTGTGTAGTGTTGTGCGGTGTCAATTTTGTGTGTGGAGCAGATGACGTCGCAGCTGTGAAGTTGCAGAAAGCTGGTGCCGAATACTGTGCGATGAATACGGCCTCAGTTTTAAAAGCGATGGCGCTGGCTGCTGACTGGCAGATGGCGAATCCTTCCAGGCATAAACCTTATGATTGGACGCAAGGCGCGTATTATTGCGGGTTAGCCGCTCTGGCCGGGATCGCAGGGGATGGAAAATACAGCGATGAGTTGCTCCGTGTTGCGAAAGTCTGCGAATGGAAACCAGGGCCGAGAAAGTACCATGCCGACGATCATTGTGTATGCCAAGCCTTCATAGACCTTTACCAGAAGAATAATACACCAGGGATGCTTGATCCGACAATATCGCGATTCGACGAGATCATTGCGGAACCCAGAGATGGTGATCTTGATTTCAGCAAAAAGGGAGCGTCGGATAAATGGTCATGGTGCGATTCCCTATTCATGGCTCCGCCAGCCTGGACAATGCTTGCTCATGTGACGGGAGATGCAAAATACCTGGACTATATGGATCGGCACTGGTGGCTCACGTCGGATTACCTATTCGACAAGGAAGAGTGCTTGTATTTCCGGGATAGCAATTATTTCGATAGGAAGGAAGCCAACGGGCGCAAGGTCTTTTGGGGCAGGGGTAATGGCTGGGTCATCGGCGGGTTGGTCAGGGTGTTGCAGTACCTTCCCGAGAAGCATCCATCGCGAAAGAAATACATCCGGCAGTATAAGCAGATGATGGAAAAAATTGCTTCGCTTCAGGGTGATGACGGGTTTTGGCATGCAAGTTTGCTGGATCCTGCTTCATATCCGGCACCGGAAACCAGTTCTTCAGGTTTTTTTGTATACGGTCTGGCCTGGGGTGTCAACAACGGGATATTGGATGCAAAGAAATACCGGCCTGCGGTCGAAAAAGGATGGCAGGGCTTGACTGGACATCTGGCGGCTGACGGCATGCTGTGCTGGGTTCAGGCGATCGGGTCCGACCCGAAGGGCGTCAAAGAAAGCGATACGGAAGTCTATGGAGTCGGTGCGTTCCTCCTGGCTGGTTCCGAGGTCTTCAAGATGTGCGCAATGGATACTGATAAGAAAGTAAAAGTAAAGGTGACCAATAAGCTGCCTTTTCTCCGGACGGCTGAGACTGTTGAGCTTCCGTTTAAAACTCTTCTCAAGTGTTTCGGCGGCCTTGACAGTCAACGAATTGTTGTCATGGATGGCAAGTCTTCCAGAATATTGCCGGTGCAAGTCGTTTTTGACTATCAGGGCAAGCCCGAGAAATTCTTGTTTCAGGTGGATGTTTCGGCGTCAGCATCCAGAGAATTAGACCTTCTCCTCGTTGATGGTGCTTTCCCTATGCCGCAGTTCAGTTCGCGTGCATTTTCTATGTTTGTGCCGCAAAGAAAAGATGACTTCGCGTGGGAGAATGACAGAACAGCTTATAGGATGTACGGACCGGCCCTGCAGAATACACCTGGAGAAAACAGCGGTAGCGGTGTGGATGTGTGGGTCAAGAAAGTAGCGAGGCTTGTAGTGAAAGATTTGTATGCAAAGGGTGATTACCATAAGGACCACGGTGAAGGGCTGGACTTCTATAAGGTCGGTACATCGCGCGGTTGCGGCGGAACGGCCATTAAGTCCGCTGATAAGTATTATAATTCTGCCAATTATGTGAAGTGGAACATCATTGCCAACGGCCCGATCCGTACACAGTTCGAGCTGTCTTATGATACCTGGCTGGCGGGCGGAAGGAGCGTATCTGAATTAAAGACCATATCACTTGATGCCGGCTCGTTTCTTTCGAAATTTGAAAGCCATTTTATTACGACCTCTTCTGAGAAGCTTACGGCAGCTGTTGGGATAGCGATTAGGAAGACTGGCGGAACCAGCAAGTTCGATGCAGATAAGGGATGGATGAGTTATGCGGAACCGGAAGATCCGGCAAACGGCATTATAAAATGTGGCGTTGTGCTGAACCCTGACCACGATGCGAAATCGGACACTACTCTGACTGATCAATGTCTGGTCTCTGATGTAGGCAAGAAAGCCGATCTGGTATATTATGCAGGATCATCGTGGTCGAAAGCGGGCTATTTCGCTTCTGCTGATGACTGGAACCGCTATCTTGATGATTTCCGGGCCAGGCTCGGATCACCGCTTAAAGTGAAAATCATAGACTGATGATATTTCTCAATGTCAGTTACTTAAGCAAAATGCTTGATACAGCAATTTCTGCGGAGTATGCTATCAATCATTAAGAAACATGAGTCTTGAACATTTCATGTAATCGGGAGACGCCATATAAAAGTATATAAGCCGAGGCATATCCGGGTCAATAATCGGAAGCAGGTTTTGAAGATGGTACGCCCCATGGATTCATTCTTCATCTCCGATGTCAGTCGCGAGTTGGGTATGAGTTTTGTGACTGCATCCAAGATATGTAATGACCTGAAGGCCAGGCGACTTATTATATCTGAGGGGAAGGGCGACTCGACGACTGAAGGCGGCAAGAAGCCTATCCGGTATAAATTCAACCCGAAATCAGGATATGTCCTCTGTGGTCACATAACCGGCACCAATCTCGAGTGCGCAATATCTGATATGACTGGCAGGCTGGTGGCTGAAGTTTCGGTTGTATTGTCGCCTGCTGAGACTGGGAAAACTCTTTGCGGAAAGATGCTTAAGTGTTACCGGAGTCTGCTGAGTAATATGTCGCTTGCCGGCAGGAGTATTGTCTCAATTGCGATAGGGGTGAACGGTATTGTCGATTCTGTGAATCACCGAATAAAGATCTCACCGCATTTTCCATATATGCTTAATGCGGACATTAAACTGATGGTGGCCGATATGATTGCACCTGAAGCGGCGCTCTATCTTGACAACAAAATAAGATTTCAGGTTCAGTACGAGGCGGATGTCGGTGTCGCCAGGGGAAAGAAGGATGTTGCTGTTTTGCTCGCATCGGACGGACTTGTAGCCGGCATTATGATTGGCGGTAAGATTCTCTCTGGAATAAACAACCTCGCCGGTGAAATAGGACATACGACCGTCTCGCAGGATTCGAGGATTCTGTGCCATTGCGGCGGTCGCGGTTGTGCGGAAAGTTCTGTTACGCTGCAGGCACTGAGTGCGGCGCTGAAACAGGAGAAAGTGGAGTATATCAACAGTGCAATCGAAGTATTTAAGTCTTCCGCTGCAACGGATCCTAAGCTCGCGCAAGTGGTGGACCGGATAATCGGGGCGCTTGCGGTAAGTGTTTCCAATCTTGTGATGCATATTGACCCTGAGATCATCGTGATACAGGGTATCTATGCTGATGCTGGCAAGGCTTTCTATGATAAGCTCACCCAGCGGGTAAAGGAGATGTGCATTACCGGTATGGCCGACAAGACTATAAATATAGTGCCGTCACGATTCGGGGATAAGGTCGGCTTGTTGAGCGCAGCGCACTATGCCATTACTAAGTATTTTGATGAAGAGGAATAGTCGTCGTGCTGGTTTTACTTTTTCTCTGGCCGCTTGTATGTGAAGGCTCTGGAGAACGTACGTCCCTGCGGGGGAAGCGCTGACCTGGAAGACCCTATCCGTGATAAGACTTCGTCTGTAGTCTTGAAATGGCATTTGACTGTTTCCACAAGGATGTTCGGGCCAGCTTTCTTAGCGATATCCGTGGCGACATCTTTCACCCGGTCGGACGCTCCTTTGGGGATGGTGACTTTAAACCTGTCTGACATCTCTCTGAGCGCCATCAGGAACCCCTCACGAGCCAGAATAGAAGCTGCAGCTACTGCCAGATCAGATTCGGCCTTGTGCCGCTGAACCAGCTCTATCTTCTGACCTTTCTGCATTAAGGCTTTGCGTATAAGGCTTGCATCGCCAAACTGGTCTGAAATTGCCTTGGGGCAGTCAGGAACCACTCCCAGTAGGTTCTCAATCGCGCGGGCGTGTCCCCAGGCAAGCATGTTGTTCACGCTTCTCATCTTCATGTAGAGATTGTTATATGTGGCCGGCCCGATCTTTATGACAGTGAAACGGTTGCCCAGCAGTTTCCTTAACGCTCTGCCCATATCGATAGCCTTCTTGTCGCTGGTGATGTTCTTGCTGTCTTTCACGTCCATCTCGCGCATGGCGTCTATGAGGGTTGCATCGATGTAAGCGCCTGCAATCACCATTGGACCGAAGAAGTCGCCTTTGCCACTCTCGTCGATACCGAAGTGCGGCGAGCTCAGTTCCGGATTCAGCTGATCTTCATATCCGAGTTGTACCTGCTTGAGTATGCAGGGCTCAAGGATGAATGAGACAAAATCAGGTGCGCCTTTGCCCTGTATGAGGCATTTGCCGCTGGTATACATCGCAATCCGGCAGTCAGGGGTTTCCGCTGCGTAGATCGTATATTCCATCTTGACGGGCCGGTAATTGCCTTCTTTCAGGAATTTCACGAGTTCTTTTTGTTGTCCTGCGTCCAGCTTATATGTAAATGATGTTTTTGGTATCATGTGTTAATGCTTCCAAAGTGTTATTTCGGATGGATATTAATGATTTACACCATAATATCAACCTGTTTTAATCACCTTCATATTTATTTAAGATATATCCGTAAGGAATCTGTATACGTGAAAAAACTCACCATAATGCTGACCGTATCGGCTTTTGCCTTGTCAGTGTTAATGACTGGGTGCGGTACGTCGCGCTGGTATAAGGGGGTGACGCATTTGCATACCCTTTGGTCTGATGGTGACCAACTCCCTGAGCTGGCTGTAAACTGGTACAAGACGAATGGATATGCGTTTGTTGCGGTTTCTGATCATAATACGCTGTTGCGGGGCGAGAAATGGAAAGACGTCACAGCTCTCGATGCCAAATATAAGATCGTGGCGGAATCCAGTCGATTGTTCGGCCCGGCCACTGTAAGAACACTCCAAGCCGACGGACGAACAACTATAAGACTCACGACAATGGATGAACTCGTCGGCATGTTTTCCGGTTGCAAAGATTTTATCCTTATCGACAATCAGGAGATAACGGCCAAAAGCAATGTCGCTAGCACTAACAATGTGCATCTCAACGCCGTCAATCTGCATGATAATGTTTCTGTCTATAACGGTGGAACTACGGAAAGTTGCGCTGTTGAGAATGTTGAAAGAGCCAGGTCCCTTGCCGGGAAGGGGCGCGATCCAGTGCATTTGCATCTTAACCATCCCAATTGGACTCACAGCCACAGCGCTGAGGAAATGGCGAGAATCATCGATATTGATTCTTTCGAGTTGTTTAACGGAGGCGGATACAGTCACAATCTAGGTGATTCCTTCTCCGCTTCATGCGAAAGGGCCTGGGATATTGCTACCACAATCAGGCTGACAAAGCAGCAAACACGGCCATTTTACGCCGTAGCGACAGATGATGCGCATAATTACCACTCAATATCGGGGGCGTGCCCGCCTGGGCGTGGTTGGATAATGGTCCGTGCAAAACGCCTCGAAGCTAATGAGCTTGTCATGGCGATGAATAGGGGAGACTTCTATGCATCGACGGGAGTCGAGCTTGGTGCTATCGATTATGATTCTGAGAAAGGAGTCATCAGTCTTGAGGTAAAGGCGAAAGAGGGCGTTGAATACAGCATCGAATTTATCGGGACATTAAAAAATGCAGTCATAGAGCCGCATGAGAAGTTTATGAACGATAATAAGGGTCGACCAATAAAAGTAACCGGTGTCTACAGCCCGGAAATCGGCAAAGTGCTGAAGACCGTTAAGAGTGCCAGAGCAGAGTACAAGCTTACGGGTGAAGAGTTGTACGTGCGTGTTGCCGTCAGGTCCTCCGTGCTGGTTCCTGACAGCAAAGAGAAGGAAAATTATCAGTCGGCCTGGACTCAGCCGTATGGCTGGGAGAAACTGCTGAAAATTAATAAGTGATTCGCCGGCAGATGTAAAACTTTCAACCCTCAGCCGTTACATTCGTTCCAATGCTAGTTCGTGGGCGCGCGTGTAGCTCTTTCCAAGATTTGACCAGTCATAATGACTTGAGCAGCTTTCGGACCGGTTTCTCAGCGCAATCCTTTCACGTCTATCCAGCAGGATGAACTTCATCATCAGGTCGACAAGCTCATTGGCCGAATGATCGAAGCTTCTTTGCTTTCTATGCATAACCATGAGCCCTTTTTCATTATGGTCCGGCATGTTGTGCTGAAGATATGAGCCGAATCCTGTGATGTCGCTGGTAATCGATGGAATTCCGAGTACAGCGCATTCCAGTGGAGCATAACCCCATGGCTCATAAGCGCTGGGGAATATGCCGAGATGACAGCCTCTGACGAACTGGTCATAATCCATCCCGAACAGGGGATTGGTAGAGGAAATGAAGTCGGGATGGTAAATCACCTTTACCGGGTCGTTCGGGCCATTGAAGAGCTTACAGCTTCTTAATTTTCCAAGAATTGGGTCATTAGCATCATCTTCCAGGTCATGGGTGATAATGGCCGGCAGACGGCTGGTTTTCCATGCATGCAGTGTTCTGCGCAGGCGTAGTCTCCAGTAGTCTTCAACGAGGTCATCAAGATTCGGCCAGCTGCCCATGGTGGACGCCAGAAATAGACGCTCGCCTATCTGCTCTGTAATCGACTGAGATATCTTCCTTATCTCCTCGAGTATAGCCATAGACTTCAGGACGTTGGGATTGATCGATTTGCAAGCGGCTTTGGTGACCAGGAAGAATATCACAGTATGATCCATCTTTGCCGCCTTCATCTTGTAGTTTAAGCGGGCTAACGCCTCAAGCGAAAGATCGAATCCCTTGTTCATGAACTCGTATCTGCCGGAAGTAACAAAGAACAAAGTTTTATCCAGATTGAATGTGTAGCTGGGGAAGAAATGCGCCATGACGAACTGCTGTATCTTATTCTTGTAAACCTTGTGCATGTTCTGGAACTCGTGCAGTGCAGCGAAGCGCTCTACGTTGAGCCCATTCGGGAGAAGCACATCCGCGCTTCGGCCCAGCAGATGTTTGCATTCTGCGTCAGTGATCTCGCTGACAGTGCTCATCACGGTGGCGCCATGGGTCGCAGCTCGTTCTATAAGGACTTTTGATTCGATGTTAAAGCGCTTTGCCTCACCAGCCCAGTCGACTTTCGGCAGGTGCGCGTAATAAGTAGCATCCGTCATAGCGAGATATCGACCTAACTGCGTCGCATGAGTCGTGAAGACCGACACCATCTTCAGCTTGCGCTTCCTGATTTCCGGAATTGCAGAACCGGCCATCCACTCATGGAAGTGTCCAATTATCGGCTTGTTGCCCGATTCTGCCTTTGTCAGCACATTGAAGAATTCGCTCACCAGATATCCGAACGCCATGACCTGATCAACCAGATTATCGGCGTTGACCGTGTTGATCCCGTGCTTTTCCCACCAGTGGTACTTGATTTCGGAGATCTTATTAAAGATACAGCTCGAGTCCAGGAGGATGACTCTCGGGCGTCCCGTGACAAGCCAATGTCCGTAATGCGCCTTTATTCCTGCCGCTTGCAGAGCTTTGACAGCCTTGCCGAATGGGCCTGTCAGCGCAGCTTCCTCAAACTCTGCGGGTGATGTCTCTTGATTGTATGGGCCGACCAGGCAGTAGCGCCGTCCCCAGTCATTGACCATTGACGGGACTTTTGACCGGATAACAGTGTAAATGCCGCCCAACTGCTGGCATACTTCCCAGGAAACCTCGCATAGCAATGCGTCACTCATCATTTCGCGGACAGCCTTGCTTGCAACGCGATCCTTCTTCTGGTCATCAAATGGGACTTCTTCTATGTACGCCATGGTTTTACTTTCCTGTTAGTGTTTTCTGTGCCGAATTATACGAGATCATTCGCTTTATTCAATTAATATTTGCCTGTTTTGTGCAATTGACTTTCATGTCTGTTGTCGCATAATTTGCCAAGTATGTACGACAACTTTATTGCTTACTTCATGTCCGGCACAGGCAATTCCTGCAAAGCTGCAGAAATTGCGGCTGATGCGGTTCGCGCTGCAGGGATAAAAGCTGTTGTTAAAGAATATCACAACGGTGATGCCACAGTCGAAGTCACCGGAGGGGCAAGTACTCTTCTTGCCTTGTTCTTTCCTACACATGCATTCACCGCTCCCTTGCCGATCGTCGGCTTGGCCTTGCGGCTTCCGCCAGGGAAGGGTGTTCATGCGATTGTGGTTCCCACCAGGGCAGGGATGCGGCTGGCAGGACTGTACACGCCCGGTCTTGATGGTACAGCTGGCTATATAATCGCAGCCATACTGGCAGTGAAGGGGTATAACATCAGAGGGGTGTTAGGGCTTGATATGCCTTCGAATTGGACAGTCGCGCATCCGGGCCTTTCTCCTGCTGCCGTGGAGGGGATAGTGTCTCGTGCCAAAAACCGGCTGGGCAGTTTCATAAGCCGCATAAGCAGTGGAAAAAAATCATTTAACGGAGTGGTATCATTCCTTTTGGGGTTAATCCTTCTCCCCGTTTCACTGGGCTATGTGCTCATGGGCCGCTTTTATCTTGCCAAAATTCTGTATCCGTCTTCGAAATGTAACGGATGCGGTCTCTGCGCCCGGTCCTGCCCGTTCTCGGCGATCAAAATGCTTGGAATTCCATCGCGTCCTTATTGGACGCTGTTATGTGAAAGCTGTATGCGATGCATGAATTATTGTCCGTGCCGGGCCATAGAGGCCGGCTATCCTTTTGCGATTGCACTATATTTTATCACAAGCGTTCCTTCAGGGTATATCGTGCTGGACTGGCTTTGCGGAAGATTTCCTGCCCTCACGGGCATTGATAACGATTTCACACGCTGGGTCATTTCGTACGCCGCAACCCTGATATCGATTGTGATCTCGTATATTATGTTTACGGGTTTGCTCAGGTTCAGGTGGTTCAACAGATTGATGACTATATGTACACCCACTGAATATTACAGACGTTACCACGAGCCGTCCACCAGCCTCAATGACTTGTTGAAATGATGTCGGGTTTTTGCTTATAATTTCAATTATCAAGACGGTTGACATACATTAATGTCATGTGATAATGTGCGCCACCCAAATCGAAAAAGGTAATTAATTTAAGAAGAGAGTAGGCTTATAAATGAAGAAGAAAATTGCCAAGATAAAGAAAACTGCATCCAAGGTAAAAAAGACACGGGCTGTTGCCAAGGTGGCCGTCAAGAAGGAGACCAGCCGTCCCGCTTCAAAGAAACCTGCGGTCAAGTCAGCGCCTGTGCAGAAAAAACCTGTGCTGGTTGCGGTGAAACTTTCGGCCAAAACAAGGGCTGAGTTCAGAGAGGTTCTATTGGCTAAGCGCCAGGAGCTGGTCGGACAGGTCACATCCTTAAAAGGTGATTCCCTGACCAGAGAAGACGCTGTTGCAACCGAAGAGGACGGGACAGATGCCTTTGAACGTCAGCTGGCTCTTACAATCGCCAGCAGTGAGCGCGATACGATTTTTGAGATTGATGAGGCTTTGCGCAGACTTGAGTTTAACAACTATGGCGTGTGTGAGCAGTGCAATAAGCTAATCGAAGAACAGCGGCTTAAAGCCATGCCTTTCGTTAAAATGTGCATAGCCTGCAAATCTGAATCCGAAAAAGGCACAACGAAATACAAGCCGATGAATACGCCTGAGTCGGAGTAGGGCGAGAGTATTTATCATGCTGCAGCTTGCCATATGTATCGTAATCGCAGTGTGCGATCAAATCAGCAAGTTTCTAATATTGACACGAGTCCTGCCCGGTGAGGATATCCCTGTAATCGATTCGTTTTTCAGTATAACTTTCGGGAAGAACACCGGGGCAGCATGGGGCATAATGCAGGGCTTCAACGATTGGCTCGTTATTCTTTCGATGTTTGTTGTGATCTCTCTGCTCATCTTCCGGCGCCATTTTTTCGAGAATACGGTTGTGCACAGGGTCACGCTGGGCCTGATGGCCGGCGGTATCCTTGGAAACCTGATTGACAGGATAAAGCATGGCTATGTAATCGACTTTCTTGATTTCTATAACTGCACTTACCATTTTCCTGCATTTAATATTGCCGACTCAGCCATATGCATCGGTGTTGCGCTCTATATAATTTCTGTCTATGTCGCCGAGCACAAAAAGCTAAAGTCCGGTAAAAATGTCGACAAACCCGTCAAATCACAGGTTTAACAGCGCTTACTTCCTTGTAGGCCCGACCGCATCCGGGAAAACGGACATCGCCCATCATATAGCCAGGAGCCGCGATTGGGATGTGCTTTCCGCTGATTCCATGGTCGTATACAGGCATATGGATAAAGGGACAGCCAAGCCGTCCAGTGCGATGATGCAAGAAGTACGCTATCACGGAATCAATCTGACTGATCCAGACAAAGGTTATACCGCAGGCAATTATTGCGAATATGCCAGAGCTGTCATATCAAACAACATGAAGATAGGGCGAACGACTATTGTCGTCGGCGGTACTGGCCTGTACATCAAGGCTCTTATACTTGGCCTGGACGCGCCTTCCGTCGCTGATGCCGGTAGGCGGCTGGAGCTGGATCGGATCGGCAAAGAGGACGGGATCACTGCGCTCCTTGCCTTGTTGGAGAAGATCGACTCATCAGCACTCAAAGCATTAAAAGACAAGTCCAATCCCAGGCGCATTATACGGGCTATAGAACTCGCGGAATCAGGGCAGGGCCGGGACAGAAAATGGGCTGACGCCGTGCTTCCTGCTGTCCCGTGCATTGCCATTGATACGGCGATCTTGAATAGCAGGATCGAGACGCGCGGCAGGGCCATGTTCAAGAATGGCCTTGTTGACGAAGCTCGCTGTCTGCGCCGTGATTTCAAAGACCTCTCCGCGACAGCACTGCACGCCATAGGATATGCTGAAGCCTTTAAGGTCCTGGACGGAGAGATGACCGAGGATGCGGCAATACAATCGACGATAATCCGGACAAGGCAATTGGCGAAGCGACAGCGGACCTGGTTCCGAAACGTACAGAAAGTGGATTACATTGATTTGACCAACATCACAGATGTGGCAGCGGCTGCGAAAATTGTAGATGACTACTGGCAGAAGCACGGCTCTGTCCAGCTGTTGTAGCGCGGCGTCGGTTTCTTGCGTATGCATACCGCCCGGCCTGACTCTGGAAATTCTTCAACTTCAATCACGCATTTGCTTAACGATCTTGTCGACGACTTTATTGGCGGCTTGCTTAACCTGGCCAACCGCCTGATCCATCTTGCCTTCATTTCGAAGTTTGTCGTTTCCGCTCAGTGCACCCGCCGCTTCTTTGATGCGGCCCTTAGCTATGTCTGACTTGCCACCCATGGTAATGTCTCCTTTTTTTTGCTAAACTTACAGTGACTCCAACTCTAAATCCGACCTGTGATAATCAATATGATAAGGATTGTGACTACGAGACCCAACCCGCCGCTTGGATAATAACCCCAGTTCTTACTATGGGGCCAAGCCGGTAATGCACCCACGAGAAACAGAATAAGTAAAACCAATAGAATTGCTCCGATGTTCATGATATCTCTCCTTTGTTAGAGAAGAGTATGTCATTGGTTGATAGTCTGCTATGGGGTTTAACCCTACTGAGTAGGCTGGCGTGGTAATTGAAGGTACATCTTGAAAATAAACGACTATTTAACTGCCCCGAAGAGTTCGTAGCCGAGGAGTGGTGTATCGTCGGCATTGCTGTGCGAAAGCAACTTGTTATACGGATTCTCGGTCTGATCCTGAAAACGTGTCTGGCGCCTGCATCGGGCTCAACTCGCACAGCGCCAACAACACCACCCATTTCAACGAAAGACTACCACGGTTCAGTAATGACGATTTTATCACGGCGAAATTCTTTCAATCATGCATTGTCACGGCGTATCGTTCTCATCACGCGCGTCCCTCCCTGCAAACTGGTGGACGGAGGTTCGGTTAACGCGGATGACGACACTTACTCCCACACTTACACCCGTTCTTGAACGGCTACACTTGCGCCACCCGCTTACTCCACCTTCACCCGATAGATATGGATAAGAAATCGCTTATCGGACGTTTCAGTAATCTGGTGTACATGTGGGCATAATTGCAGATATTATTGCTACGCAATGGTAATATTTATCAAATACCGGCTGTCATGGGTTCCGGGTCGGTCCAAAATCTGGAACATGAGTGAGGGCTGTTGCCGCTGGAATTTCCTGGGTTATTATTGTCAGGTCTTAACATTGGTACATTCATAGCAGAGTTGACCCATGCTTCGCCTTAATGGCTAATCAGGCACGGCAGGTTAACAAGTTGACTGGTGCTCTGGAAGGGCAGGCCGCGAAAGCGGGAAGAGATTGTGTACATTATGTCAAAGAACACTTGAAGGATTGCTTATGCGGTCTGATCCTAGTCCGTCTGGGGTCTTTTTTTGTCAATATTCGAATTACCAACAAAACCGGAAGAATGCTTGCATATCACGCAATAAGTGCTAATATCTGGTCATGTTTAAGCAGTTGTAGCGTAATTATCCAATGGAGATGCAATGAAGAGAACCGTTGAGAATGAGTTAATTGCATGGAAAAGCCGATCCGGCAGGAAGCCGCTTGTTGTTCGTGGAGCCAGGCAGGTTGGAAAGACTTTTCTCGTGGAAACCTTCGGGAAGAAATATTTTGAGTCGGTTTTGACGGTCAATCTGGAGCAAAAGGATGATCTGCACCCGCTGTTCGAGCGGATGGAAGCCAAGCGTATTATTCAGGAATTAGGCCTGTATTTTAATCAGACCATTATTCCCGGCAAGACGCTGTTGTTCCTTGATGAAATCCAGGCATGTCCCAAAGCTATTTCATGCCTGCGTTACTTCCATGAAGAAATGCCAGACTTGCACGTCATAGCTGCGGGTTCACTTTTGGATTTCGCCCTCAGGGAATTCAAGCATTCTATGCCGGTGGGCCGAATCGAATACCTGCATCTGAATCCTCTTACTTTTGAAGAATTCCTGTCAGCCTTGGGCGATGACAAGCTTGTTGATTACCTGGGGCAATACCGTGTCGGCGACGCTATCGGAGAAGCAGTAAGCGCTAAGTTGCGGGAACTCCTGCGGATGTACTATTTCGTCGGAGGCATGCCGGCAGTGGTTAAGACATATGCGGAACGCCATGATCTGCTCGAAGCTCAACGGGTACTGGCATCCATTGCCATTACCTTGCAGGATGATTTCGCCAAGTATGGCACACGCGCACAGCAGAGGAATATGCGACAGGTGTTGCGCTACGTTCCCCGGAATATTGGCCAGAAGGTGCGATACGTAAACATCAGCCGAGAAGTGCGCTCAGATGAGTTGAAGACGGCGCTGGAACTGCTTGAACTCAGCAGGATTGTTACGCTCGTGCGCCACAGCTCAGCGAATGGTGTACCGCTTGGTGCGGAGGCGTCAGAGAGCCATGTCAAACCGCTTCTACTGGACATTGGACTCTGCAATCATCTATGCGGACTGAATCTGCCGGATGCGGCAGACTTGCTAGGCGCGCAGGAAGGCAGGCTCGCAGAGCAATTCATCGGGCAGGAGCTTCGCGCTTTGTCACCAGCCTTCCAGGAACACCCGCTCTTCTATTGGCACCGTGAGGCAAAGAACGCCAATGCTGAGGTCGACTATATATGTGCATACGAAGGTAACATTTTGCCCGTGGAGGTCAGAGCTGGAACATCGGGCAGTCTCAAGTCAACCCAGATGTTCCTTGCCGAAAAGAAGCGCAGTTTTGCCATGCGATTCAATATGGATCGCCCGTCGCTGGATTCATTCTCCATTGACATTGGAGACAAGAAAGGCGTGAAAGGCGTATCATTCACGCTTCTTTCCCTGCCGTTGTATCTGGCAGGCCAGACAGACCGTCTGCTTCGTGAGCATTTCCAGAGCAACGAATAAGCAGAGAGAGTGCACTGTTTACGTCGGCGTATTCAAACAACACGCGCTCTTTATTGCGTCTTACTAACAGTTTCGTGTAAACGAAACTGTGATTATAGATGGCAAATCACATATTGCAGAGAAGAGGTTCTCGCGCAAAGCCTGCCCGCAATGTCTACGACATAGTCGTTGCAGGCGGGACGCCAAGTTCGCCAAGGAAGAGAAGAATATTTATCCGCCGGTTGAGTCTGGCAAAAGACGGGCACAACAAGGTTGTGACGTTAAAAGTATAAAGTTAAGGGTACAGGCAGTAGGCAGTGGACGGAGAAGATGTCTCTTGCAGAGGTCACGGAGAGAGCGCGTTCATTGGTGAGGGACGCATAATTAACCAATGAATTGCATAGTTAGGTTGCAACGTGTCAAATGGATGGCTATTCTCATAACCAAATGAGTTCTATATTAATAGCAGTAACAAATGATGACGGAATTAAGTCGCCGGGGATCAGGGCCGCTGTTGAGGCGGTGCTGGGGCTGGGGGAGCTTGTGGTCATAGCGCCGTCAAGTCAGCAGACATCCATGGGCAGGAGTCTGTCAGCCAAGAAGGACGATTATCTCAAGATGGCGGAGTTTGAGGTCAACGGCGAGAAGATCCGTGCATATCATGCCGACTCCACTCCAGCCTTTGTCGTTATGCATGCCTTCCACACAATATTTCATGACAAGCGGCCTGACTTGTTGATATCCGGCATCAATTACGGTGAGAACCTGGGCTCGAACTTGACCATTTCCGGTACGGTAGGCGCCGCTATCCAGGCTGCAACGATGGGCGTTCCGGCAATAGCTCTGTCGCTTCAGACAGATATGGCGCATCACCATCATTACGGCGATGTCTGCTGGAAAATGGCACGGCACTTTGTACGCAGGGTAATCAAGTCGGTGATTGAGTCGAGTTTCCCGAAAGGCGTGGATGTTCTGAATGTGAATATCCCTGAGGGGATCACGGAGCAGACGGAATGTCGTGTGACGTGTCAGTCGCGCCATCCATATTTCACTACGAGGATAACGGAGCCGAAGCATGACAGCCGGTTCGGTGACGGCAAGTGCGTGGTGGACTTGGATCATGATGGCCTGGAGAAGGACTCCGATATCTATGCCATCGCAAAGGATAAGGTCGTGTCGGTCACACCGTTAAGGTTGGATATGACGGCAAAAGACGGTCATAACAAGGTTGTGATGGTGAAAGTATAAAGTTAAAGGTTACAGGCGAAGACAGAGGACAGAAGACAGAGGACGGAGGAGATGTCTCTCGCAGAGGGCACAGAGGTCACAGAGAGAAAGTTGACAGTGGACGGGGGACAGTTAGGAGACCGTGTGGCTGAATGGGAAAAGGTTGAAATTGTCAATGAGCATGGAGAGATTGTCGAGGCGCAGGCGCCGGTAATCGTTTCTGTTAGTCGCTCTACGGATATTCCGGCCTTTTATTCGGATTGGTTTATAAAGCGCCTGGAGAAGGGCTTTGTAAAATGGATCAATCCATTCAATGGCGTTCCGCTATATGTGAGCTTTAATAAGGCGAGGCTTTTTGTTTTCTGGTCTAAAAATCCCAAGCCGATGCTGAAGCATCTCGACACGCTTGATGCAATGGGTCTGAATTACTATTTTCAATTTACGCTAAATGATTATGACGCAGAGCATTATGAGCCGGCTGTGCCGTGCGTGAAGGATCGGATAGATGCCTTTATTCGCCTCTCGAAGCGTTTGGGTAGGGACCGTGTGATATGGCGGTTCGATCCTCTTCTATTAACGAATAAGCTGTCCGTGAAGGACCTGCTTATCAAGGTTGAAAACATTGGCAATAAGATAGCTGCTTTCACCTCCAGACTTGTCTTCAGCTTTGCAGATATCGATATGTACGGTAAAGTTGGGCGGAACCTCGAGAAGGCCGGGATAGCGGTGCGGGAGTTTAGTGTTGACGAGATGAACACTTTTGCGCAGGGACTTGCTGTGCTCAATCATAGTTGGAAGCTCTCGCTGGGCACGTGTGCAGAGCAACTAGATCTTGCGTCATACGGGATAGAACATAACCGCTGCATCGATGATCGTCTCATAATCAAATGCTTCGAGCGGGATGCTGCTTTGATGCATTTCTGCGGACACGACACCGATATTCAGCATGATCTTCCCGGTATTCCTGCCGCCACCCGCAAGCCCAAGAATATTAAGGATACGGGGCAGCGTGTGGCGTGCGGTTGTATAAAAAGCAAGGACATAGGAGCGTACAATACTTGTCCACATTGCTGTGTCTATTGCTATGCCAATGCCACGCCAAAGACTGCGCTTGCTAACCTGCATTTCTCATAGCATTTGCGAGAAATGGGTTCTTCGCTGTTTTCAGTGGAATAGAATTGAAGAGTTTTGACAGAATTAACAGAATGTACATAATTCTGGAATGTAGTTCCGGTGTCCACACCGGACTCTTTGCTTCAGGCTGGCAAGCACCGGGAGTACAACCACAGACCCGGTGAGACACCGGGGCTACATTTACTGTTAATTATGTGTATTATATCAAAGTAGGTCGTTTGGTATGCTTAGGTTTTATGGCTTGCCCCTGTTAATGATGTTGAGCCGAAGCGAGTCTTGAATTGTGTCGCGTGCCTTTGAGCTCAACAGGCTGTCACCGGCTGCAAACCAGAGCATGGCATGTGTGTCGAGCAGCAGGTACAATGCTCGTACTCCGACGTGTTTGGCCTTCGTTTTTCCCTCTGCGCAAAACTTATCAAATTTGTGCGCAAAATCGATTACGCGTACGAAGCCGATGTGGTATGGTTGTTGGTGTAACGGGAATAAAGTGGTGAAAACGTAAACACAGGAGATGAACATGAAAATCATGACGGCGGTTATAGGAACAGCATGTATACTGGGAGGCCAGGCACTATTGGCGGGAGAATCGGCCGGTGCGGGAGTTGATCCATCACACAAGCTGGAAGCGATAACCTTAGACAACGCATCGTTTTACGGCGCGGACGGGAAATTCGACACGGAAAAAGGCAAGGACGCCGTCATGGCGCTGGCTAAACATCACGGCTATCCGGTATTCCCAGGGATGCGCGACAAACTATGGGTTTCTGATTACGGCACGGGCCAATTCGCGAAACTGGGCCTGGCGGCATTCCTCTTCAAGAACAACGAGGAAGACCGATATATGCTGATGGATTTGTTTCTTCTCCCGGGCCAAATGCTGCCGGAGCACTGGCATTTGGATGGCGACAAGAATCCCGCCAAACGCGAAGGATGGCTGGTTCGCTGGGGCCTGTCGCATATTGTAGGGGAAGGGGAGCCCAATCTGGGTAGGGATGTGGTGATCCCAAAGTGTCACATGAACGGCGAGGCCACGACGAAACATGAAGTTGTCGCCGGGCCGGGTACGTTCGTGGCGCTGTCAAAGGTCTATACTCGCCATTGGCAGCTGGCGGGCCCGGAAGGCGCCATAATATCGGAAGTGGCAAATGTCCACACAGACAACGCCGTCAGGCATTCGGACAAGAACATTAACGATAACTTTCTGGGCAAGAAATAGACATGATCGAGGAACTTAAAATGAGAATAACACTGCTTGCGGTATTGATTCTTGATGCCGTCATTTCCCTGGCCCTTGCCGGGAATGAGCAGGTCTCGGTAAAGCCGGAGGTCATTGATAAGCTCAGGCGGCATGAAATCGACCAGATCATCTTCGTCAAACGCTACACCTACGACGCCAATCACTACTACACCGAGTACATCAACGGCAGCTGGAAACCGGGCGGCAATCTCTGCCTTCTCGACCTTAAAAGTGGTGCCGTAAAAGCATTGGTCCCCCAGCTCAAGGGAGGGGTGTTCGAACGGTTCGACCTCTCCTTCGACGGCACCCGGATCGTCTTTGCCTGGAAAGCCGGCGCCCAGGTGGGCTATCGGATCTACGAAGTCAACATCGACGGCAGCGGTCTGCATCAGCTGACATTCCCCCAGCTCGACGAAGCCGAACTTGCAAAGAAATACCGTGTGGCAGGCCGCTACCACCACGCCACGGACGACATGCAGCCATGCTACCTGCCCGACGGCGGAATCGTCTTCATCTCCACCCGCTGCCAGTTCGGTATCCTGTGCGACCCACCGGACGACTTCACCACCACCGTCCTCTATCGCATGGATGCCGACGGCAAAAACATGCAGAAGCTGAGCAACAGCTCCGTCAGCGAAGCTGCGCCCGTCGCGCTCCCAGACGGCCGCCTCATGTACACACGCTGGGAATATGTGGACAAGGGTGCTGTCAGCGTCAAGTGCCTCTGGGCCATGAAACCCGACGGCTCTGCCTCCTCCGAAATTTACGGGAACGACATCGCGCTCCCCCCGACACTGCTCTACGGCCGTCCGATCCCAAACACTGCCAACTGCTACGTCGTGCTCGGCACACCCCATGCCCCGCAAAACGGCATGGGCACCGTGATCCATCTCGACATGACCAGAAATATCCGGACCCGCGCCCCGATGACTTACATGACGCCGGATGTTGACATTAAGGCCGAGGGTGGGTTCGCTTTCCAAAAGCCCGACGGAAGATGGGAAAACGATGGCAAAGGACACGGCCGCCTTTTCAAAGATCCATATCCATTGTCCGACGCGCTGTATCTTGTAGCACACAAACCAGCCGGCCCGACCTGGAACGATCCCAAGGCGTACGGTCTTTACATCCTCAACGAGAAAGGGGCCGTCGAATCTCTTTATTCTGACCCCGAAATCTCCTGCTGGCTTCCATACCCGCTCAAAGCCCGACCGAAGCCGCCGGTACTGGCCTCCGCCAAAGACCCCAACCTCGCCAAGAGCAACCAGGCCGTCTGCGTCATATCTGATGTCTATCACGGCCTCGAAGGGGTTTCTCGCGGCTCCATCAAATACGTCCGCATCCTCGAGCAGATTCCCCGTCCCTGGGCCGCGCGCAGAAATTGGGATGGCGACTGCTATGATCAGCAGCACGCCACCATCACCAAGGACACCCACCTCGGCCTCAAGGTTCAGCACGGCATCATCCCCGTCGAAGACGATGGCTCAGCCTATTTCACCGTGCCAGCCGGGGCCAATATCTTCATGCAGGTCCTCGACGAGAACTACATGTGCGTCCAGACCGAACGCACCTTTGTCGACTACATGCCGGGTGAAACCCGCAGTTGCATAGGCTGCCACGAAACCCCCGGCAGTGTCATAAGTTCCGAATATTCCTCCCGTGTCAAAAAGGCACTCCAACGCGCACCGTCCACACCCGGACCCCAGCCGGGCGAATCGAGAGGGCAACGTCCCCTTGACTACGCACACGACGTCCAGCCTGTTTGGGACAAACATTGCCTCAAGTGTCACAGTGGCGCGGAACCCAAGGGCAAGCTTGATCTCAGTGGCGTCCTGACCGAATTGTTCAACGTCTCGTACGAAAACCTAGTTCCCGAACGCCGCAAGGGTAAATTCGATCGCCGACTCCTTGGCCCGGTCATCGGTGAAAACCACCCGAAAACAGGTAACGTCGATTACCTTCCGGCAAAATCCCTGGGCTCACACGCCAGCGTGCTCGTCGCCATGCTGAGCAAAGGCAAGGTCAAACTGAAAGATCCCGCCCAGTCTGCACGAGCCGACAAACTCGCCCAAAGCCACAAGGATATCGAACTATCGAAGGAAGAACTCCTCAAGGTCAGCAACTGGATTGACACCAATTGTCAGTATTATGGAGCCTACTGGGGCAGGAAGAACCTGAAATACAAAGATCATCCCCAGTTCAGGCCTACCCCCAGCTTCGAAGCCGCCACCTCCATGACATCCCCGATCCCCGAGTCCGAGCGATAGATAAAAAGCGATAGGGATCATAATCATGGATCAACGTGTTTGTGGGGAACGTCGACTTGCGCGTCCTGCTCTTCCGCCCCGCCTGCTTTCAGCGCGTCGTCGCATCAGGCAGACTCCATCTATTATCAAATAATCCTATATTCTAAAATATTTGACAAGAATGCCATCTATATGCAATATTATTGACTAATATTGAGTTAGGCAGGTGTATTGTGGAAAATAATCTACCAGAAATAGTCTTCTCAACTGCGGATAGCACGCAGTCGCAGCGTATTAGTCGTTCGGTGAAATCAGGGCTGCTACGCAAGATTGCGCCCAAGCTCTATACATCAAATTTTACTGATAACGACTCGCAGATCGTAAAGAGGAATCTCTATCCCATTCTTGGACGTTTGTTTTCGGGGGCTCTTCTAAGTCACCGTTCTGCATTAGAAGGACGACCCACTGACTCAGGAGACATATTTCTTACATACTCTTACACAAAACAGATTACATTGCCTGGCATTCGCGTGCATTTGATGAAGGGGCCCGGTCCGGCAAGTACGGATATGCCGTTTATGAACGGCTTATTCATCTCATCGCGGCCTCGGGCGTTTCTTGAGAATATGCAGATTGCCAGGGGGAGATCAGGCCCTGTGAAAAATCTTTCTAAAGTTGAGATAGAAGAGCGCCTTGATCGTATTTGTCTGGCACAGGGGAGTTCTGCTTTAAATACGCTTAGAGATGCGGCGCGAGAGCTGGTCGTACCTCTGCACATGGATGTTCCATTCCAGAAATTAAATGCAGTGATTTCAGCGATTCTGCGAACCAGGCCGGCTAATGATCTTTCTTCGCCTGCGGCCAGGGCACGATCAATGGGACTGCCTTACGATCCTCTACGGTTGGATCTCTTTAACAGTTTATTCGCAGCGCTCACCCAGGCAGAACTTCCGGTTCGTAAAGAGATTCGCACAAAAGAAGCGGAAATTCAGATGCTGGCATTTTTCGAGGCGTACTTCTCGAATTACATTGAAGGAACGGAATTTAAGATTTCCGAAGCGTATGACATTATATTTAAAAACAAAGTGCCTCGGAACCGTCCAGAGGATGCCCATGACATTATGGGGACATTTAGAGTGGCATCCGGCCTTGGTCGGATGACGTCATTTCCTGAAACATTCGCTGACTTCCTCGGATTGTTGAAATCCCGGCATCACGATATCATGGAGGCCAGGCCAGACAGGATCCCTGGATCGTTCAAGGAGGAATCTAACCGTGCCGGAGAGACTGTGTTTGTTGAACCCGAACTTGTCCGTGGCACTTTATCGAAGGGGTTTGAGATTTCATCTGCCATTATGCCTGGCCTGCCGCGTGCGATTTTTATAATGTTTCTCATCGCGGAGGTTCATCCATTTGTTGACGGAAATGGGCGTGTTGCCAGGCTGATGATGAATGCGGAACTGGTACGTATGGGACTCAGCCGAATCATCATTCCTACTGTCTTCCGTGACGACTATCTGCTGGCGCTTCGTGCCCTGTCGCGTTCCTGTAACCCCTCACTGCTGATCAGGGCCATGTGTTATGTACAGGATTTTACTGTGCGTTTGCCAATGTCGTCTTACGATGTAGCGATGAACGCTCTGACCATGAGTAATGCATTCAAAGATCCGGATGAGGCCCGCCTGACTTTACCGCAGTAAGGAGCGGTAAAGTCAACTTGAGCGGTGATATACGTTTAGGGAAAGGCGACCTATCTTGTGAAGAGGAGTGTCCTGATCTTCTCCGTGTTCTTCCTCCGTGCGCAAAACAGGTTACTCGCACAGATCTGGTGTGATAGAGTTATGAGGATTAACGGGAATGAAATGTCTAATTAGAAAGGAAAGAGTATGTTCAAGATCACGCGCAGGTTGGGGGTATTGTTGCTGGGTGTGCCTCTGATAAGTGTTTGCCTGTTCAAGAGCGCAACAGTGCGCGCGGAGGGGACTTCAACCTGGAACCAGGTTGCAGCGAAATGGGAATGTCCGGAGTGGTTCAAGGATGCCAAGTTCGGGTTGTGGCTGCACTGGGGGCCCCAAACGATTCCTGCGAAGGGCGGCGGCTGGTATGCTCGTTCCATGTATATGGAACTAAAGCCAGAAGCGTGGGGTAAAGAGGCCTGGAGTTATCATCGTGAAACTTACGGTCATCAATCCAAGTTCGGCTACAAGGATATTTGTAATTTATGGAAGGCCGATAAATTCGACGCTGAGGCAACGGTAACGCGGTTTCAGGACTGGGGTGCGCACTATGTGGCGATGATTGCCAATCATCACGACAATTTTGATTTGTATCCAAGTTCCGTGCATGATTGGAACACAACCAAAGTAGGCCCGAAGCGTGACCTTATCGGTGAGTTCTCGGCAGCGGCTCGTGGGCACAATCTTAAATGGGTTGCCACGGTACACGCCGCCCGTGCCGCGAAACACTATTTTGGGGCCAGCCTTTGGTTCGGATTCCGAAGGGCCGCAGAAAGGAGTCCCGTATGATGGCAACTTGACCAAGGCGGATGGTCAGGGTCTGTGGTGGGAAGGGCTGGATCCGCAGCAGCTATACGCAAGCAAATATACCAACTTCAATGCGGAGTTTGGTCAGCGCACCCTTGAACTGGTTGCTAATTACCGACCTGATCAACTGTATTTTGATGACGGCAAAATTCCACAACTCATGGTTGAAAAAAGCGGCATGAAGCTTGTCAATACGGGCGTTCTCACCGGACCATCCTGATTTCAAAGGTGCGTATTCCACCAACCGGCAGGCCGAGATGAAGAAGAAGCTGGGTGGATTGAGTGCCAAGTACGAGGAATTGTTCACACCTCATGCGAAGGCGCATGGGGCGCTTTACAACCGTATTGCGTTGGATCTCGGCGGCGGGGAGGACCGCAAGCAGACTTCGGAAGTGCTGCTGGCGCGCGCTGCTGCTGAAGGCGTGATGTTGAAGGCGCTGGCCGAGCGGCTTTACAATGCCTGCCGCTTTTGATGTTAAAGAATTCAAATGTGATGGCGGCGCATCAATACTGGAGGCGAAGCCGGGAGAGAGGTCTTGCAGGCTGGAAATAAAGACAGGGAAGACTGCAATTGTTGAGGTTGGCCTGACGCCGGTGCGGAATGAAGCTAAATAAAGCACAGCAGACCACCTCGGCAGAGCTCCAATGCGCCCCCGCCATATCTTCTTTCCGTTACATTCTTACGCTGTGCCTGCGATATTGTGAGGGTGTGACTTTCAGACGCCTGGTAAAGATACGGGAGAAGTAGAACGGATTGTCGTATCCGCATTGTGCTGCGATTTCCTTGATGGAGATATTCGTCTTCTGGAGAAGATGCTGCGCCATGCTAATCCTGCGCGTAAGCATGTAGTCGTGGGGTGTCGTATCGAATATCGCGCTGAACTGTCTGTGAAAGTATTCCGGAGCCATGCCGACTCTCTTTGCCAGGTCCTGAAGCGCTGTATTATCTTTAAAATGCGTATCCATGTAATTAAGGACATCCCTGAACCGATGCATGGCATTTAATATTTTTCTGTTCGCGATCGGCGGATATTGTTTTGTAGCGAGGTTTACGATATCAAGGACAAGTGACTGCACCATGCATTCCAGGGAAAACGGTACAGTCACCTGGGGTGCGTTTATGTCTGCATGCGGCTTTTCAAACACGCCGATGGCTTCCTGCCACCGCTTTGCCATGGACGCCGGATCTTCGATCCTGATTTCGGTGACGACAGGCAGCGCAGATAGCACTTGCGCAAAGTAGAGTGATTCAGGCTCGAAATGCAGCCAGTAGACATCCATGAAAGCAGGGCAGGACATCGACTCCAGTCTATGCCCGTCAATAATGTATATCCTGCCGCTTCTCAGTATTATACCTGTATTTGCCGCCCGCAGTTCGGCAGAACCGGTGACAAGAAAGTATATCTTGAAGCACTGGTCCTGTTCGTCGGCTTTTCTCTTCCAGGCCGGTGTGCAACGCGCCTTGCCGCCTGCTATCATAAGGGTGTTAAGATTTTCCTGCATCATGACTTCACCTGCGCACGGTTTAAGTTCAGCATAAGTGCAGGTTAATGTCAAGATTGTGCATTGCCAGTTTTATGCATAGCGGCTATTCTGTCTCATACACTAGGTGATGGTCTTTTGCGCCAGCCCGTTCCGGTAAGAAAAAGAAGGAGAACAGCAATGTTACACGATCCAAGTCATAAGACGCCGCCTCCGGAGGAGTCGGCTATCAAACTTTCCAGCAGAGAGAACGATGTCCTGAAGGGACTGATCAGCGATTATGCCGCGCAAGCCTCGATGCCTGTGCACAGGGAGAAGGCCAGGCTCTGGCAGAAGCTCAATGACCTTGAATCCGAGCGACCGATGGTCTGGATCAACGAAATTCCGTGGCACGAGATGAATGTAAACGATGAGCTCACGCTGCAGTGTGAAGGCGCGTGGGCCCGTGATTTTGAACTGAACCTGCGGCAGACCCTGTACCAGTGGAAGCATCTTCCGGGCGACATGATCCTGGATGATTACATTGAATGTCCGCTGGCGCAGCACAGCACGGATTTCGGCATCGTGGAGGACGTGGATATCTGCAAGACAGACAGCACCAATAATATTGTGTCACGTCACTTTCATAAACAGATCCATGACGAGAAGGATCTGGACAAGATCAGGATGCCGGTAATTTCGCACAATGAGAAGGTAACCAATATCTGGTTTGAAACGATTTCATCTCTGGCCGACGGTATACTGCCGGTAAAGAAGATAGGTCAGACTCATATATGGTTTACGCCGTGGGATTTCCTTATCCGGTGGTGGGGGATAGAGGAGGCTATGGTTGACATGTATGAGCGGCCTGAGCTTGTGCATGCGGCGGTCGAGAAAATGGTCGACGCCTGGATGGTAGAGCTGGATCAGCTGGAGGCAAAGAACATGCTCTCGCTTGACTGCCGGAATGTGCGGATAGGATCCGGCGGCTACGGTTATACGGCAAATCTGCCGGGGAAGAACTTTGATCCCGGTTATATACGGCCGAAGAATATGTGGGGCTGTTCCAATGCGCAGATTTTCTCGGAAGTCTCGCCGGATATGCATTGGGAGTTTGCGTTGAAGCATGATCTGCGCTGGTTGGAGCGGTGGGGTTTGAATTATTACGGATGCTGCGAGCCGCTGGACGGCAAGATCGATCTGCTGAAAAAGATCCCCAATCTTCGCAAGATTTCAGTCAGCCCCTGGTGCAAAACCGAAAGAGTTATTTCGGAGGTTAAGGACAAGTACGTGATGAGCAGAAAACCGAGTCCGGCTGTATTTGCCACAGACAATTGGAATCCAGCGGCGGCCCGTGCCGACATCCGGAGTTTTCTCGACGCAGCTGGTGGACATTGCCATATTGAGCTGATCATGAAGGATGTGTCGACCGTGCGGTACTCGCCGCAGCGATTGTGGGAGTGGGAAAAGATTGCAATGGAAGAAGCGCAGAAGGTGTAACAGTAGTTACTGTAAAACAAGGAATTGATGATGAGAAAAAAAGTGCTGGATATGTTTCGCACTGGCGATGGAAAGTTGCACCTGCTGACCTTTCTCCTGGTCTGCGGAATTTTTGTCTGCACCGGGCTGTGCAACGGAATGATTGATTCGCTGAATAAGCATTTCCAGAACTCGTTTGCCGTGTCGAAGGCGAAGTCGGCCTTTGTCCAGTTCTTCTGGTATATTGCCTATTTCTTGCTGGCGCTGCCTTCCGGCTGGTATGCCAGACGCTTTGGTTATAAGGCCGGCATCATCACGGGTCTGGGGTTAGTCGTTTTCGGCTCACTTATCGTATACCCTGCCGCTGCGATAAACACGTTCTGGGCGTTCATGGTTGTCCTGTTTATCATAGCGACAGGGCTTACATTTCTTGAGGCAATAGCCAATCCCTACGCCACCGTTCTGGGTCCGCCGGACTATGGCGTGGCGCGCATCAACTTTGCACAGACCTGCAATGCGGTAGGGTGGATTATCGGGCCCTCGGTGGTCGGGTGGTTCGTTCTGTCCGGAACAGCCGTGGCCAACACTAGCAACAGCAATCTCTATATTCCCTACCTGATTGTTGCCGCGTGCGTCGGCCTGCTGGCCCTGACGTTCTGTTTTGCTCCGGTGCCGGATCTTCAACCCAAAGATGAGTCCATTGCTTCTGCAGACGGGCAGACCAGTCAGCGGTCGCTGTTCACAGAGTGGCATTTTGTTCTGGCGATTGCGGCGCAATTTCTATACACGGCCGGGCAGACGGGCATCTTCAGTTTCTTCATTAATTATGTGAAGGAATGCAGTCCGTTGATTCCCCAAACCTTTGCTGGTGTGGTGGCCGATCACTTTCCAGACGGCATAATTATGGACGGCCGCATCACTGATAAGGGCGCTGCGACATTATTATCCCTGGGCGGTTTCTCGCTTTTCCTGCTTGGTAGATTTATCGGCAGTCTGATTCTCAGAGTCGCGAAGTCGCACATCACTCTCGGCATTTATGCATCGATCAATGTCCTTCTGATGATCGTGATTGTCGGCGGGAAAGGCAACGGCTGGCTGGCGGTGGGCGCGCTGCTGCTCAGTTTCTTTTTCATGTCGATTATGTATCCGACCATATTTGCCCTGGGCATCAGGGGGCTTGGCGCGAGAACAAAACTTGCGGCATCGTTCATGGTCATGGCCATTCTCGGCGGTGCGCTGGGCCCATTAATCATGGGCATGATGGGTGAGAGACATATGTTTGCAGGGTTCCTTATGCCCTTAATCTGTTTTGTCGGCATCATGTTTTACGGGTTCATATGGCCGCGGTTCTATTGCAGAGCAGGTAATTCAAATAAGGATGGTGATGTATGAACAGGAAAATCGGATTGCCAGGTGTTATTATAATGAGCTGGCTGGTACTGTCTTCAATCTCATGGGCAGCAGGCGGCAGCGATGATGCTGCCGTGCCGTTCCAGCCGACGGATGAGTCGCTTAAACAGTATAAATGTCCGGACTGGTTTCGCGACGCGAAACTTGCTGTATTCCGACAGTCCGCTGCCGTATCCCGATGACGTCGGCAGGCAGCTGCTGGCCCATTATTACAACGACAACATGCAGCAGAAGAGAAGATCCTTGCCGATATGGCAGCCTGGATCGAAGTAAATGGCGAGGCGATTTACGGTACCAGGCAGTGGAAGATCTTTGGAGAAGGTCCGACCAGGCCCGGCAAGAACAAGTTTGGCGGGCTGGTGGATACGGTGGGCTATAAACCTGAGGATATTCGATTCACTACCAAAGGCGAAACACACTACGCTCTTTGTATGGCGGTGCCGGTATCTGATGTGAAGATTGTCTCGCTGGGTAAGACTGCGAAGTATGCCGACAAACCGGTGGCGGATGTAAAGCTTGTAGGCAGTGACGAGAAGCTGGAGTGGAAGCAGGAAGCCGAAGGCCTTGTCATAAAGAAGCCGGCGAAATGGCCCTGCAGTCATGTGGTGGCGTTCAAGGTTGAGTTTGGCAAGTAGCGTTGCCGTTTTTCCTCCGTGCGCAAAACTTATCATATTCGTGCGCAAAACCGATTACATTGTCCAGGCGAGTCTGGTAAGCTTCATGACGGATGGTGGGGAAGGTTTGCGGAAGAGAAGGGCGGTAATCAGTGGGCGGCTGTAGAATTATTCTGAACATTCTGTTGGGGAAATACTGTCGAGTACCGTAAATGGGAGTTGACGTATGAATAATCGGAAACTTTTTGTATGTGGTGTGGCGTGCATGGCGCTGCTGTTCGCGGCGGGGAGCGCGCAGGCGGCGAGCGACTCGTGGAAAGCGGATGCGCCCGGTAACTGGAACGCGATCGGCAGTTGGTTGGGAAACCAGACGCCTGGCTCCACGACACTCGGCAACAGTGATGTCGCAACGTTCAGCTTCACCCTCACGAGCGAGCGCGGTGTTAACGGACAACCCGCGCTACATTGGCGGCATCTCGTTCGAAAACACGTCGGCATTCAGATACCTCCTCACCAATGGGACGCTTCGCCTGAACAACGGCGGAGTGATTCAGACGTTGTCGGGCAATGGCAACCATATGGATACGATCTCCTCCATTCAGATTAGCGGCACTAGCGGCGCCACCGCCTCCTTCACGGCTGGCGCGTCATCCCCTTCCAGTATCCTGCGCATTCTCGCTGTCACGGGGTCGGCCACGTCCGGGAACACTATGACTCTCACACTGAATGGCGCGAACACAGGCACTAATCACATCGTCTGAGTCATCGGAGACGGGTCGGGCGGCGGCAAGCTCGCGATCGTCAAGGACGGTGAGGGCGTGTGGACGCTCTCCGGCGTTAACACGTTCACGGGGGGCGTGACCCTCAACAACGGAACGCTCAAGTTGGAGAACGCGTCCGCGCTCGGCGCTGCGGCCTCCAGCGTCTTCACCATCGCGGGCGGCAATCTCGACA
>CAMCYG010000015.1 GCA_945883775.1 Victivallis vadensis
TCATTCACTCCCTTCCGGTTCCCGCGGACTGACAGACTTAACTGTGTCAAAATCAATGTTACCGACGACAGAATATTCTTACCAGCATCAACAAGCATATATATTCTTGCCGCAATGGCCAATGAATACGGAGCGGATATGTTATGGGAACATCCCGAATTCAATACGGATCACTTTGACAGGCTGTACGGCACTGACATGGTGAGGAACGAACTTAAACATGGAACAAATCCAGACAAAGTTGTGCTACAGATGAGGAACGGCATCAGGGCCTTTGTTTCTCAACGAAAAAACCACCTGCTATATTAGACATGCTCTACCCAATACCAGATAAAGCAGTGATACTTTCAGCAGGAATGGGGACTCGGTTATATCCTGTAACGAATATCATTCCTAAACCTATGGTGCCATTCTGGAATGTCCCCCTTCTGGAGCATACGCTACGAATGCTGAATAATTGGGGAGTCAAGGAGTGCGTCATTAACATCCATCACCTCCCTGATGCCATCCTGAAATACATAATGGCACGGCATGGCAAGGATATTCATATATCAATCACCTATGAACCTCAAATACTCGGCACCGGAGGAACGGTAACCAGAATGAAATGGTTTACTGGCAATGAACCATTCTGGCTTATAAACGGAGACATAATCGCAGATCTTGACCCAATCCCTATATACTCAGCTTTTAGAAAAACCAATAAATGCATTGCGTCAGCATGGTTAGTGCGTGACCAAGGACCCAAAACAGTGCGTATTGCCAATGGAATGATTGCCGATTTCAGATCCAAGCCGAGCCCAGGCGAGGAAACATATACGTTCTGCGGCGTTCAGGTGGTGCATCCCGACATTCGCAGATATATGCCACGGTCTGGATTCTCCACAATTGTTCATGGATACGAGAACGCCATAAAGCACGGTCGGAATGTGGCAGGTGTTGTTATTGCAGACTCATTTTGGTCTGATATAGGGAATCCGAAATCGTACCTCGAAACCCATAAACGCGTATATGCAACCAAGCGACTCAGGCAAATATTCTGTAAAGGTCAAACAAATCGCGGCACAGAAGGTAGTATGGCCTGCATTTCACCGCTGACACAGGTCTCTAAGCATGCAAAAGTCATAAATTCTGTGATATGGAAAGATTGTATCATCGGGGCTAATGCTGTTATCAAGGATTCGATCGTATGCAGCGGAGTCTCTTTCAATGCAACAGCAAGAAACCCTCTCATAAAAGCATCTGATTTTGATAAATCACTCATGTCAATTATTGCCGACTGCCTGAATACACGGCTGAATCATCTCACGGTCATGCCTCTTGAGCCACGGGGCTCTGCACGATCATTCTTCAGGATCTTTAACGGAAGAAAGAGTTATATATTAATTCGATACACACTGGAGCGTCCTGAAAATTCGCTTTATTGCAAGAACGCGCAATTCCTTCAGGACATTGGAGTTGCGGTGCCAAAGATCATATACAATAATCCGCTAACAAAAACCATTCTCATGGAAGATGCCGGAGAGAATAGCCTGCTTACTCTCTCGAAGAATAAATCACATTGCCAACTGATCAGAGTATATCGACTAATACTGGATGCTATACACGTGATGCATGATAATGCCGCGAATAAAAAGTCGAAATTGTCCACGCTTGAACTATCGATGCCATTCGATCGGTCTTTATACGAATGGGAACACAATCTGTTTGCAGACCATTTCCTTAAAGACCGCATGTCTATCAGCAATACAATTATAAAGAAATGCCTGGATGAGATGAAGCCACTGGCGGATATTATGCTTTGCGAACCACAGACGCTGATCCACCGTGATTTCCAATCCACAAACATCATATTCAAAGAAGGTAGACCTTGCTTCATTGATTTTCAAGGGATGAGGATCGGCTCTGCGCTATATGACATTGCCTCATTGCTTGCTGACCCATATGTTTCACTGTCGCTTGATGATCAGTACAAGTTGGTCGAATATTATGCAAAGATCTCTGGCCGCAACACTACAGATTTCTTTGTCGTCTTTAACTATGCGGTCATACAGCGACTTGTACAGGCGGTCGGGGCAATAAGCCGGTTGGGTGCAAGACCAGAAACGGCTAATTTTAATGAACATCTTTATCCGGCCGTCGTGATGCTGTCGAAATACATGGAGAAGATCAAAGGACTTGGCGTTATTAAGAAGATTGTGTACAGTTACCTACAGGAGAACAAAAAATGAGAAATGCTTTTACTGTTATAACCATAGCCTCGCTTGTCTTCATCGGATGCGCAAAGAAGGAGCCTGTCAATAATGGGCAGGCTGCGAAATCCGTACCGGCCGAGTCTAGTATAAAGACTTTTGTTGATGGTGCTACAGGCAAAACAGCAGTCGAAGCAGGGAAGAAAGCCAAACAGCAGATTAACGACATTAGAGTCAAACAGAATAATGATCTTGAAGATGCGATGAAGTAATGTCGACTTTTCGCATATTCTGTTTTATGAAATGACATATTGCTAATTAATGAAGAGGTATCCTTATGGCTGACATCGATATTTTATGCGCAGGCTGCGGAAAGACTTCTACTTTATCTGAATTTGCTGACATATCGCTGATTAAATGCCAATACTGCGGCGGCGCTCTGAATAGTAGCAGCAAAGTCGTTGAAGCAGCCACACCAGTCGCGATATCGAATCCCGCAATATCAGCAGCACGGGCGGAAAACATTGATACTTCGGTACAGGCCAAGACGGATGAAAAGAAAAAACTTTCCCTGAAAAAATACACGGAAGACACGGATGACTCCTCAATTACGGCTCAGAATCAGAAACCGAGCCAATGGAACCAGATATCCGAAGCAAAGACAGAAGTAGCCAACAGGCAGGAAAAGCATTTCAATCATTCACTTGCCAGTTCCCTCATATTTGTTGTGTTAGCTGGACTTTGTGGAGGAATGAGATACGGCGGCTTCATGCCTGATATTATTGGTTTAATAAAAATATATGGTCCATGGATAGTAATAATAATGCACGTTACGATAGTACTGAAGGCATTCAAAGACAACATGTTTACAGGCGTTATGTGCACAATTATACCCGGATATTCTTTCTATTACTTGTTCTTCGCTGGTGACGATTTTTACACAAGAGCGGTATTCGGCGGCATACTGGTCGGTATCGGCTATGATAGTGGATTGATAATGAATGACTGGGCGCAGGAGGGTATTGCATACATAACCGATCTAATTGCCCAGAAATAAACGCCTAACGGCCTGCATGAATCTTTTTTTCAATCTCTAATACCAGCATCCTTGCTACTGATTTTTTTGACATTAATGGCCAATTGGTCGCGCGTTTCTGTCCTGAGAACATAATTGATACTGTATTGTCGTTTGATTCGAAACCAGATAATGGAGAAGATACATCATTCGCCACTATCATATCCAACCCCTTCTGCATCAGCTTCTTATATGCGTTGGGTAAAACATCATTTGTTTCTGCTGCGAATCCAACAAAGAACCGTCTTTTTTTGTATTTCTCTATCTTCCTAAGAACATCGATAGTCGGTATTATCCTTATAGGGATATTCACTGTATTCTTTTTGATTTTCCGTTTACTTTGAAATGCTGGCTTAAAATCACATACCGCAGCCGCCATTACGAGGACATCGCATTTTTTCATGTTGGATTTGAGGCTGCTGAATAAATCGTTCGCACTTACGATACTTTTTGTGATCACACCAGTAGGCGGCTTCAATGCGACCGGCCCTGAAACGAGGATTACCGAATGCCCGCGCCGCCTGGCTGCTTCGGCAATGGCGTACCCCATCTTGCCACTCGACCGGTTACTTATATATCGGACAGGATCGAAGTATTCCCTTGTCGGTCCAGCTGTCACAATGAACCTCAGTTTTTCAAATGTTTTGTTGCGCATAACAGATAATGTCCTTAATAATGCAACCCATGTTAACAGAAAGGACACGATCTTGAACATTCAAAATATAGTAGTTGGCGCATTTGAAGTTAATTGTTTCATTGTTACTTCCGCTCGGCAACATGCCCTGATAATTGACCCTGGCTCTGATGCTGTAAATATTGACCAGATAATATCTTCCAAAAAGCTAATGGTGTCAGGATATCTGCTTACACATGGTCATATGGACCACATATCAGGTTTGTCAGAACTTCATGCCAAGCATCCTGCACCGGTGTATCTCCATCAGGCAGATCTTGAGTGGGCTTTTACTGAGGATAATGCAATGCCTCCGTTCTATCCTCCACCAGATAAACCTACACAGATGCATACCATAGACATTGAGGATGGACAGGTCCACTCAGTAGACGGGCTGGAATTTACGATAATCACAACACCTGGCCATACTCCAGGCGGGGTTTGCTACCATTTTATCGGACAAAAAACACTTTTTTCAGGTGATACGCTTTTCGCCGGTTCAGTCGGTCGCACAGATATCAACGGTGGAAATTCAAAAATACTGGCAGAATCTCTGACGAAACTAGTTTCACTGCCGGATGACACTATTATATATCCAGGCCACGGTGCTAAAACAACAATTTCAGTAGAAAAAAGGAACAACTATTTTCTACGTGGGCCAAGCTGATTAGAAATTGCTAATCGTGCTGTTTTGACTCGCCAGCATCATTCTATGCACTGAATTATTGGGCACCTTTTACAACGTATTCATTCAGCAAACGCAAATAACTACGGTATTGATCAAGACTGACTCCCGGCGGAGTCTGATGATCCACGCTGGGAATAAACCCACCTGTCTTCATGAGCGGAAGAAGTCTCTCAAACTCCGAGTGCATAGCCGCTTCGCCTTTAGGCATTACCATCTTATCATAATGCCCTATCATTTTCAGCTTCGGGAACTGCTGTCTTAGCGCCATACCATCGACACCAGCCTGACGCTCAAGCGGCAGTACCCCATCCACACCGATATCCTGGAACCACGGCACAAGCTTAGTAACATCTCCGTCCGTATCCACAATCGTCAAAATGCCCATTTCTTTAACTCTAGCCAGCATTTTGTTATAGTAAGGCGTCATGAATTCATCACAAATCGCACGTGACACCATCGGCCCGTTGTTATAGGACATATCCTCAGCGATAGTCATAAAAACAGGATTCCCAAGGTCCTCTACCTGATCAAGTATTTTCATGTTGAAATTCAGCAGGTCCTGATTCATCTTATGCATCAACTCTGGCTGATCGTAATACGCATACATCAGCTTCTCGAATCCCATGAGTGTGCGTGGAAACCAGAAATAGCCTTCGAGTGTGATCCAGACAACCGCGTCACCTTTCTTCTGTCGAGCAAACCATGGTGCCATGCCCTTAATTGATGCTGAATGGTCGGGCAGCAATTGAGGCTTCAACCGTATATAATCATCCATATTCGACACAATCCCCTCAACATGGTGCTGAGTGGCTTCAATAGTGGGATCAGTAGTGCTAAACCAATATTGGATGTAGGGATCCATTCCGAAATATTCGTGTATATCGAACACGCTTTGCTTGTCGGCTGGCAATCCTTCGCCGTGCCATCTCTCGATAGTCTTGTCCCACCACATCGCCCATTCCCACTTTGGAAGGCGATCCACAGGCTGACAGTTCATCACTGCACGAAATCTTTCTACATGATTCATAGGTCCTCCTGCATATTGTTAATCTAAAATAACCAATTCCAATTTTTCTCATATTACATCTTCCTGCTAAAGTAGAGAATAGACAATCTGACCCGTTTGTTGCACAATATGACACATAAATGACCGACGCAAAAACACAGAGCTTTTACCGTTATATCCCTGTCGGCGAGAGGGATGTAAAGTGGGGCCTATATGTCACTACGGCAGGCCGATCACACATTCTTCCCAATACGCCTTATCCGCCAGGTCAGCATCCAAAAGAATATACTTTCAACTGGTCGCACGGACGGGCTCTCCATGACTATACGCTGGTCTACATTTCCGGCGGGAGGGGCTGGCTCGAACTGAAAGACAAACCCAAGCAGAGAATTGAATCGGGCAACGTAATCATGCTGTTACCCGGCACATGGCATCGCTACATGCCCGCCGCTAAGACAGGCTGGACTGAGCATTGGGTGGTTTTCAACGGAGAGATGGCGCACCGACTTACAAAGAACGGTTTTTTCTCTTCTAAGAGTACTGTACTGAAGATTCACCGTGAAGATCTTCTCTTGTCTGCCTTCAAAAGCATGATAGATGCAATCAAAAGCAATCAGCCTGCGCTCCAGCAAGTCCTTGCTGGAGTAACTGGACATATCCTGGCTTTGCTCTATTCCGATAAACAAAGTGCCCCTGCTGGCCAAAGTAATGTCGCCTCAGCAATCCAGGAGGCCATCAGCCAGATTAACAATAAGAGCGAGGCTGATCTCGATTTGCATATACTGGCACAAAAACTTCACGTCAGCTACACCTGGTTCAGGCGGTCATTTCTGCAGCATACAGGAATGAGTCCATATCAATACATCCTGCAAATGCGCATAGCAAGAGCCAGAAACCTGCTTACTGCAACAACGATGACTATTCAACAGGCGGCATTCAGCTTAGGCTTTGAGAGCGATCAGTACTTCTGTCGCCTTTTCAAAAAAAAGACAGGCCTTACCCCAAGCGCATGGCGTAAGCAATCCCGTACGGGATGATGGTTATTCGCCAAATATTAGATGCGAAAAGCATCAGGCGTTCTTAATGAGATCGCGAAAGCGGTTAAACAGATAAAATGGATCATGCGGGCCTGGTGCTGCTTCCGGATGATACTGCACACAAAAGACCGGCTCTTTCTTGTGACGCAAGCCTTCCACCGTTCCATCGTAGAGATTCACATGCGTAATCTCTACTTTGGTCTCATCCAAACTCTCGAAGTCAACCGCATAGTTATGATTCTGCGATGTGATTTCAATCTTGGCGGTCATTAGGTCTTTTACCGGATGATTACAGCCATGATGCCCGAATTTAAGCCTATAGGTCTTCCCACCCAGTGCCAACCCCAATATCTGGTGCCCGAGGCAGATACCCATTACGGGGACTCTGCCTATCAGCGCTTTTGCTGCATCTATAGCGTATGTGACAGCAGACGGATCTGCCGGTCCGTTGGAGAGAAAGACTCCATCGGGCTTCATCGCCAGTACTTTGTCAGCAGGTGTCTCTGCAGGAACTACCATTACATCCATACCGCATGTTCGCATACTGCGCAGAATGTTCCATTTTATCCCGAAATCATAAGCAACTATCTTCAAGTCGGCGTTATTCAATTTATCAGCAATACCCCAAGTACAGGTCAATTTACCATCAGGGTCCCATTGATAAGGCTCTTTGCATGTGACACGCGCGGCATAATCCTGCCCGTCCAAACCTTCCCAGCCCTTTGCCTTCTCCACAGCATCCGCCTCGCTGATCATTTTATTGTCAGATTCTGACGAACCCTCTACCGCCAGGAAAGACTTCATCGTTCCCTTCTCTCGAAGCAATTTGGTCAACGCTCTCGTATCTACGCCTGCTATTGCTGGTATGTTGTATTTCTTGAATGCGTCCTTCAGGCTCATTGTTGACCGCCAGTTACTTGGCGGATTCAGATTCTTAAGAATAAAGCCGTTGGCAAAGAAACTTCTGGATTCCATATCATCTGCGTTGATCCCGGTATTACCCATTTCCGGATATGTCATAGTAACAAACTGACCGCTATATGAAGGATCGCTGAGTATTTCCTGATACCCCGACATGCCCGTATTGAACACCACTTCACCAAAAGAGTTCCGTTCAGCTCCGACAGAATACCCCCTGAATATTGTGCCGTCGGCCAGTGCGAGAAAAGCACGCTTACTCCTCATCTCATCCCAATTCCATGTTGATTCACGACTCATTTAGACACCTCTTTTTGTCCGAGATTTAATTTCGGTGAATGCCTGTGAAACTCCTGGAGACTACAGACCTCCATAGTTTTGGCATCCTTCACAGACTCCAAACCGTTCACCGCTGCACGCAGACCGTCAATGGTCGTCATTATAGGAATCCCTCTGATGACTGCATCTGCTCTCATTTTAACCTCGTCAATTTTAGGCGTGATTCCGCGCGATGGATTGTTAATGATCCACCCAATTGTCTTATCCTCTATGAGGTCTAAAACATTGGGCCGGCCATCGCATATCCGGAACAGGGCATTAGTCCGGATGCCATTATCCCGCAACACAGTGCTTGTTCCAAGTGTGGCATAAATATTGAAGCCCAGGGCCACCAGCCTTTTCGCAAGCTCTACGATTTCCTTCTTGTCCTCATCCCTCACGCTAATAAACACATTTCCCGAAGTTGGAATCGGATTTCCGGCAGCAATCTGGCTTTTCATGAAAGCCGCCCCCATAGAAGTGTCTATTCCCATAACCTCACCTGTCGACTTCATCTCCGGAGATAGAACAACATCAGTGCCTGGGAAACGCAGGAAGGGGAAGACTGCTTCCTTTACTGAATAATGCTTGGGCTTGATTTCCTTGGTAAACCCGAGATCCTTGAGCTTGAACCCGACCATGACCAAAGCGGCTAACTTGGCAAGCGGGACCCCAATTGCCTTGCTTACAAACGGCACAGTCCGTGAAGCCCTGGGATTTACCTCAAGCACATAAACCTCATCGTCCTTTATCGCATATTGAATATTCATCAGGCCGCAGACCTTTAACTCTTTAGCCAATGCAAATGTGTGCTTCCTTATTGTGTCCTGAATCTTTGGTGATAGCGTTGGTGCAGGAATCATGCAGGCACTGTCACCAGAATGAATCCCGGCCAGTTCCACATGCTCCATTATAGAACCGATAACATGAGTATCACCATCGGATATGCAATCGACATCTACCTCAATGGCCTGATCAAGGTAATCATCAATAAGAACCGGCCGCTCTTGAGATACTTCTACTGCTTCGGCTATATATTTCTGCAGCGAGGGTTTATCATAGACAATAACCATAGCCCTGCCGCCAAGCACGAATGAAGGACGCATAAGCACAGGGAATCCTATTCGATCCGCTATTTCCTCCGCCTCCTCCATGCTGGTGGCCAAACCACTGTCAGGCTGCCTGATCTTCAGCTTCTTCACCATATCGTTAAAGCATTTCCGATCTTCAGCCATCTCGATGCTGTGCGTGCTGGTTCCGATAATCTTGACTCCATTCTGCTCCAGATCTCTGGCCAGGTTAAGCGGCGTCTGGCCGCCGAACTGTACGATAACGCCATCGCACTTCTCGACTCGGTAAATATTCAAAACATCTTCTACCGTCAGTGGTTCGAAATACAGCCGGTCGCTCGTATCAAAATCAGTACTGACCGTTTCAGGATTGCTGTTGACCATTATTGTTTCATAGCCCTTATCCCTGAGCGCAAATGACGCATGTACACAGCAGTAATCAAATTCTATGCCCTGCCCTATTCTATTCGGCCCGCCCCCCAATATCATGATCTTCTTCTTGTCGCTGGCCCTGCTCTCTGTCTGATCACAGTACGTCGAATAGAAGTACGGCGTATAAGCAACAAACTCTGCGGCGCATGTGTCAACCAAACCATAAGACGGATACAGATTCTTTTCGGCCCTGGCCGTGCGTACGTCTGTTTCCTTGCACCTGAGTAGATGTGCGATCTGCTTGTCGGAATACCCGTATTCTTTAACTTGCCGGAACATTGCCTCGTTATTTTTTAGCTTTTCAATAGACTCGAATCTTCTGATTTCGCCTTCGAATGCGGCTAATTCCTCCATATGTCTTAGAAACCACGGATCAATCCCGCAGATCTTATAAATCCTATCGATTGACCAGCCTCGCCGTAACGCTGCTCTTACTGCGAATATTCTAGTAGCATTGGGCCTGCTGATGCGTGCCTCCAGCTGATCATCCCCCAGCTTTTCGTAGGATCCGTCTTTCCCATCAGCGCCGAACCCTGCACGTCCTGTCTCAAGTGACCGCAATGCTTTCTGGAAAGACTCCTTAAACGTTTTGCCGATACTCATGGTCTCACCGACAGACTTCATTTGAGTGCCAAGCGTGTCATCCGCAGCGGCAAACTTTTCGAATGCAAATCGAGGTATCTTGGTCACAACATAATCAATAGTTGGTTCGAAGCTGGCAGGCGTATCGCGAGTTATATCATTTCTAAGCTCGTCCAGTGAATAGCCTATAGCAAGTTTAGCCGCTATCCGTGCAATCGGAAAACCTGTAGCTTTCGACGCCAGGGCACTTGATCGTGAAACGCGCGGGTTCATTTCAATGATCACCATTCGCCCATTGTCAGGGTTGACTGCCCACTGGACATTCGACCCTCCCGTCTCTACTCCTATCTCACGCATAACAGCCAGCGAGGCATCCCTCATTATCTGATATTCACGGTCGGTCAAAGTCTGAGCTGGTGCGACAGTTATACTATCACCTGTATGTACGCCCATTGGGTCGATGTTCTCTATTGAACATATTATCAGGCAGTTATCCTTATAGTCGCGCATGACCTCCAACTCATACTCTTTCCAGCCAAGCACCGACTCCTCAATTAACACCTCAGAAATAGGACTGTAATATAGCCCACGTTTTACTATAGCTTCGAATTCAGCGTCGTTCCGCGCAATACCGCCGCCAGTACCGGCAAGAGTGAATCCCGGCCTTATGATAAGAGGATATGCTCCGAGCTGTTCTTTTGCTTTTAACGCATCTTCAAAATTACGGACAGACTCGCTACGTGGCAAATCAAGTCCGATCTTCTGCATAGCCCTCTTAAAAAGGCTCCTGTCCTCTGCTTTTCTTATGACATCGGCGTTTGCGCCAATCATTTCGACATTGTATCGCCGAAGCACGCCTGTTTCATGAAGAGCGATTGCAAGATTCAGCGCAGTTTGCCCACCTAAAGTAGGAAGTATGGCATCTGGGCGCTCTCTCTTGATTACCTCTGTAAGCATTTCTACAGTAAGCGGTTCAATGTAAGTCCTGTCGGCAAATTCTGGATCGGTCATGATAGTAGCTGGATTACTATTAACCAGAACCAACTCAAATCCTTCCTCCTTTAGCGCCTTGCAGGCTTGCACCCCGGAGTAATCGAATTCACAGGCCTGCCCGATAATTATCGGACCAGACCCTATCAGCATTATCTTCTTTATATCTGTTCTCTTAGGCATCAGTTATCCTCGTATAAGTAATTACTAGCCCTTCATCGAAGCGGCAACAAACCCAGTGAAAAGCGGATGAGCATGCAACGGAGTCGACTGAAACTCGGGATGAAACTGGCAACCAACGAACCAGGGGTGATCCTTGATCTCCACTATTTCAACAAGATCAAGACCCTTTGCTATACCAGCGAAGATCATTCCTTTCTTCTGAAGCTGAGCCCGAAAATCGTTTGTGAATTCATACCGGTGTCTATGCCTCTCGGATATTTCATCTTTGCCATAAGCAGCATGCGACTTTGTGCCTGACTTTAAAGTGCATTCGTAAGACCCCAAACGCATTGTTCCACCCATGTCGGTGACCTTTTTTTGCTCCTCCATAAGACTTATAACCGGATACCGGGTCTTATCATCAAATTCCGAACTGTTTGCACCAGTCATGCCGCATACGTTTCTAGCGAACTCCATAACGGCACACTGCATCCCAAGGCATATCCCAAAGAATGGTATTTTATTCTCTCGAGCATATTGAATAGCAAGAATCTTCCCCTCGATGCCTCTTTGACCGAATCCACCCGGCACCAGAAGACCGCTGACGCCTTTAAGCATCTGATCTGCACCGTTCTTTTCCAGTTCCTCGGCTTCTACCAATCTAACTTTGACTCTGGCTTTATTTGCAATACCTGCATGTGTCAGGGATTCATATATGCTCTTGTATGAATCCCTCAGGCTAATATATTTCCCAACTACAGCAATTTCCACATCACCATTGCAAGGGTTTATGTAGTTGTTTAGCATCTCCTTCCAGTCAGACATATCAAGCCGGTTTACATGCATATTCAGCAGTTCCATTATATACACATCCAGATCCTGCTTGGCCAATTCTACCGGAACCTCATAGATCGTATTGGCTACATCTGTCTCCTCAATCACAAGGCTCTTATCCACATTACAGAATAGCGCCAGTTTCTCCTTGTGCTCAGCTCCCATCGGTCTCTCACAGCGACACACAAGTATATCCGGAATGATGCCGATCGTTCGCAATATGCTAACCGACTGCTGAGACGGCTTTGTTTTCATTTCGCCGGCCGCCTTGATGTATGGAACAAGAGTCACATGAAGAAAAAGACCATTCTGTCGTCCAATTTCCTGCCTGAACTGCCTTATGGCCTCAAGAAATGGTAGTGATTCTATATCGCCTACCGTCCCGCCTATTTCCGTGATAACTATGTCGACATCATCCCCGTCAAGTGAGCGTATAGCCGTTTTAATCTCATCTGTTATGTGAGGAATGACCTGAACGGTCTTTCCAAGATACTCGCCTTTACGCTCCCTGGCAATGACTGTACTGTATATCCTGCCGGTCGTAAAATTGCTTGAACGGGTGCAATCAATACCGGTAAATCGCTCATAATGGCCAAGATCCAGATCCGTTTCGGCCCCGTCAACTGTCACGTACACCTCTCCATGCTGATATGGAGACATTGTCCCTGGATCGACATTCAGATAAGGATCCATCTTCTGCATTTTGACTCTGTATCCGCGCTTCTGGAGCAATAGAGCCACCGATGCTGCCGTCAATCCTTTACCCAATGACGACACGACCCCTCCTGTAACAAAGATATGCTTAGTCGTATGTTGCACTTTCTTAACCATAGTAATTCCTAATTAATAATTCTCTTTGTTTTTTCCTTATGCTCGGTACTAAAAAGCTCCAGACCCTTTTTTCCGCTTGTCACATCTTCAAGACTGGTAGGATACTTGCCGCTGAAACATGCTTTGCAGAAGTTCTTTCCTTCTTTAAACGGCGATAGCAAGCCCGCCTCGCTCAAGTACCCGATTGAATCAGCGCCAAGGAACTTTCTTATTGTCTCAATATCTTTTTTTCCTGCTACAAGCTCCTCTGTCGTTGGAAAATCAATCCCATAGTAACAAGGGAATGCTGTCGGCGGACAGGATATTCTTACATGTATCTCCTTGGCTCCGGCATCCCTTAAATGTTGTACACGCCGTTTGGCAGTAGTTCCGCGCACTATTGAATCATCCACAACCACAACGCGCTTACCCTTTACCACTTCAGGAAGTACGGTCAGTTTCATATCAACACCCTTTGACCTGGACTCAGCCTCAGGCATGATGAAGGTCCTGCCCACGTAATGATTTCTTATAAAACCGTAATCAAACGGTATTCCGCTTTTTCGCGAGAAACCCAGTGCTGCGCTGTTCCCGCTGTCAGGAACCGCAATGACAATATCCGCATCCACCGGATGCTCTTCTGCCAGCCGCATCCCGTACTGCATCCTTGTCATGTGAACGTTGTAGCCGAATACGTTGCTGTCGGGCCTGGCAAAATAAACCATTTCAAACACGCAATGCGCATAATTATCGACGTGCTTACCTGAAAAAGGATGACTGCGCATCCCGTGATCATCCACAATTACCAGCTCACCAGGCTCGACATCTCTGACAAATTCAGCACCAGTCTGAACCAGCGCACACGTCTCACTCGCAAACACATATGCATCACCAATCTTGCCAATAGATAGCGGTCTGAATCCATGGGAATCACGCGCCGCCATCATGCAGTTTTTAGTCATTATAAGAAACGAGAATGAGCCCTCCAGCTCGGTCAAGGCTCTGGAAACTCGCTTCGGCCTGGATCTATACATCGGGTCGGCCAGCAGATGAATCAATACTTCACTGTCAGTGCTGGTCTGGAATATTGCTCCAGCTTCCTGATACATACGGCGCAGTCTCGAAGCGTTTACAAGATTTCCATTATGAGCAACAGCCCATATTCCGTCCACGCATTCTGCCACAAGCGGTTGTACATTCTGTATCCTGGTCGAGCCGGTGGTGGAATACCTGACATGGCCTATGCCGATATTGCCTGGTAACGAACTAAACGACTTATCAGAAAACACGTCACCCACAAGCCCCTGTCCTTTGACTGACCGGATCTCTTTGCCGTCGCTTACGACAATTCCTGCGCCCTCCTGCCCCCGGTGCTGAAGTGTGAACAATCCCTGATATATAAGCGCAGCCGCATTCGCATGACCGTAAATGCCGAATAGACCGCATTCTTCCTTTGGCTTATCTTCCTGATCATACATTATGCCACACTCCTGTATTCTTTTAAAGTCGTTGACTGAGCAAATACTCTCTGATGCTTGCCGAGGCTTTGCGGGCATCGGACATTGCCCGAACTACCAGCGACTGACCGCGAGCCATGTCGCCAGCAGCAAAAACACCCATGACGCTTGTCATTCCTTTCGAGTCTACTTTGATGTTGCCGCGTTCGTCCTTGGCTATTCCAAGGTCATCAATGATCTTATTCTTACCGGGCCCAACAAAACCCAATGCCAGAAGCACTAAATCGGCATCTATAGTCTGTTCTGTTCCCGGCTTTTCCTTAAACTGCATTCTGCCGTCAGAGCCCTTATACCACTCCAAATCAACAGCAATCAGACTGATAACCTTCCCGTCTTTTGCATTAAATGACTTAGTGTTTATTGTCCACTTGCGAGTACCGCCTTCTTTATGACTGCTGGATGTCCTCAAAATGTTAGGCCATGCAGGCCATGGAGTGCTATCAGGTCTTGTCAGCGGTGGCTCCGGTAATATTTCCATCTGAATAACTCTTTTCGCACCCTGACGGATTGCTGTGCCGATGCAGTCCGCCCCAGTATCACCACCACCAATGACGACCACATTTTTACCAGAGGCGCTGATTTCCTCGCCTCTGACTGGCTCGCCAGCATTTCTGCGATTTTGCTGAGTGAGATATTCCATGGCGAAATGAATTCCGGCATTCTCCCTGCCAGGGATCTTGAGGTCACGCGGCTCCCTTGCCCCACCAGTAAGGCATATTGCATCAAACCGATCCTTTATGTAATTGTAGGAAACATCCGAGCCCACTGTAACTCCCACCTCAAAGACGACGCCCTCGTGGCTCAGCATCTCTATGCGCCGGTCAATGACCTTCTTATCCAGCTTGAAGTCCGGAATTCCATATCTCAGTATCCCTCCCAAAAGCTTGTCCTTCTCATAAACGGTGACATTAAATCCCCACCGATTTAAAGTATCAGCAGCCACGAGGCCTGCAGGACCCGATCCAATTATGGCAACACTCTTATCAATACGAGTGTCAGGCCTAACGGCCTTTAATATGCCAAGTTCAAAAGCCTTCTCTACAATGGCAATCTCAACCTGCCGAATCGTGACAGGATCATCGTTGATACCCAATACACATGAAGCTTCGCAAAGTGCCGGACATATTCGCGCCGTTAACTCTGGGAAATTGCTTGTGTTAGTTAGAATGGCGAGTGCTTCCTTCCAGCGACCTTTTGAGACCAGGTCATTTAGCTCAGGAATATCATTAGACAGCGGACATCCGCATCCATGACAGAACGGTGTCCCGCAGTCCATACATCTTGCCGCCTGTGCAACAGCATCCGCATCGCTGAAAAGTATTTCGACCGGTTTATAATCTTTAGTTCGGTCGTTTACATCCCTGTAATCTGTAGCCTTGCGCCCACTCTTCAGAAATTCACCCGGCTTACCCATGGACCACCGCCTCTCTCTCTGTCAGCATATCTTCTTTGCTCATCCTGCCCAACACCTTCCTATATTCCAACGGGAGAACTTTTGTGAAATAAGGTATTGAATTCTCCCAGTTGCCAAGTATTTCCTCCGCACGGATGCTACCGGTATACATGTGGTGCCTTTCCAGCAGAATTCTGAGCTCCTTGCGGTCAGAATCATCCAAACATTCAATATCGACCATCGACAGATTGCATCTGGCGTCGAATTCCCTGTCAATATCATATATGTACGCAATACCTCCGCTCATACCTGCTGCGAAATTCACACCGGTCCTGCCCAGCACAACAACCCTGCCGCCCGTCATATATTCGCAGCCATGATCACCGACGCCTTCTACGACCGCAAGCACACCGCTGTTTCGTATTCCAAAACGCTCGCCGGCTCGCCCGTTGATATATAATTCGCCTGAAGTGGCTCCATACAGCAGTACATTACCGCAGATGATGTTCTGCGTAGGATCTATCTTCATCCCCTTGTATGGTTTCACTATAATTCGTGCACCGGATAAACCTTTCCCGAGGTAATCGTTCGATTCTCCTTCAAGAACCATGGTTATGCCCTTGGCTCCAAACGCGCCGAAACTCTGACCTGCAGCTCCATTGAAATTAAGCCTTATCGTGTCATCAGCTAGCCCTGCACTCCCGTGCTTCTTTGCGATAACACCAGAAAGCATAGTGCCTACAGCCCTGTTAACGTTTCTCACCGGCAGGGTTATCTCGACCTTCTTTCCATCCTCAATAGCTTCCCGGCATTTTACGATCAATTGCTGGTCAAGAACTGTATCGATCTCGTGATTCTGTGCAGTCGTAAACCGCACTGGCGCATTAGGTAAATCAGCTCTAGTCAGAACACCCGCAAGATCCATGCCCTGAACTTTCCAGAAACCTATTGTCTTATCAGGCTCAAGCATGTCACTGCGCCCTATCATTTCATCAACCTTCCGGAAGCCAAGCTGGGCCATATATTCCCTTAACTCTTCCGCAACCATTCTAAAAAAGTTGACAACGTACTCAGGCTTTCCGGAAAAGCGTTTTCTAAGTTCCGGATCCTGTGTGGCGACACCAACAGAGCATGTGTTCTGGTGACACTTTCGCATCATCACACAGCCGCACACTACCAGCGGCGCGGTAGCAAATCCGAACTCCTCAGCACCTAGCAATGCGGCGATAGCAACATCGCGCCCGGTTTTCATCTGTCCATCAGCTTGCAATCTGACAAACTTACGCAGATTATTTTTAACAAGCGTCTGCTGTGTCTCTACCAGACCGAGCTCCCAAGGGGCACCGGCATTTTTCATCGACGAGAGAGGCGAGGCTCCTGTTCCGCCGTCATAACCACTTATGAGAATCATATCTGCATGACCCTTAGCCACCCCTGCGGCGATAGTCCCAACACCAGCCTCTGAGACCAACTTTACTGATATTCGTGCTGAAGGGTTTGCATTCTTCAGATCAAACATAAGCTGTTTGATATCCTCGATGGAGTATATGTCATGATGCGGCGGAGGGGATATAAGAGTGACTCCAGGGGTTGAATTTCTTACTCGTGCTATTTCGGGGTTGACCTTGTGACCAGGCAGCTGACCGCCCTCTCCGGGTTTAGCGCCCTGAGCAATCTTTATCTGAAGTTCTTTTGCATTACTCAAATATTCCACAGTGACCCCAAACCTGCCGCTAGCTATCTGCTTAACAGCACTGCACTTGCTATCGCCATTGGGCATCCGCTTATATCTGGCAGGATCCTCGCCGCCTTCGCCTGAATTGCTCATTCCTCCTAATCTGTTCATGGCAACCGCCAGTGTCTCGTGTGCCTCACGGCTTATCGATCCAAACGACATGGCACCGGTAACAAAACGTCTTACAATGGAGTCAACAGGCTCAACCTCGGAAATCGGAATGGCCTTAACTGTCTTGAACTTCAGCAGGCCTCGGATCGTAGATTGATGGACTGACTGATCATTGATGAGTTTCGCATATTCCCTGTAAAGCACACTGTCGTTCAGTCTGGTTGCCTGCTGTAGCTTTGAAATGCTGTCAGGAGTCCAGAGATGTCTTTCGCCCTCCTTGTTGTACTGGTACTGACCGCCACTCGGCAGGATCGGGAGAGGTCCCTCGTGTTTACTATTTGCTGCTCTGTGCCTGGCAACCGCTTCAGACGCTATTTCGTTGAGCCCTATCCCCCCAATTCGAGAGGCCGTGCCTGTGAAATATGCATCCATTACGGCAGTTGAAACGCCTATGGCCTCGAAAATCTCGGAGCTCCTGTAACTGCGCAAGGTGGATATTCCCATCTTGGACATGATCTTCCGAAGCCCTTCACACAGGGCTTCTATGTAATTCTCCAGCGCTTTGGTAACCCCTATTTCTTTCTCCAGCACTTTCCGCGCTGCAAGGTCGGCTATTATTTCGAAGGCGAGATATGGATTTATGGCGGTAGCTCCAAAGCCAAGCAGAAGAGCCATGTGATGCACCTCGCGCGCTTCACCTGTTTCAACTATGATGGAAGAAGCGGTCCTGAGCGCTTTACTTATAAGATGCCTGTTGACTGCCGATACCGCCAGCAGCGCAGGGATAGGCACGACATCATTTGAAAGGTTCCGGTCACTCAGCACAATGATACTCTCACCAGCACGCACCGACTGCTCAGCTTTCGCGCAAAGCACATCCAGTGCCTTCTGCAGAGAGGCTCCATCTCCACCTGCAGGAAAGGAGATATTCAGCGTGGCGCACTTGAAATCCTTGATGCTAATAGTCTTTAACCTGACAACGTCTTCATTCGACATGATCGGGTGACGCAACTTGATGAGTCGCGCATGATGAGGAACCTCTGCCAGAATATTGCCCGGGTTACCCATGAATGTCATCAGTGACATCACAAGCTCCTCGCGTATAGGGTCTATCGGCGGATTCGTAACTTGTGCAAATAGCTGCTTGAAGTAGGCATATAGTAATTGCGATTTTTCGCTTAGGACAGCAAGCGGGGCATCAAATCCCATCGACCCTACCGGCTCGTGCTTGGTAGACGCCATTGGTTCAAGTATGATCCGCAAATCCTCCCTGGTATACCCGAAAAGCAGCTGATTATGCATCAGCTTTGGAAGATCGGCGTTGACTGGGTCAATGTCGTTGAAGAAACCGTGCAAAACAATTTTATTTTCATCCACCCATCGGCGGTACGGGTTCCTGCGTGCGTACTTCGCTTTTATCTCACCGTTCATCAAAAGACGTTTCTCCACCAGGTCAGCCATGATGATTTGGCCAGGACGGAGAGCTCCTTTTTCAATAACATCCTCGGGCTTGATGTCCAGTACGCCGGCCTCAGAGGCCAGCACCATGAACCCGTCTTTTGTCAGTGTATACCTGATTGGTCTCAGCCCGTTTCGGTCTAGAATTGCGCCTATCTGCTTCCCATTGGTGAAAACGACAGCAGCAGGTCCATCCCATGGCTCCATCAGTCCAGCATGATACTCAAAAAAGCCCTTCAGATCTGGTCCATTCGGATACTTTGCACCCCACGCCTCAGGAATCAGCATCATGATCGCATGAGGCAGATCCCTGCCACACGACACAAGCAAATCAAGAACGTTATCAAAGGCAGCGGAATCACTGCCGCCCTCCTCGACCACGGGCAGCGCTTTTTTGATATCCGGACCGAAGATATCACTTTCAAGAAGCTGTTCACGCGCTTTCATCTGGTTGATATTACCCTTAAGGGTATTTATTTCTCCGTTGTGGCCTATCATCCTGAACGGTTGGGCAAGCCGCCAGGAAGGAAATGTGTTCGTACTGTAACGCTGGTGTATCACGGCTATCGCGCTGGTTACTGATTCATCCGTGAGATCGGTGTAAAATGCGCCCAGGTCGTTACCCATCATCATTCCCTTATAAACAATGGTCTGCGACGATAAAGAAACGACGTAACATTCATTTGATATGTCATCAAATTTATTTTGAATCTGCTTCTTTAGAATAAAGAGGCGCTGCTCAAGCGACGGTCTCCCTGGAACTCCCTTGCCAGTTACAAAGAACTGCATGATAGCCGGACGAATTAAGCGGGCGCTTGAGACAAGCACGCTATCGTCCATGGGAACATCACGCCAACAGATAAACGTCAGGTTTTCCTGAGCGGTCATATCTTCGACAGCCTTGCGGCATTTAGCAACAGCCCCGGCATCCTGAGGTGCAAAAACCATCCCGACTCCATAATCACCCTCCGTCGGCAATGCTATTCCAGATGTACCTAATGTCTTCCTTAAGAAAAGGTCTGGAATGTGTATCAGAATACCAGCGCCATCACCGGTTTTTCCATCTTCTCCTGATGCGCCACGGTGAAGCAGATTGCCGAGGACTTCGATACCCTTAAGTATGATTTCGTGCGATTTTATGCCATGGATGTTAGCTACAAATCCGACGCCGCAGGCATCGTGCTCATATTCTTTACGATACAAACCATTTTGCTCTACAGCTTCCATTAGATTCCCTTTCAACATGCACCTATACACACAAAGGGCGTATCCCTTTTGTAAAGGAAAACACCCTTGTGAGGATTAAAATATTTAGCCGCGCTGTGACGCGACACGTTCGTCTAGTATCTAAATAACAAATCTGTATAAGATGCCAGAGGCCACAAGTCATCAGGCACTATAGCTTCTGCATCATCAACATACTTCCTTAGCTCCAGCATTAGTCGAAGCAGTTCATCTGAAGCCTTGTCAGCGCTCAACGCTCTTTCAAGCTCAGTCGCGTACTTTATGATATTTTCCGTATCCGAAACAAGTTCAGTCAGAAGATCTTTCGTTCCTTTAACTTCGTTAATTCCGGCATCAGCAGCACCCTTAATAGCAGAAGCGAAAACTGTCTGGGTTCTCAAGAATGCGGGAATAATCATGGTCTTTGCTATATTAACAGCACAACCAGCCTCAATCTGAACTGTCAATTTATAAGTATGCATGTAGACTTCGTAGCGAGACTGTAGTTCCCGCTCCGAGAGCACTTTGTACTTCTTGAACAGCTCAATGTTTGTCTTCGACTCAAGAGCCTTAAGCGCTTCGGGAGCCTTTGTAAGATTTGGCAAGCCACGTCGCTTAGCCTCTGCCTTCCATTCATCGGTGTAGTTGTCACCGTTAAACAGGATGCGCTTATGCTTCTTCACTATGTCCTGAAGTATCTTCTGCAGAGACTCATTGAAATCGCGCCCAGCCTCGACATCCTTCTCCAGCTTTGTGCATATCTCGTCCAGGGCTTCGGCGACTATTGTGTTCAACACTACATTTGCACCGGCACAGCTTTGTCCTGACCCAACGGCACGGAACTCAAACTTGTTGCCTGTGAATGCAAAAGGCGATGTCCTGTTTCTGTCTGTCGTATCACGCGGCAGTTTAGGCAAAGATGTTATGCCGATTTCGATATGTCCGTACTCGCGAGAACTCTTGGCTCCACCTTTTTCGATCTGATCAATTACATCCGTCAACTGATCGCCCAGGAATATCGAAATGATTGCTGGTGGCGCCTCATTCGCGCCAAGCCGATGGTCATTAGATGCTGAGGCCACTGCTGCCCTCAACAAATCTGCATGCTTGTCTACAGCCATCATCAATCCGCATATCATAGTCAGGAACTTGGCATTTTCGTGAGGATTGTCTCCGGGTGTAAGCCAGTTCTTGCCGTCTGGTCCGGCTACCGACCAATTGTTATGCTTGCCAGACCCGTTAACTCCAGCAAATGGCTTCTCATGCAGCAGGCATACCAGACCATGCTTCTCCGCCGTATTTTTCATAACCTCCATAACAAGCATGTTATGGTCTACGGCCAAGTTTAACTCTTCATACAAAGGCGCTAACTCAAACTGCGCAGGAGCAACCTCGTTATGTCTCGTCTTCGCTGGCACCCCAAGAGACCACAGCTCACGGTCAAGGTCGCCCATAAATGATATAATCCTGTTTTTTATCGCACCGAAATAATGATCTTCCATCTGCTGATGCTTCGCCGGTTTTCTACCAAAAAGAGTACGACCCGTCTGGATCAGATCAATCCGGTTGTCATAATATTTCTTATCAACCAGGAAATATTCCTGCTCAGCACCCAGAGTACAGATTGCGCGCTTGCCCTTGGCTTTAATTCCGAATAACTCACCAAGTCGGCAGACTTGATTCGACAATACATTCATTGATCTAAGCAAAGGTGCCTTTTTATCGAGCGCCTCACCATGATATCCGCAAAAAACTGTTGGGATGCAAAGAGTTGCACCCTTGGAGTCGACCTTCAAGAATGCTGGGCTTGTCGGATCCCACGCCGTATAACCACGGGCTTCAAATGTCGCGCGAAGTCCACCAGATGGGAAGCTGGACGCATCCGGTTCACCCTGGATTAGTTCTTTTCCTGAAAATTTAGCTATCGCCCCACCTATCCCGTCGGGGCATATAAACGCATCATGTTTTTCGGCTGTTGTCCCAGTTAGCGGTTGAAACCAGTGGGTAAAATGAGTCGCCCCTTTTGACATAGCCCATGTCATCATCGCTGAAGCAACTTCGTTAGCAATTTTTGGGTCCAGGCTATCCCCGTTGCAAACAGTCATTGTCAGCGACTTAAGCGCTGATGGTGACAGATACTTTTTCATCACCTTGATACTGAAAACATTCTCTCCATATGTATCGAGCATCTGCGAACTACCTGTAGTCTTTTTCATAATATTTTCCTTTCTACTACAAACCAATTGACCAAATCAACAACATTTATGTCTGCAATATCTATGCCAATTAGCCTTATGATGCTTATCATGTTGCATTGCAATCATATATGGATTTATAGGGCGTATTTTGCTCGCAATCAGTACGGCATTATCATACAATTTTGTAGCATCATTGTTGCAATAGTTACAATATTGCATGGTTATCGCAGAATTTGGAAGAAGTCAAACTCAACAGGGATACAGACTCTTACCGAACCGTGGTCCCTGTCGCCCGCTCGATCTCTTCTATATCGATACTACTTGAGCCGTCAAGGCCAGCAGGCATTATGACGGAGATACGTTCAGCCGTCCCTATCTCAACGGTGCCCTTTTGAAGGGTATAAGACAGCACATGACCCGCATAACTCCGATCATCTGATATAAAATGGAGATGGTAACCGGGCACGCTTACACCCTTAAACCCAGGAGGCATCCTAAAGCCAAGAATAGTGCCACTGATATCTTGTTTGCTCGAATATTGCACATCCCTCACCGAATCCGGTCCCTCTCCCATCACTGAAGCTGCACTCCTGGTAACCATTTCAAGAAAAACGCCCCGTATCTTTATCATACATATGCTATTGCTTGATGGAATAGTAGAATCGACAACAAACGCCACACCATCAATTCCCATTCGCTTGTCGACCTTTATCGCTCGGCTCCATGCATACCTGCCCACCGTGGCATAGCGTATACCCTTGGTAAGCACAGGCAATGAAACCACACCGCCCGGTTTTGCGACGAAAGCAGACCCGTTCAGGATTAGCAATTCGCCCTCACTCTTGTCCAGCACGCCTACGCCAAAATCTCCATATTTCAGCAACTCTGCGCAAGTAATCGACGATACGGGTGTACCTGAGGCCTGAATATCCATTGTCGAGTACTGGGTCAGCCAGCCAGGCTTAAGGCTAACGCACCCTACAATAAAACACACTAAAAACAAGAAAGAGCCCAACACAAGACCGGTTCTACAGTAAAACTCAATATTTTGCTTCATTTCAACAATTTCTCCAATCCTTTAGATGACTCATCAACAGATAAGATCATGCGCGAACCGGAATACCTGTAGTACAGGAAAAGGTCAAAAGCAACCATTAAAAGGTTTGCTATGTACAGCGCAATTACCCAGTCCATGGAATAACAAACCTTATGCATTATGCCATTTACGTAGCCGATCATGATTATTGCCAGAAATGCTGGACTTTTCCCTGATACATTTCGCGTTTTAATGGATTTCCATATGGAGAACGGCCAACTTATGCCGAAACATGCCAGCATTATTATCTCAAAATAGCTCATTTTAATGATTTTTCTTTATTTACCTTTTTCATCTGTGAATTGCTTTCGCTGGCAGTACCAGGCAATTTTTCCTTCTCAATATGCTGCATTCCTTCTTGTACAACTGTTTGCGGTTCACTTTCCACAACCTCACGGAAACCTGATCCGTCGTTAAGGTAGGAGATCATTTCATTAGGCTTGTTTGTATAAGCGACTAAAACAAGAAGATCTGTATACTTTGCACCAATACGGCTAGCAACACCGGTTATCTTCCCTTCGATGCCCCTGCGGATCCCCCCACCTCTGTAATAGACGACCGTTTCATCTTTGGCCCCTTTTGGTTTCTGGATCAATATCGCCACCTCGCTCTCACCGGAGTCATACTTCTGGACATAAGCCATGTCAGAAAGTCCGTCCAGATTGAAGTCTGCCTGCACCGCTTTTGCTTTCTCCGCTGCAGGAACTTCAGATGGGTTCACAATTATCGACTTATCGGCGAATGATGAGTAACCATTGTCTTTCTTTGGTGATTCTGTGACTTTTTTTGAGCATCCTGTGGCTACAATCACACATACAGCCATGACGAATAAACCTCTAACGATGATTACTGATCGCTCATAGTGCATCATTGATCCTCCTCCTGTTATAAAATCTTTCTGCTCTTGGAATGTTTTCGACATGCACGCTTATTAATACACCGTGAACATCTATCTGCTGAACAGCCCTGACACATAAAACAGTCTGCACACTTTGCCACAAAAACACCGTTAGACTGTTCGGGTGCATATATCACACCCGTCACGCCTTTTGTCTTTTTAAATCCCATGGCAAGTATGGTACATAAAACAAAAGCCACTCACAACCCAAGAATTGTGTTTGACTTAGAAGATTCTTGTTACTAAACAGTACACGTTCAATTGAGTTATTTTAGAATAGGCAATTGTAACTATGCAGCAACAACCACGTAATCGAAAACAACAGAAAGTAACATCGGACATGAAGACTGTACTTAAATTCTCGAGTGTATCATTGGCGATGCTAATATTGGCTGGGTGCGTCTCTACAAGCATCAACGAAAATAAACAAAATAAAGTGAGCCTCATAACTCTCGATCCGGGCCACTTCCATGCGGCACTTGTACAGAAAACAATGTATCCGCAAGTCAGCCCGATTGTAAATGTCTACTCACCTGAGGGGCAGGATCTAAACGAACATCTAAACAAAATCAACGGATATAACACCAGGACTAATGAACCTACAAAATGGAAAGAAATTGTCTACACAGGTTCAGACTTTCTCAAAAAGATGATCGCCGAAAAGAAAGGTAATGTCGTCGTCATTTCGGGAAATAATGCTCGAAAGACGGATTATATATATAGCTCAGTAAAAGGCGGGTTCAATGTTTTGTCCGACAAGCCGATGGTAATCACACCCGATAAATTCCAAACACTGTTGCAGGCATTTGACGAAGCAGAGCAGAAAGGTGTTTTACTCTACGATATCATGACAGAACGGCATGAAATCACATCGATGCTCCAGAAAGAGCTTTCCCTGATCCCTGCAGTATTCGGGAATCAACTCCTTGGCTCCCCAGATAACCCGGCCATAACCAAGGAAAGCGTACATCATTTCTTTAAGTATGTATCCGGCAAGCCACTGAAGCGCCCAGCATGGTTCTTTGATTCAACACAGCAGGGCGAAGGCCTTGTGGATGTCACTACGCACTTGGTCGACCTCATACAGTGGGAATGCTTTCCAGAACAGATTCTCGATTACAAGAAAGACATCAAGATGCTGGAGGCAAGACGCTGGACAACAACGCTGTCAGATAAACAGTTCACAAAAGCTACAGGGCTGGATAAATACCCCGACTCTTTGGGTCCGTGCGTCAAGGACGGCAAACTGGTCTCATACTGCAACGGCAAGATGTTGTACTGCATAAAGGGAGTACACGCAATGGTATCGGTCATATGGAACTTCGAGGCTCCTGAAGGCACAGGCGACACGCATTATTCTGTAATGAAGGGTAGCCGCTGTAATCTAGTCATTCGGCAGGGTAAAGATGAGGGATACAAGCCTGTTTTATACATTGAGGCGAACAAAAGCCAGATTATCGGCGCAGACCTTTCTATAGCTATAGGCAAAACATTGCAGACAAAATATCCAGGTCTTACCATGGAGGCAGTCTCCGATGGCAAGTGGAAAGTTATTGTGCCCGCAAAGTTTCAAGTTGGTCATGAAGCACACTTCGCGCAGGTCACCGAGAAGTTCCTATCGTACCTTTCGGCAGGCAAACTTCCTGCATGGGAAGTACCTAACATGAAGGCCAAGTATTTTACAACCACAGAAGCCGCTAGAATGGCAAAATAGGACATCTGACCGAGAATCAGCAAAACACAGGCGATTCTTGACTCGCTAGACTGCTTTAACTATCTTACATCAACTTTCTGCATATTCGTGGCCTGGATGGTGGAATGGCAGACACAGGGGACTTAAAATCCCCTGCCCGCAAGGGCGTGTGGGTTCGACTCCCTCTCCAGGCACCACGCAATATAAGCCAATGAAAACGGCATATTTCAACAAAGAATAGGCCGACTGATAACGGTAACTGATAACGTGTTTGCCCGTGTTGGGGCAAATTGCGCCTAAAATACCCCCATGTTTATATCAATAAATATGCGGTGTTTTCCGTGGTAAATGCTCGAAAGGGCAGCATAACGGATACATGTAGATTCTGCCAGATACTCAAAACCGACTCCAGCGGCTCCACGTTCGACGATCTACCCGGCAGTGGTGGTATCATGTCTTCGATGTCCTCGGAGCAGATCATTGACATCCTCGACGAGTTCCCTGCTGAACCAGTAAACCCATGACTCGACTTGTTTAGCCGCCTCCTCTGGGGTCGCCATCCAGACGACTGGCAAGTCATGCCTACACTCAAACGCTGATAAACTGTTCAAGATGGCCTTAGGCGTGATCTTCGATCTGTAACGACCCGCTTCTATGTCCTGACGTGTGCCGACTATCAGTAATCGTTTAAAGCGGTACCCTCGAAGCCTGCAACATTCCCGGCTAAATCGGTCGCGGTCGCTTGTGAAGATCCCCGGCAATTCATCAATGGTCTTTTTCTCGACTGTGAAATGATCCTCGATCCCTACGGCTGAATAATCACCTGTATTCAATGTTCCGCGAATAGATTGCAAGCGCGTGAAACTCAGCGGCAACTGCTCGCGAGTATCCACGATGATCACAGGCCGCAATTCTGTCAGCTTGCTAATGCCCTTCATCGGTGTGTATGAGTAATCATTCATCTCAGTAATGATAAAAGGGCCAGCCCTGCAACGTGATAACAGGGCCAGCCCCAGTTGCCCGGCTCGGAGAAACAAACCGGGGCTTTAGCAGGTTCTGGGAGAGAAGAAACCAAAACCCGCTTTGCCGCTTAAACCGGGAGACGAAGTCCGGCAGCGGCCACATGGTGCGATCAGGTCGGTTCAGCCATAACCTTAAAGAATCTCTTTCTTGTTGCGTCGGTTGCGGATTTTAACTGCTCAAGCTGATCCAGTAACTTGTATGGCAGCTTTGGTATCTCAATGCGCTCGGTGCCTTTCAGTAAGTGTCCGAATTGAGAGGGGGAGACCACCCAGTCCTGCTTACCCAGTGGCAAAAACACAATGCCGTTAGTCACATACGCAGTGTCTGTGAGCGCAGAATTACAAGGCAGCTCTGACTTGTAGAGATATAACTCCAGCCCGTCATCATCCCATGCGATTGTGCTTTCAAGACCAAATTTCTTTTGAAGCTCTGGGAACTCACCGGCTGCGCACTTTACAGCACAATACCGATTTTCTTTCAATGACGCTTTCAAGCAGTGGCCGTCTAATTGCTGACTCATATAAGCCTCGATGTTATCGGACTGGAGGCTCATCTTTTCGACAACACGCACATTACTATTTGAAACTGCGTCCCATTGGTGCAATTGTCTCGCTTGCACATGATCCAGCAAGAAGCGAAGAGTGCTTTCGACATCATCGGTTTTTGTTTTTTGCCAGCGTGTCTGTATCCTTCCAATACGATCAACTCTCTCGGACTCATCGGTGAGAGACTTCTGCTCTATATCGGTCAGCCTCTTGTTTTCAGCAAGCAGTTGGAATAACCCATCTCTGGTCAATGCCTGTATGATACGCTTCTCGACTTGGGCGGCCAGTGGAGTTTGCATCAAACTGTCGGCCAGTCTGGTCAGTTCTATGTTCTGCTCCGGGCTTAGTAGCCTAAGTGCGGCATGTGCCTGCGGCGCATACACTGGCGGCAAGTTGATTGCGAGGAGCGCGCTGTAGTCTGTCGGTGTGATTTCTGGCTTTGTCTTCATAGTAATATATTTCCTTTCTTTGTTTTCAATTAGTCATGCTGTGCATATTCCGCATCTATCTGTTTCATCGCAAACCGTTGAGTTGCTTTGACGCGATCCGCATCCCACCCGTACTTGGCCGCGTCCTGCTTGATCTTGGCGTATGCAGCATTAATCTTTTTGCTTTGACTCATTGGTATGTCGCCGCCACCTGTCTGCATTATATCTTCACCTGCTCCAGGAGCCTCTTTCTCA
>CAMCYG010000016.1 GCA_945883775.1 Victivallis vadensis
GATGTCATTCTGTTGAAATAAAACAACCAGCAGACCATAATCAGCACAAGACCCACACCCGCCGCTACAAAGAAAGGCTGTCTACGCCTAAAAACCTTCTTTGCTACAAGATTTGGCGGCATCAAGTTGATTTCCATTGGGCATCTAAGTGACTTCCGCAATGCAAGACCGACGACTTCGCCCAGTAGATGATATTCACTGTTCAGTGCTTCAGCGTCGATATTCGCCCCTACTGCAATCGTCTTGAAGGGATTCATATAATCCGCTTCCACCTTCATCTTCTCCCTGAAAAACGTGTCAGTGTGCCCTATTATCGATGAGCCGCCCGTAAGAAGAATCCTCGCCGGTGTACTTCCATTTTGCTGACTGCGATAGAAGTTGATAGACCTGTTGACCTCTGCATGCAGGCGGGTAATGACATTTCTGACAACCTTTGACACTCTTTCTGATACTTCACTGTCAGGACCTGCATACACTCCGCCGAAGGCAACAAATGCATGTTTGATCTTGAGTTCCTCGGCATCAACAAACGACACCTCGAATTCCTTCATGATCTCTTGAGTCATGGCGTTGCCGGCAACCGGTATCGATCGACTGAATATCCTATTTTCTTCTATAAAGATCAAATTGGAAGAGCGTGCTCCTATATCGAGGATCATCGTACAGCCGTCTAACTCAGGATAATTGAACTTGAAGGTGTTGTAAAGAGCCATGGGAGCTACATCGACTATCTCCGGCTCAAGTCCGGCCGCCTGCACGCAGTCCGTCAGACTGATGACGTTCTCCTTCTTGATGGCGACAAGCATGACGTTCTGCTCTACACTCTCGGGATTATCGATCATCTGGTGGTCCCAGACGACCTCATCGATCGGGAAAGGCACATTCTGTTCGGCTTCGTATCTGATGATTTGGCTGAGTTTGTCCTTGCCTACTGGCGGGATCTTTACAAAACGGGGAAATACCGCCTGCCCGGAAATCGTCATCAACAACGCACCCGGCTTAATGGACTTCGTGGCCATTATCTCCCTTATTGCGGAGACAATGAACGCAGAACTATCCGTTTCCGTTTGAAGATCTGCATTGAACCTGCCAATGCCATAATTCAAAAGCTCTGGCGTTGCGCCCTTACGTATTGCAAATTCAGCAAGGACAACCTTACTGGCGCCTATATCAAGAGCGATGATTCTGTGAGAACCTATCAATGTTTCTACCTCTTAATGAACTCGGAATCGTCAATATTTGACATCGCAAAAGGAGATTCACTGCGATCAAGCAGATAGCCGTCCCTGGTGGTAACCTGAGCCTTATCTGCTATCTTTGTCCACCAGTCACCCGTAAGACTGATTCCCTCAATCTTAGAATCCTTCGCGACCTCTTTACCATCGATTGATGCTTCAAAACCGGCCGCAACTATTTTTCCGTACCGTTCAAGAGCTTTGGGATGAAGATATACATCACTGACATGCGCACGGCCTTTTGCAATATCGCCGTATTTAACTGTCTTTTTGAAAAGACTGTAAGCTTTTTTGCCGTCCACGACCTTCTCACTCAAAACATAATACTGAAACACTAAAGCATCCATCCATTCGACAGTAGTGTCATAAACCACAGAAAACTGCGCCCATTCCTTCTCGCGCCCAGCGCTGGGCTGTTGTGTGGGATCGTACTTCGGCGACTTAAGATACGTATTCTTGTCAATCGCGTAGAATTTTTTTACGTGGAAACCGTCTTTCGAACCTTCATCTCCTTTTGCGACACCTCGAGATGTACCGGTGGAACCTGAAGTCTTGCCAGTCCTCATCGTTTGGGCGTAACCTTCACTGCATGCTATGAAATGAAACATGATAACGGCACAGAAGATAATCATCGACATTTTAGCAATATTCATTCGGGTCTCCTTTATTTATCGCCGCAAGTGTCACCTAACGAAAGAATTATGCAAAGCTAACAAATAACCACCGGAGATATCAAACAAATATTCAGAAAATGGCATTTTTTATCGAGACGTCACTGTTTAGAAGGATTCTATCAAACCAGGGGTTGCCTTTTCTTTCTGATCTTAACCGTGCGTCCGGTTTTATAGTCGTCGATTTTGCTGATAATGAAATTGACAAGGTCCTTCTCAAGCTCAGAGCATTCAATCTCGAAACAATCCAGGACCCTTTCCCTGTCAAAATAGCCGTCAGGAATCAGGATTGGCGTCTTTTTTGAGCGGCCACCCCCTTCGCCTTCATCGACCTTTTTATGCGTAAAACCAAGGCCTGCCATCCAAGTTAAAGCCCGCTCATCTTCCGTACCTATCCGATAGCACAGTTGGAAGCCTATGATCTGTTGCGATGTCGAATACCATACGATAAGGTCGAATGTTCTGTCAGCGAACCATCTCCGAGCTGGCTCATGAGGCAACTGCCTGGCATTGGGTATCTCCTTCAGCATGAAACCAGATTACAGAAAACCCAGAATAACTGCAACGGGAAGATGCGCGGATTCCACCATTCTTCACACTCAGCTTAGAGTGCAAAGAATGGTGGGCCCTGTAGGAGTCGAACCTACGACCAGAGGATTATGAGTCCCCTGCTCTGACCAACTGAGCTAAGGGCCCGCAGGAAAGAGCCAGAGTTATATACGAAGACGTTTTAAATTGCAACTATTCAATTAATTGATTTACTGTTCATCTTTTGAGAGACGAAAGAGGGATGTCATGAACGATACTAAAACAAAAAGAACCGTCTATCTGACGCAATGCAGGGATTACGGCGCCAGCCTTGACACCGCCATCAGCGCCGGCCTGTCGGCATTCGGGGGAATCTCTTCTTTAATACGCAAAGGCCAGAAGGTGCTCATTAAACCCAATATGCTCACAGACCGCTCTCCCGAGGAAGCCGTTACGACCCACCCAGAGGTCGTCAGGTGTCTCATCAGGAAAGTGCGCGAAGCTGGCGCAACACCCATTATCGCCGATAGCCCGTCCAATGCTGTCAAACTCGAACGGGTATGGGAGAAGACCGGCTTTCGGAGACTTTGCGACGAAGAAAATATTGCTCTGCTTAACCTTGAGCTGGCAGGCTCGACACAAGTTGACATGAATGGCATGTCCTTCAATATATCGAAGACAGTTCTGGAGGCTGACTTTATAATAAATGTACCAAAGGTCAAAACACATGTACTCACAAGCATGACAGCCGCAGTTAAGAACATGTACGGCACAGTCCCTGGTTTTATGAAGACTAATCTTCATAAGAGCTATCCAACCAGCAAAGAATTCGGGAAATTAATCGCCACGATCTATGAAAAGACGAAGCCTGGATTGAATGTGGCTGATGGCATATACGCTATGGAAGGCAATGGGCCATCCGGGGGAACAAGAGTCGATCTCGGCATTATCGCCGTCTCCACAGATGCCATCGCCATGGATATAGTACTGTGCCGAGCTATGGGCATTGAGCCCGCCAGCGTCACATACCTGAAACATCTCTGCCAACCTTCGCTTTCTACTGTTGAACAACAGATCGAAGTCATCCCGAACTCATGGCAAACACTCGGAATCCGACCGGTACGGCAGCCATCGACAAATGTTCTAAACCTGATTCCTGGCTGGTTTGCTCGATTGGTCAGGCCGCTGATCTGGATCCGGCCGGCAATAGACAACAAATGCGTCAAATGCTACCAGTGTATCAAGGCCTGCCCGGCCAAGGCCTTGATCAGACAGAACGACAACAAACCGTTGCTTGTCCCTGATAACTGCATCGGCTGCTGCTGCTGTCACGAGGTGTGCCCGGCCAAGGCCATAGAGATGGTCCACAGTCCGCTGGTCAGAATGCTCACAGGAAAAAGGAAACCTTATGATTCCGCTAAAGTTCCTCGTTGAATATTTTGCAATGCGCGCCATCGCACTGATAGCCAATGTCCTTCCATATAAGGCAGCCATACTCTTCGGTTGGCTTCACGCCTGGATCTCCCACTATCTGTTCCATTTCAGAAGCAGGGAAGCGAAAAGGAGGATCCGCTCTGTTTTTGGCGGAAGCCTGACCGATCCAGAGGTCGACCGTATCGCCTGGCAATCCTGGCGCAATATAGTACTTAGCGGCATCGAAATGATGCGAACGACCGAACGCGATGTGCGCAGGATGTACAATATACCGGCGAACCGCGTAGTGCTTGATGCGATCAGTAAATTCAGCGAGCAAAAGAAAGGCGCCATCATCGCCGTGCCTCATATGGGCTCATGGGAAATGGCCGCCTGCGCTGCAAAAATGCATGGAGTACCAGTATTCAGCATCGCAGCCAGACAGAATAACTTCCTGACCAGTGACTATCTGATAAACGTCAGGTTCAAGCGAGGGATCGACACCATCGCACGCGGTAGCAGCGCTATCAAGGACGTGCTCACCAGGATCACTCAGGGAGAAGCACTTGCTATCCTTTCCGACGTCAGGGTGCGCACACCTGCACTAAGCATACCCTTCCTGGGCGGAACGGCCAATATAGGTGAAGGAATGGCCATTTTTGCAAAACAGACGAATTCACCCATTCTTGCCATCGTGGTCAGGCGAATCGGACTTTTCAAACACTCGCTGACCCTGTGCGAAACGATTTTTCCCGATAAAAGTCTGGACAAAAAGGCTGATGTGAGCAGAATGACGGCCTGCGTTTTAAAACATTTTGAGAAAGCAATAATGGAAGACCCGGGCCAATGGTTCTGGTATAACAAGCGGTGGATATTGGATCCCCTTGAAAACACAAAGACGGTGCAAAGTGAAATGTCTAATGTATAAAGCCTGCGCGCTTATACTTTGAACTATACACCATCGAAAGGATAAGGATGAACGTACAGAAGCTGTTTGCCGACAGGATCGGCGGAGACAAATTCGGGACAAGCACGGAGATCTATAAATTCGAGAAAATCAAAAGAGCTAAGGCAGAGGCTAAACGTAATAACCCCTCCATGCCCCTACTGGATTTCGGCGTCGGAGAACCTGACCAGATAGCGCCGGAAGCCATCAGAGCCGCACTTAAAAAAGCCGTCGATGATCCCGCAAACCGGGGATACGCTGACAATGGGATGCGGGAATTCAAAGTCGCGGCGGCTGAATATATGAGTAAATTCTTCGGGGTCCAAGGTCTTGATCCTGACAAGGAGATCAACCACAGTATCGGATCGAAACCGGCGCTTGCAATGATGCCGCTTTGCTTTATTAACCCGGGCGACAGTGCAATAGTCACCGTTCCTGGTTATCCGGTTCTAGCCACACACACTCGCTATCTCGGAGGAACTGTCATCAAGGCTCCGCTGACGCATGAGAATGGATTCTATCCAGACCTCAAAGCACTTGAGCAACATGATCTCAGCAGAGCAAAACTATTCTACGTCAATTATCCCAACAACCCTACAGGGGCCGCACCGTCTGAGGATTTCTTTGACAGACTCATAGCATTCGCTCAGAAGCACAATATACTGATAGTGCAGGATGCCGCATACGCAACTCTGGTATACGGTAAGCCTCTTTCAATTCTAAGTCGCCCAGGCGGAAAAGAAACAGCCATCGAACTTCACTCCATGAGCAAGAGCTACAACATGACAGGCTGGCGGCTTGGTTTCGCGGCTGGTTCTGCCAAGGTCGTACAGGCATATGCCGAAATCAAGGACAACATGGACTCAGGCCAATTCAAGGCAATACAGCTGGCAGCCTGCGCCGGAATCGCAAACAAAGACCTAGCCGACTCCATAAAGGAGCATTACCGTAGCAGGCTGGACAGGATGACCAGCGTACTGCGCGAATGTGGATTCGATGCAAAAATGCCAGGCGGGACTTTTTACCTTTACCTAAAGGCACCGAAAGCGGCAGGTAACAGCACCTTTGCCAATGCCGAAGACGCATCGCAATATCTTATAAAGAATTGTCTTATCTCGACAGTACCATGGGATGACGCCGGATCCTTCCTGCGCTTTTCAGCCACATTCGAAGCCAATAGCCCGGCGGAAGAGCAGGCAGTCATATCGGAACTTAAGAGCAGGCTCAAGAATGCTGACCTGAGATGGTAAGGCTCAACTAATCAGTGCTTCCAGATCCTGAAGCGTCACAGTCTTAAGCGAAGTAACGACTTTGTCCGCCCTCGAAAAGTCATTGTTTCTGGTATGGGCGTTAGGAACGGCAATCACCTTCATTCCGGCTTCTTTCGCGGCAACTACTCCCTTTTCTGAATCTTCAAGGACAATGCACTGTTTGGCCGGCACCCCCAACTTTTCAGCGGCGACAATAAAGGCATCCGGCGCAGGTTTAATATTCTCGACATCGGCATTGGTGACTATGACATGGAAGTAAGCCCTTATGCCAAGCGTATCTATTACTGCGCCTGCATCCCATGGATATGAAGAAGTTGCGAGAGCAATCAGCTTCCGTCCATAGATAGATGTTATCAGCTCAACTGCTCCAGGCATGGCTTGCACTTCACTTTCAACCAACGCCTTGTATCGGCCGGCTTTCTCCCGTCTGAAATCCGAGGGATCACGGTCGATATTATGTGCCCTTAAATAGTCAGGGACTGTCTTCCCTTCCCGTATCCAGTGCTTCTCGTAGACCTCCAGGTCGAGCTCATACCCGAACACCTTGAACGCCTGACGGTATGACTCGTAATGCAGTTTCTCAGTATCGGCTATCAGCCCATCCAGATCGAAAATTACCGCCTTAAGCATCAGCTCTTTCCATCCAGATAGTCCTGAAAGGTTTTGGTAAAGAAACGGTCATCGAGGACTGAATTGAATTTCTCAATTACTCCGCCGGACATTTTCCGCTCGTATTCCGACATGTTCTCACAGATCATTTCCGAGTCATCGATAAACAATGAAAGGATATTCCGTAGCGATATAGCCGGTGGCGCCAGAATCATTACATAGCGGTCTGTATCCTCGCGTCCGACAGAACTGATGTATTTATTTGCCGAAAGGACTCCTGCAACCTCTGCCACCAGCCCCAATGACACGCCCCTGCTCACTGCAAATTCTGTCAACGCGACAGCACTCCCCTTTCCAAGAAGTGATCGCGCACACTCGGAGAGAAGGTCCAACGCAACGGAGATACGAGTCTTGAAGCCCAGCCGTGACGAAAGCAGCCGTATCCTTGTCGTTAATGGCTCCTGCAAGGCAGAAGTTACCTCCGCGCCAAACAGTATTATTTCCCAACTCACAAACACCCATGTCAACAAAATCGGAACCATTGCAAAACTACCGTACAGTCGGCTGAACCTGATGACACTCACCTGAAAGGCTGCGCACAACCACAGCCAGAGAATGAACAATATTGCAGTTACCAGACCTCCCACTAAAGCCGGCCTTAACCTTACAGAAGTGTTAGGCATAAACTTAATCAGGAAAGTGAAGCATAATGTCGTCATCACAATCGTCATTAGTCCTTTCAAGGCACCACTTCCAGCAACTGCCCTGACCTGACCCGCGATGTCAGCACCCATATATCGCGTAACAAAATCCATAACGGGAATAGTAGAGGCCATTATCATCAAAAAAGGCAGAACAATAACGGCGCTGAGATAATCAGAGAATTTCCTGACTAATGTTCTCCCTTTCTTCACACCCCACACTTTATTGAAAGACTGCTCGACCTGCGCAAAGACATCGATAACCATCCAAAGAAGCACGATAAGGCCCACTCCGCCGAGCGCCGCGAAATTGATCTTATTGACCTTTTCAAACATCAACTCTATAGCCAGATTTATCCTGGTCGATAACTGCGCAATATCCTCCTGCTCCTCTGTGGCTGACAGGTCTAAAGTCGCTAGATTCCCGTTTGAATTATCACTGACTGAGACGGTATTTACCGCCATACTGTTCAGATTTGCCGTCCATTCGTTAACAACACCAGTTATACTGTCCTTTGCTAATTCTGTTCCGCCCATGCCTCTGGCTATTGCCAGAGAAAGTGCCAATATAGGGACTATGGCCATCAGTGAACTGAACGTCAAAGCACTGGAATGGAGCATGCATTCATCATCGAAGAAGCGCCGCACTGCCATATAGACAGTCCTCGCTAAGACTACAGCCCATCTGCGAGACCGCGCCATACCGTCAGTCTGGATTGAAAGAAGCTTTATCGCGTATTTGCCTATCTTTCTATCCTTATGCATCTTTGATCCTCGCGTTATACATCGCCCAGGCCGCAAGGGTCTTAGAGTCTTCAATCCGTCCTGCGGCTATCAGTTTCTCGATCTGATTGCGATTGAGATACTTGACATTAAGAACCTCGTCTTCATCTGGATCTGTCCTGCCCTTTTTTCCATGCAGAGAGCAGAAATAAATATGAATCTTCTCGGTGCTGTACCCAGGCGCCAAATATATCGCGCCCATTCTTTCGGCTTTATCTACCAGATATCCTGTTTCTTCCCTGACTTCACGCTTTGCACATTCCAGAGGCCGCTCTCCTTGCTCCAACCCGCCAGCTACGACTTCAAGGATCGTCTTCTCGGCAGGCTTCCTGAACTGCTCAACAAACACAAACCTGCCGTCTTTTAGCCTGCACAGTGCAGCGATAGCACCGCCATGCCGCACAATCTCCCTTACCGCTTTTCTGCCATCGGCTAGTCTTACCTCCAGCAAGTCGACGCTGACAATCCTGCCGGTATATTTCCTGACCGATTTAGTTGTTTTCTCGTACATTGGTATCATTCAAAAGGCAGGGTCGATTGATACTGAGGCATGTCAGAATACTATCTGACCAGGCCGCCCACATCCTTGAGGCGTTTCCCATACATGTTGTCGTAGTAAGTCTTGTAGGCACCGCTCCGAATATTCTCCCACCAGCCGCGATTATTCATGTACCACTCGATAGTCTTAGCCATCCCTTTTTCAAAAGAATGCTCAGGCTTCCAACCGAGATCTTCCCGTATCTTTGCTGAATCCATGGCATATCGCCTATCATGCCCCGGCCGGTCTTTCACATACTTTATAAGCGAGTCGCTCTTTCCAAGTAGGCGGATGATGGTTTTGACTATCTCAATATTAGGAACATCATACTCACTGCCTATGTTGTACACGCTTCCGGGTTCGGCTTTCCGCAAGACTAGATCTATGGCTGAACAATGGTCAGCAACATATATCCAGTCGCGCACATGCAGTCCGTCGCCATAAACCGGCAAGTCCTTCCCCTCTGTTGCATTGGCAATCATCAAAGGGATCAACTTCTCTGGAAACTGATACGGCCCGAAATTATTCGAGCATCTGGTTATAACTGCGTTCAGACCATGCGACTTTGATGCGGCCCTCACAAGAAAATCGGCACTGGCCTTCGTCGCCGCATAAGGATTATTAGGCTGAACCGGCGAACGTTCACTAAACTTACCCTGGGGCCCCAGGCTGCCGTAAACCTCATCTGTCGAGACCTGCAGGAATCTCGGGACATTATGCCTGATCACGGCATCAATCAGAACCTGCGTACCGCTGATATTGGTGTTGATAAACTCAAATACGCCAAGATGGATGCTCCTATCGACGTGACTCTCGGCAGCGAAATTGACCACGGAATCAAATTTGTCGTTAGCCAGCATAGCGGTGACATCAGAAGAGTTCGATATATCACCCCTGCAGAACTTATAACGCCTGTCGCTCTCAAGACCAGACAGATTCTCAAGATTACCTGCATAGGTCAGCTTATCAAAGTTAACGATCTCTACATCAGGATATTTATCCAGCATATATCTAATAAAATTACTGCCGATAAAACCCGCACCGCCGGTCACCATTATCTTCATATAGAATAGCCCTCGCTTAAGTATTCCTGCAATCCAGACCGCCAATCCGGAAGAAATCTTCCCGTCATGTTTTTATAGAGCGTCTTGTCCAAAACTGAATAAGCCGGTCTTTTTGCCGGTCGTGGAAACCCGCTGGTTTGAACGGGAGTGATTCCGTAATCCGGCCTCACAAGTCCGGCTATCTCACGAGCAAACTCAAACCACGAACAACTGCCAGAACTCGAAATATTCAATATACCTTGATCCCTACTATCAAGCAAAGTCGAAATGGCAGTAGCCAGGTGCACTGTATATGTCGGGCAGGATACCTGGTCAGAAACCACTTTAAGCGGCTTTATTCCTTTACCCATGAGGTCCATGATCGTTCTAACAAAGTTCTTTCCATTTCTACCGAATAGCGACTGCGTTCTGATTATCAAGTGGTCACACCCGCTGAGTCGGACCAGCGCCTCCCCCTGCAGTTTACTTTTTCCATAAACATTCAGCGGGCAGACGGCATCATTTTCCGTGTATGGCTCTCTCTTAGCACCGTCAAATACATAGTCGGTACTGATATGGAGCATTCTGGTTTTGCTAGCGAAGCACCAGCGGGCAAGATTTCCTGCCCCATCCGCATTGACCTTGTATGCCATATCCACAGCAGACTCAGCGCCATCTACATTCGTGTAAGCTGCGCAATTAATCAGGACATCGGCACCACCAGGCATTCCAGCAACTGCTGCCTTATCGGTGATATCAACATCATGTTCCGTGATTACCTGTACATCATGTCCGGCGGACCTTAACACGCATTCAAGATCCGTCGCTAACATACCTCCCGCACCTATTAACATCACCTTCATGTCCCTAATGTAATGCGTTCATTAAATTCTTGCAACAGTGTTGTTTATTCTCTACTCTTTGACGCTTACTAACTTATATTTTTAGGCGGTAACTATTAAACAAGGAGTAGATATGCCAAGTATTGTCGATATTAAAGCCAGGCAGGTTATTGATTCTCGCGGAAACCCCACGGTTGAGGCGGATGTTACCATCAGCAGCGGAATCACAGGCCGTGCAGCAGTCCCGAGCGGAGCGTCAACAGGCGAAAACGAGGCGGTTGAACTTCGCGACGGTAACAAGTCCTGTTTCTGCGGTAAAAGTGTATATAAGGCCGTAAAGAACGTCAATGATCTCATAGCCCCTGAGTTGATAGGATACGACGTTACAAACCAAGTCGAAGTTGACAAGATCATGCTCAAACTTGACGGCACCGACACAAAGAAAAAGCTGGGCGCAAACGCAATACTTGCCGTGTCACTTGCGACAGCAAAGGCAGCAGCCAAGTTCTGCGGGCTTCCTCTCTACAGGTACATCGGTGGCGCTAATGCAAAAGTCCTGCCCGTACCTATGATGAACGTGCTTAACGGCGGCGCGCATTCTGACGCCCCGGTAGATGTACAGGAATTCATGATAATGCCTAAAGGGGCCAAGACATTCAGCGAAGCGATCAAGATGGGCGCAGAGACGTTTCATGCCCTGAAGTCGGTGCTCAAAGACTTGGGACTGAGCACTGCAGTTGGCGATGAAGGCGGCTTTGCACCGTTCCTGAAGAGCAATGAGCAGGCACTAGAAGTCCTCATGATGGCCATCAAAAAGGCCGGTTATAAAGCAGGGAAAGACATATTCATCGCACTTGATCCTGCGGCTTCTGAATTCTACGATAAAGAAAAGAAGCGCTATATTTTCAAAAAGAGCGATAAGTCAGCAAGGACTTCTGAACAGATGGTCGATTACTGGGCTAACTGGGTAAAGAAATACCCAATCATCAGCATAGAGGACGGTATGGCAGAAGGCGACTGGGACGGATGGAAAACTGTAACAAGTAAACTGGGCGACAAATGTCAGCTTGTCGGAGACGATCTGTTCGTCACCAACACCAAGTTCCTATCCAAGGGAATCGAACTTGGCGTGGCCAATTCAATCCTAATCAAGGTCAACCAGATCGGCACTCTCACAGAGACCCTCGATGCAATCGAAATGGCGAATAATGCAGGCTACACCGCTGTCGTCAGTCATCGTTCAGGAGAGACAGAAGACACGACCATAGCTGATATAGCTGTTGCAACAAACGCAGGTCAGATAAAGACCGGCTCCATGTCCAGAACAGACCGTATATGCAAATATAACCAGCTTCTGAGAATCGAAGAAGAACTAGGAAAGAACGCTGTTTATGGCGGAATCATCTGATAAACTGAGCGCACCGGTACTTATAACAAGAGTATGCACCGTTCTGCTGGCACTGCTCGTCTTTATTCTTATAGGGATGTGGTTCATGCCTAAGGTCAAGACGCTTGGCGTGCTTCAGGAGAACAAGCACGAACTGGAGCAGCAGAATAAAAGCATAAACGCTAATATCAACGAACTTAAAATGAAACAGGAACGGCTCGAGACCGATCCTGAATTTGCGAAACGTATCGCGCATGCCGAAGGAATGGTCGCTCCGGATGAGACTGTGTTAAAACTGACAAACGAAATGCCGAACGAACAGAAGCTCCAACAGAAAAAAGTCAACAAAGCCACGAAGAAATCGGGAAATACAGAGAAATTAGGTCGTTGATCGACCCGGCAGGAGAGTATCAGTATGAAATGGCTGCGCATTTGCATCGTCATCTCAGTGGCGATAATGTCCGGATGCATAAAGGCATCGCCGACGCTGATAATCAAAGCCGACGGCTCAGGAAATCTGGAGCTAAATTACTCCATATCTGAGGCGTCGATAAATCAGATGAAGGCCATGTCAAAGCTGAAACAGCAGATGGCTTTGGCCGCTGGTACTGCACTGCCGAACGTGGATGGGGACGACTTACTTCAGTTGTTTATGGATCCGGACGAAGACAGGATTACGGCCAAAGTAAAAAAATACCGTGATCTTGGGATAGAACTGAAAAGGATCAAGATCTCATCCAGGAACGCTTGGCGTTTTATCGAAATCAACTTGTCATTCTTGGATATTAAGAAACTGGAAAAGGCAGATTTCTTCCGGGAAAACGGTTTCAACCTAACGCAGCGCCATGATGGCAGCTACCTGCTATCTAAGCCTGCTGCCAGGCAAAAGGACTCGAAAGCAGCGAGCGATAAATCTGCCGACCCAAAAGAACTTGCGTTTCTTTCCCCCATCATGTCTGGGTTTACTGTGGAAATCAAGTTCGAGTTCCCCGGCAGGATGATAGACACTAATGCACACAGCAAAAACCTGAACACTGCGGAATGGAGATTTGAATTCGACAAGGACTCTGATGCCCTGTCCAAGTTGCAGAATCAGGATTTTCGTGTCATATTCGAAGGTAAGTCACTAAAGCTTCCTAACGTCCAGATGAACCCTCCGTCAGGCGTAAATGCGACACCAAACAAGACATGAAGAGCCTGGTTACGAACATGTCATCACAATACGGCGCATGGCACGCGAAGTAAACTCATCCCACTTTGCTGGAAACTTCTTAATAGCCCTTTTCTTATGCGCAGATATATATGCCAGCAACCCCTTGGGTGCATTCTTGGCCGCAATAACTCGCATCGCATGGACATCCATGTCATGTATGTCGCCCAGTATATCAGTCAGCGAATTAAGTGACTTCTCCATTATGAGAAGGTCCGGACTACTCACGGGTAATGTAAATTCCACTGCATAGCGGAATTTTCGCAGTTCTTTGCGGAATGAATGCATTTTCTTCACTGACATCTTATCGAGTTGACATCTTTTACGAGTCATAGCCGAATACATTCTCCTTACCTGCCCTCCAGTGAAATCTCGATACCTGTCCTCAGGAACAACCAACATCAGCCCGGGAATACCCACTCTTATAAAATATCCGGTCTGCTGAACAAGCTCCGTGTAAAGACTGCCACCAAGGAGATTGACAACTATCTTGCGGGCTTGCTCCCTGGCCTGCTCCTGCTCTGCATAAAAGTCGAGCCAGGAACTGCAGGATGTAGCGACCGTCTTGACACCCTTCCTTGATAAGAAATCCAGCCAGACATCGAGATCACGACAATCCCCTAGCTTTGCGCAAAATCTTTTAGCTTTCTTACGAAGTCGGCTGGCGTCTTTACAATCCCAATATGGGCTGAAATACCTCATCGCAACAAGGAATCTCCTGATCAGCACCCTCATCTCATGCAGATGCTCGATATCTGCGCCGTTCATCGCTCCTCGCTTATAATCACTGAAGCTTCGAAACAGGTAACAAAGTATGCTTCTTGCACCTTTCAACACTGAGTCCTTCCGTCCGACCAGCCCCATGTACCGCGAAACCTTTTCTTTTTCAGTGCCTAAATTAGTGAAGTTGATGGACTTTCCGTAGGTCTTACGGAACAGGTCAGATTTGTCATAAGCCCACCCTATGATTCCTTCGTATCTCATCCCGACAAGCTCTACTTGCACAGTACGCTTGACCAGCTTAACCGACAATATATCGACATCCTGAAGATGTGCGTGATCCAATGCATCAGCTATTCTCAAAATCGAGGCAATCTTCATTACAACCGCCAAATCCTCACCTTTCTTTATGTCTATAAACTCCATCATTCTTTTATAGCGACGTGGATGCAGTAGTATAGCCGCCGCAACAATACTCCTCTGCCTGTCAGTCAAGCCGGCAATCCCTTCCTTGTGTATAATCCGGCTGCTTGCCAGTGCATGATTTCTGGGATCTATCATAAAGCCCAAATCATGCAGACGGCAGGCTGACTCGAGCATCCGCCGGTCCGCCTGGCTTAAAGCATGAAACTCCGATATCCCGTCGAGAAGTTTTAATGCCAGATATGTGACATGCTCAGTATGAGGATTCTCATTGTGATACTTGGCACAAAGTTGAATTTCTGTCATGCGTCTTTTCATGACTTGTCGGTCTGCGGTCTATGTGGCTCAAATATGGTAGGTTTACGGCTTTTCTCAATCTTATACCTTTCGCAGGCCAGTCTGTAAAGAAGCTCCTGACTTCTTATCGACACTTTGCGACCGGACTGACGCAAAAGCTCGTAACTGCCGTCAGGATTAAGCTTACGAGCCTTGACATTGTCCTTGAAGTAAGCGTCCAGTATAGACAAAAGTCTGGCCCTGCATTGCTCGTCATCTATGGGGACCATCAACTCTATCCGCTTCTCAAGATTACGTGGCATCCAGTCGGCGCTAGATATAAACACCTGCTCATCTCCGCCGTGGTGAAAGTGCAGAATTCTGGCATGCTCTAGAAAACGATCGACTATGCTGACAGCGTATATATTCTCGCTCAAGTTCTTTACGCCGGCCTTTAGACAGCAGACACCTCTTATATTCAGTTGGACCTGCACTCCAGCCGCACTGGCGCTGTAAAGGGCTTTTATCACATCAGGATCAACCAGCGAATTAACTTTGGCCCTGATCAGCGCCTTTTGGCCCTGGTTCTTCCGCTCTATCTCATGAGCGATGAGGGAAAGTATCCTGTCCTTCATTCCAATTGGAGCCTGGGATATTTTGAGGTAGTTAACCGCCTCGGAGTAGCCGGTGATGCAATTAAAGAACGCGGTCGCATCTGCGCCCAGATCGGGATCGCACGTCAGATAACTTATATCGCTATATATACGAGCGGTCTTCTCATTATAATTACCGGTCCCGAAATGCATGTAACGGACCACCCCTTTGTGTTCGCGCCTTACCACAAGACATAGCTTTGCATGTGTCTTAAGCCCTTTTATGCCGTAAATAACCTGCACACCTGCCCCTGCCAGCTTATCAGCCCACTCGATATTCTGCTCCTCATCGAAACGGGCTTTGAGCTCAACAATTACCGTGACGTACTTGCCGTTTTCCGCTGCTTTCTGAAGAGCTGTGATTATCGGACTCTTAGAACTGGTCCTGTAAAGTATTTGCTTTATCGCCATTACATTAGGATCGTCCGCTGCCTCTTCAACCAGCCTTACGACAGGATCGAAACTGTCATATGGGTGGCACAGAAGGACAGGTTTTGTGCTAATCTGGGAAAATATACTTTTGGTAAGGTCAATATCAGGAGAGGGACAAGCCTGCCATTTCTCGAATTTCAGATTGATGAAGCCGTCAAGGAATGCCAGCTGTTTAAAATCTGAAAGCTTCAACATCGACGGAATCGTATAAACCATCCTGTCTCCGGCACGAACGGCTTTTTGCGCAAGGCCTTGCATGATCTTCGATGAGTTTCCGGAGATCTCAAGCCTGACGCACCCGCTATGCTTGCGCAGGTCCAGTAGTTCCTGCATCTCGGAAAGAAAGTCAGAGGCCATCTCATCCTGCAGGGTCAGATCTGCATTGCACGTCATCCTAAATACCGCAGTCTCGACTATGGTCTCGCCCGGAAAGAACCTATCAATATACATGCCGACAAGATCTTCCAGCAGGATATATTCATATCCCGGACGGCCTGGCAGCGAGATGAACCTGTCCATTCCGTGCGCCAGTGGTATAATCGCGAACTTCTGACGATTGTCTGCTTTCTTATCCAGAAACCGTACTGCTATGTTAAGCGACAGGTTCTTGAATGTCATGGGATTCCCCATCTCTATAGCGAGCGGGGTCAGGACAGGATATATCTCCTCTTCAAAGTATTTCTCGAGGTAATCCACCTGCTCCTCCAGAAGCTCCTGCTGCTGCACACGCTTGATGCCGTTCTCCCGGAGTGCTGGCTCAATAACTTCCGCATAGGCGGCATACTGGTCCGCTGTCATCTTGAGCACGCGTTCCCTTATCCCGTCCAGCTGTTCATGAACAGTGAGACCCGACTGGTCCTGTCTGGTAACCCCTTTGCGCATGGCGATCTCAAGGCCGCCGACCCGCACCATAAAGAACTCATCCATGTTGGAAGCGGTAATACCTAAAAAATTAAGCCGCTCAAGCAGCGGATTATCGGCATCACCAGCCTCATCCAGCACCCTCTGATTGAATTCCAGCCAACTCAGCTCTCTGTTGATAAAATCATTTGTTATCTTCATATAGACTTTCCAAAAATATTTTCATGCCGTATATCTGTTCAAACAGATTACCCTTCTCTCTTATTCCGTACCTTTCCAGGGTAAGGTCACCAGCCCCCTTGGCGTTGATTACCATCCGGCCCTTCTCCATTTTGAAATCAATATCCTGCCTTGTCTGCACATGGCCCCTGTCAAGCGCATCGGCAACACGCAGTAAAGCAGCTAATTTAAGAACGATGATTTTGTCATCCCTGTCCATATCATTGAATTCGAGATGTGCCGGCTTTGGTGGTGACCGTCGGTGATAGCGCGCGACCATAGCCGTCAGCAGAAGATCTTTCGAACTTAAACCGAATATATCGCTGTTTAATATAAGATACATGGAATGTTTATGATGACTTCTGTTATTAACCACAGCACCGATATCATGCAGCAGTGCCGCAATATTAAGTATCAACTCATACCGCGCATCAAGCTTATGCTCGTCTTTCATGACAACGAACAGCTTTCTACATATCTCGGCCACATGCTCGGCATGGTTCTGATCGAAACTGTATTTCTTGCCTATCTCAAGAGCTGAATTCACAATCTGCTGCTTAAAAATATCACCCCAGGAATCCTTCGAAGTCATTTCCACCAGTATTCCAGTCCTGACATTTGCGGTGCAGACGTAAACAACCTTGTTCTTATACTGTTGAGCCATATGCAGACAGGTCAGAAGTGCCGGCGCCATAGTCTCGGCCTCGGCGAATGATATATGATGCCTGTTAACTATCTCTTCTATCGGCATTTTAGCGAGCTTGTCGACCAACCCTGATAGCGCAGACACCTCTAGCTTGACGAGGTCCTTTTTGTCCCATGAAGGCGACAGACAAGCTGCAGCGAAGCGGGCCTCTGAACCCAGAAAGAGAAGCTTAATATCCTCGCCAGGAGATATCACAGAATATATCTGCTCCGTGACACGCTTAACATGGCTGGTAAGTATCTCCTTCTGTTTTGCAAGAGGCGCCCGCGATTCGTCGAGCATCTTCCGAAGGCGGTATGAACCAAGCCTGAAGTTATGGCCTGATTCCACTTTCCCCTTCCTGAGCATCAACACTTCCGTACTTCCTCCACCTACTTCTGAAACGAGCACATCCGATTCGGCAAGAACCTTGTTGCCTAAAACCATCGGCGCCACCGCAAGATAGGTAAACCTGCTGAGCTCAGTATGGTCAATAGCCTGAACATTTATACCCGTTGCAATGAACACACGATCAAGGAATGCCTCGCAGTTAGACGCCTCACGAACAGCGCTTGTCGCTACGGCGGTAAGATTCTTTGCATCGGTTACATGATACTCGCTGAGAATGCCCTTATAACTCTTCAATGCTACGACACATTCCTCGGTAGTGGAGGAATCGATACTGCCCTTTGTAAAGGTATCCTTGCCGATAGCCACTGATTGCTGGAGCGATTCAAGAACGTGTATAGAACCTGCATCATCGACCTGTGCTACCATCATCCTGATAGAAGTAGTGCCGATCTCTATGACCCCGACGATCCTTCCACCTATATCCTGTGAGCCGGAGATCTGTGTGTCTTTAACTGGTGTCATATCCTCACCTTTACGGCCGTGACCATGCTTTGCGCATAACCAGCCGAACCCATGGCGGTTGCATCATCACCAAGTTTGGCTGCAACTACTTTGAATTTATTCCTGAACGAATGCAGACAATGCGCCCTGGCTGACGCGGTGACTTCCCGCTTATAAAGCACCGGCATCGCCTCTACAAGACCGCCGCCGAGAACTATGATATCAGGCAACATGATATTCACCAGCGTGCCTATGCCCACGCCAAGCCATCTAGCCGCGTCGACGACTATATCCTCGATTACCTTGTCACCTGCCTTTATCGCCTTTGCCAATGCCGAACTTTTAATGGCAGAAAGATCCATGCCGCTGAGTGCCAGCAGATGCGGCGCCTCACCCCGATAAACAGCTGTTGCCGCCGCTGATGCTATTGCAAGACGGCTGGCCAGCGCTTCAAGACACCCTCTATTTCCGCATCCGCATAAAGGCCCATTCGGCATAACCACGCAATGGCCTATCTCCATGCAGGAATTTCTTGCGCCGGTCACAAGCTTCCCATCATAAACACAGCCACCACCGATGCCAGTGCCGGGAAACACACCCACGGCGCATCTCGCACCCTTTGCCGCACCGAATCTGTACTCGCCATACACGCCGGCATCCACATCATTCATTATGTAAGCCGGACACTTGAAAGCATGCTCCAGCACTGCTTTAATTTTAACATTCTTCCATCCAAGATTAGGCATTTCAAGTATAATGCCGTTCACCAGATCTAGTGGACCAGGGCACGCCATACCGATACCGGCAAGCTCTTTCGTCATAACATCATTCTCTGCAAGCAGATCCTTTACCAAACCTACGATTTTCTTCAGGCCAGACGCTGGGCCCGACTGCGATTTTGTCTTAATCTTCAGGCTGTTAATACGTTTGAAATCCGGGCCGAACAGAACGGCCATCATCTTCGTTCCGCCCAGATCAAACCCAATCCAGTATTTCCGGACAATATTATCTTTTTTCATACAAAACTCCTTTAGATCACACATTAATCATCCGCTCAAGGCATAGCTTTGCAGGACCGGCAATCTCGGCAGATACCGAAATTAGATTATCCTTTGGCCACGTCTCGAGTATGGCAAGTAGATTCTCCTCATTCGTTTTTGCCATATTTGCACAAAGAGAAGGTCGCACGGTTTTAATTGTAAGCCTTCCGGCATGCTGGTCAGCAAGGCGCTGGACAAGATTGAGCTCTGTCCCCACATAGACAGTTGATCCGTCCGGAAGTGCATCGACATACTTGATGATCTGGGCTGTAGAGCCATGCGCGTCGCACAAGCGAACCACTTCTTTTGGCGTTTCGGGATGGACTATAATTTTTGCGCTTTTATCTTTTTCTCTGATCTGCCTGACGTCTTCAACCGTGAAGGTCACATGCACAATACAGAACCCGCGCCACACCGCCACCTTGGCATTTGCCAGCATTTCGGACCTCACACCGAATTGTCGATCGTGCGAATCGATTACAACCACCTGGTCATCACTGATGCCCATATCATGAGCTGTATTTGCCCCCAGGTGCTCATCAGGCAGAAAAAGCACACGCTTACCCTGCTTAAAAGCCCAGTCCATTATCTTTGCCGCGTTGCTGGATGTACATGCACTGCCACCCAACCTTCCGCAAAGAGCCTTGATCTCAGCAGTACTGTTAACATACACGACCGGCAGCCAGTCATTCTGGCCGTTACTCTGAAGCATACGCCAGGCGCCCTCCATGGCTGCAGAATCAGCCATATTAGCCATTGGACATCCGGCGAGCACTTCCGGCATATAGACTGATTGGCCGGCTCCGGTCAGTATATCTGCCGTCTCTGCCATAAATTTCACACCGCAGAACACAATACGCTCAGCCTTCTTTTCTAAGGCCGCAGCTCTGGCCAGTTCCAACGAATCGCCAGTCCTGTCAGCATGGGCTATTACACTCGGCCTCTGGTAATGATGGGCCAAGATTAGCAACTTATCACCCATCTTCCGCCGTATCTCTTCTATTCTCTCAAATGTATTCATTGTTCGCGCTCTGTATGTAGATCCCGCTCCTAGTCGGGGTATTTCCTACACCTTTACCCGGTGAGACACCGGGACTACATTGATTATTGATTGTTTTTATTGATGAGGCATTACCAGAAGAGCCTCGTGCATACCGTACCACAATAAACCTGCCAAACCGAAATATGCAATCGCCATAAAGCCTCTCTGCCATGGTGCCACCTCATAATATCTGGCCTGTTCCGCCGACTTCTTTTTGAACAATGACCACACCTGCGGCGCTGAGAAAACAATGAGCAGCAAGAGGATGACGTTTGGCCTCATAATCATCATGGCCAGCACTATCACAAGACCTACCAGCCACAGCCATGGTGACATGGCTGCGCATATCCTGCCGCCGTCCAGCGGTGTCAATGGAGCCAGATTAAATAAATTTAAGAAATAGCCGGTGAAAGCGAGTCCAAGAAAAATCGGAATACCTGTGAGCAAGAAAACTACATGACAAGCAAAAGCACCCAGAGAACCGATCAACGGTCCCCCCAGCCCTACCTGTGCTTCTATCCAGGCGTCCTTAGGAGCATCCTTAAGCGCAATAAATGCCCCCATGAACGGTATAAAGACAGGCGCACCGACCTTGAGCCCTATCCTCTTCGCTGCAAGTAGATGCCCGGACTCATGGATAAAGAGCAACAAAACAAAACCTACGGCAAACCACCAGCCATACAGCATCGCATAAGCACCTATGGACAAAATCATTGTCCCTCCCGTTTTCAGGAGCATCGGAAAAAACTTCACTACGGGAATGACAAGGAACTTCAGCTTGGCTAAGTACTTGAATATTATTACGAAACCCAGCGCTATATAGCCTAATATGCCTTTTACATTAAGCTTCTTTCCCTCTTCCTGTGGTAATGGCGGCGGGATAGCCAGTTGCTGAGCATCCAGCGCTTCATCAGAATCTGTATAATTACGTTCATTCATAAAGAGGTAATACATTACAATATTGCATCATTTTGCAAAAGATATTAATAATACTTGATTAGTGAAAGAAGTGAGTATAAGGTGTGCCCGTTTTAAGTGACTCTAATTGCGGGGTGGAGCAGCCCGGTAGCTCGTCAGGCTCATAACCTGAAGGTCGTTGGTTCAAATCCAACCCCCGCTACCAATTTAATACCGTAGGTACCTGTAGCTCAATTGGATAGAGCATCTGACTACGAATCAGAAGGTTGCAGGTTCAACTCCTGCCAGGTACGCCAGCGGTTTCCCAACAAATACGGCCCTTTCCCAAATGTCCACAACACATTGCACAAATAGCTATCGCAGAAGATGTTCACTGTGTAATTCGGTATTTTAATCTTGACCCACAAACACGAAAGGGCTTCCATTGCGAAAAGGTTTTATGAAAACAAAACACTGGTTCTTAGCGTTTCTTCTTTCACAGATAATGCTGTCTCAGTCTACTCAAGCAGAGGTCTACGAGAAGACAAACAGCGTAGTAATCGGCTTGAACTATCCACAGACCGGGCCCTACATGGGAGAAGGGCTGGACCAGTGGCGTGCTGTTCATCTTGCAGCAGATGAAATCAACAACTCGGGAGGGATATTGGGTGCCCGGATAAGGATTGCATGGCGCGACACAAAGTCCGACCCCAATGTAGCTGTAAGCAACGCCATCGACCTTATAGAGAAAGAACACGTCAAAATGCTATTGGGCGGAGCCTCCAGTGACGTCGCCGCAGCAGTAGGTGCAGAAGCGCAGAAAAGAGGAATATTATTCTTCGCCACATTAGCGTATTCCACAGACACGACCTGCGAGAAAGCGCACCGCTACATGTTTCGGGAATGCAATAATTCATTAATGTCGGCCAAAGCCTTGAGCTACTACCTTACAGAGAAAACCCCCGGTGCTACCTACATGTATATCACGGCAGACTACGGATGGGGGCATACCACAGAAGCGGCCATCCGCACAAACACGCTCTCGACGAATAAAACAATACATCCAGTCACTTTAGTCTCTTTTCCCGGCGTGACGGATGACGAATTTCGAACTGCAATCGAAAAAGCCAAGATAGCGAAACCCAAGATATTAGTACTCGTACTGTTTGGCAACCACATGGTACGAGCAGTTAGAATAGCCAACGAAATGGGCATAAAAGAACACTCACAGATAGTCGTGCCAAACATTACGTCAATCATGGCAGAGACAGCAGGCCCCGAAGCCATGGAAGGAGTGATGGGTACCATATCATGGTGCTGGAACGTTCCATATGACTACAACTACACGCGCGGAAAGGAGTTTGTTGAATCGTTTGCGCAATACTATGGAAAATACCCAAGCTCCGGGGCTGCATCAGCCTACACCATCCTATACGAATACAAGAGTGCAGTTGAGCGTGTCGGAACTTTTAATTCCGCATCGGTCATTAGGAATCTTGAAGAAAGCAACTACAAGTTCCTTGTTGTCGAAAAGCCGGTTGGCCATGAATACAATCTTTTAAAAGACAAACAGGTATGGCGGGCATTCGACCATCAATCCCTGCAGACTGTATACGTCGTAAGATGCAAAAATAAAAACGACGTCAACAAAGACAAGTTCAAGATGGATTATTTTGAGATTACAGGAAGCTTTGCCGGAGGCAATGCCGAGAGAGACATTAATGAATGGAAAACGGCCAGGATAAACGCCAACCTGCCGAAAAACCTGGAACCGTTGCCAGGCGAAAAATAGCCGAACACTGTTTTATTCGATTGATGGTTCTTTCCACACATTGCCTTTAAGGTACGTGGACACCAGCTTGTCCAGAGTTCCATCCTTTCGGATCGTATCAATATAGACATTGATCCACTGCAGCAAATGTGTATCTTCACAATTGACAGCAATCGCTATAGGATCCTCCCTATCCTGTCTAATTTGCATCTGGATATACAGAGCAGCTTCCGGATGCTCGGAAATCCAGTCCTGCACAGCGGCGTCATCATACAGCGCCGCATGTATTTCGCCCTTCAAAACAGCTTGTGCCGCAGCATCAAAGCTCACAAACTGGACTAACTGAGCAGAAGGATAATCACGCTGAGCGAACTCAACGTATGACGACCCCTTGACCACACCAATGGCAAGACCCGAAGAGCTCAACCATTCAGCAAGCTTTTTTCCACCAGAAAGCTTTTCCGTCTTATTGCGGTTCAGAAGCAGTGCATGATGAAGGACCACATACGGGTCAGAAAAACTGACAGATATCGCTCGTTTAGTTGTCCTGCTCAATACAGAAACACCCACATCCGCCTCACGCTTCTCCACGCTCTGCACTATCTCATCATACGTTTTCCTATCCCGCTGAAAACAGACGTCGACCCCGAGTTTTCTGGCCAGATCAAACATCAATTCTATTTCAAGCCCGTATAACCGACCAGACTTATCTACCATGAAAAATGGCACCGCATCTTCCGCATGCATGGAAACAACCAACTTCCTGGCCTTAAGGATTCTTTCAATTCCAGAAGGAACATCAGCTGACTTTGCCACCGGAAGCACCATGGCGGACATGACCAACACCAAAGGCATGAGAATTATCCGCCATCCAGCGCCACCATGTCGGCTTGTCATGACCCGACCAGCGGAAACACGATCCTGTCTCGGTTCATATACGTATCGCATATTCAAACCTCCATGAATCATTTCGCATTAAGACAATGACGGCTAGACCGACCGATCAGTATACTAACCAGACACATCTTTTTTCTGATCAGGCCTGCCTCTTCAGTTTGTCTGCCATATTACAGCTCAATACCTCATCCAGAGACATCTTGAGTCCTGGATCTTCCGCCAGCAATTTACACAGCTTGTCCTTGTCCCAGCACAGAAGACGTGCCAATTCCATGACAACAACAGTGGCGGACGCAGTAGTCTCAGAAACAAAGCTCATTTCTCCCACGAAGTCGCCAGGCTTCAAAATGGTTATTGTACGACCCTGCTTTGCAACCCGGACCACCCCACGATATATCAGCATCAGCGACGATAACATCTCGTTTTCCTTAGCCAAAATCGTATCGGCCGGCTGGTTCACCCAATGAGAAACATCCAGTAACCTCTTGAACTCCAGCGACGATAAACGCCTGAATACTGTTTCGAATAATTCCTTTTCATCCGGTCCAAAAACAATAGTACGCTTCTCTCTTAAAAGTATCCAGATCTGGACAGAATTAATCGCAACAAAAACAGCATCCCAACCAATTCCCCACCACAATGGTTTATCGGGCGCCAGAAACAGATAGATTCCATTAGCCGAACAAGCAACAACGGATATTGCACGGAGCCAGAAAATATCCTTAACAAGATACGCTAGGGCAAAAAGGACATTTGCCAGATTTACGAAGAACCATGAATACATGATATTTGTCTCTTCTTGCGTTCAGTCAATAAGCCACTATCAGCCGTTCAACCAAACCCCAGAGATGCGGTACACCCTTGCCGTCCACTGGAACCGTTCCACTGCCCGTTACCAATCTTCACTTTCCATTCAGTGTCGCAAAGATTAGGCGCAACAGGTGTGCATATGAATTTTATCCTGATATCGGTCCCTGACTGGACGGGCTGACCAATCCGCATCGGCATGATTGTACGTCCCCAATGTGTCCCTGGAGCATCAGGAGCGTTAGTCAGCATGACGCCGCATTTGAAATCAGCATGGAACCACGCCGCAAGCGCATTAACCATACCTTTCTTTGAGGCCTTGACGCAGAAATCAGACCGGAAAGGAGCAGTCGTCTTTGCGTGCTTTATGGTCCCCGTATTGAAAGTCCAAAGCAGTTTCGGTTCCGCAAGCAACGACTTCTTCACAATATCATGCCGGGCATTAAAAATCTCCTGCGTCATATAATCCGCAATCAATCCCAGATCTACCCCGTGCGATTTTGACTCCCATAAATGTAATGCATCTTGAAGCTTTGCATCCCATACGGGGGCAAGCCATACTGTCACAGTATCCGGCACCATTATGCCTCCGGGTTTAAGCCAGCGGTCTCGCGCCAGACAGATCGGATCCGCCAAGTTCTCATCCACAGCGAACCCACCCATCCACTCAGATATCAGTACATCCACCTTCTCTGGCAGCTTGACGTCGTTGATATCGCCCTTCACCACCCGTATTGCATCTGATAAACCGTTCCTGCGTATAATCTCCTTGGCAATATCTGCCATTGAGGTGCGCTCAACGGCGTAAACTCGACGTGCACCCGCCTGCGCAGCATACATGGCCATGATCCCGGTCCCTGTCCCGACATCCAGCACAACCGAGCCTGGCTTTACAAGACGAAATATAGCTTTACGGTATGCTTCGCACCTAACCTTGTCCCGCAACATCTCACGGTGAATCCATAATTGGTGATATAGTTTAGGCTCCATTAAGCCACCCCTTTCTCAACTGCAGTTTTGACCTTTTCCTCAAACCAAGAAAAACCGCACACGCAGACATCCCGCATCACGCAAGAGTAGTGACTCGCTGCGCCTCATCAGGCGAGGAATCAATCGTCGGCTTATCGATACGCTTTGCCACCATTGAAGCCGCTGCACAATTGCCATAAACATTAACAGCCGTAAGGATAGGATCAATAACTGGATTAATTGCCGTTACAAGAATGACGCCCACAGCCGCAGGTATGGAGAAAGGTTCAAGAACAAGAGCAAGCATAGAAAGAGCAGCAATCCCCGGGGCGCTTGAAGCTGCAACACCCGCCATTATGGAAACAAACAGCACACCGACAAGACCACCCGAAGTAAGTGGGACATCATACAGCTGTGCCATAAAAACAGCCATCAGCGAAAAACAGACAATATTACCCTGCGGATTGAGAGTAAAACCGAGAGGAATAATCAAGTCGACCTTTTCTTTCTCAAACTTCAGGCGCCTTGTTAATCCTTCGAGAGCAAACGGCAGGGCCGCAAAACTGCTCGATGTCCCAACGGCGACAATAAACGGCCGCCTGAGCGCCACCAGTGACTCAAGAAACGGCCTGCGCGACTTAAGCCATATAATAATGATGTATGCAACAAGAAGGATCAGCGCGGCTACATTAATAAGGATTACCAGCCGGCCAAGGGCAATCAACATACCTGCACCTATCCTTGCAATCTGGTCCGCAAGCAGGCAGCACAGTCCAAATGGCATACCGTACATCAACCACGCTACAATTTTAAGAAGGGCTTCATATGTTGCATCAGCAATCGCCAGTGCGGCATTGCTGTTTGCAGACCTGACCAGACCCAGCGCCACACCGATTATAAGACAGAAGAAAAGTACAGGCAGATTCTTATCTTCATTGATTGATCGAAAGACATTCCTCGGAATCATTTCCGACACGAAAGACCAGAGATCTTTTCTCGCGCCTTCTGTCTGTGCCGAAGCATCACCGCGCTCAACCCTGGAAATCTCTTTTCCAAGCATAATCTTCTGCTGTTTGTCCAGGCCAAGACCCGGTTTTCCAATAATTCCCACCACAAGGCCTGTGACACTTGCCAGCATCATACCGGCTACAAAAACGAGAAAGAGCCTGCTGACGTATCTTCCAGCATCACGAGACTGCAACAGTCGCCCCACGCTTAGAATTATCGCGGAGATCATCAGAGGCAGAACGCACATTTGCAGAAGCCCCAGATAGATATCGCCAGGCTTTGCAAGAACCGCCGCCAGCGGCTTGTCGTAAATACCGATTGAAATGCCAACCGCTATGCCTATCAGGACCGACACCGGATGAAGAAGCACCCTTCCTATCATTTCTAATGTTTTGTTCAAAATATCTAAAATCCTTGTTATTCGTTTATTTTTACGCTGTCATCCTGGGAGGCTTCGCGAATAGCCTTGAGAACGTCATTCCCTTTATATGATTCAAGATAAAGGTTTATCCAGTTCAAAAGATGTGTGTCTTTCCAGTTCAGGGCTATGGCTATGTTATCTTCTTTATCCTTTAAAACCTGAGTCTGAACATAAATAACCGCTTCCGGATGCTTGCGAACCCATTCATTAACTTCGCTATCATCAAAGATAACAGCATGCATGTTGCCATTTACAACATTTGTGGCAGCTTCGGCAAAAGTGTCATATTGAACAAGCTGTGCCTCAGGATAGTCGCCCTGCACATACTCCACATATGAAGAACCTTTGACAGTGGCGAGAGACACTTTCGAAGAATTCAGCCATTCAGAAGGCTTTTTGCCTGCCTTTAGCTTCTCGGTTTTCATACGATTAATGATAAGCGTGTGATAGAGTTTTACATACGGCTGCGAAAAATTGACCTTCACTGCACGTTTTCTAGTTCTGCTCAAACAGGAAATAGCCATGTCAGCTTTCCGGTCAGCGACAAAATCAACCAGCTCGTCAAATGTAACGGCCTTGCGATTAAATTCTACCTCGACCCCCAGCGTTTTCGCAATATCCCGCGCAAGATCAACATCAAGCCCGGTAAGCGTCCCGCTTTTATCCAGCGTATAAAAAGGAACGCCATCATCGCAGTGCATGGCCACTACTATTTTCTTCTTTTCGATGATACGCTGCATGTCAGGCGAAAGGACTGCACTATCCTGACCATAACCAGGCCACACACACACACACAGAAAATAAACTACAGAAATCGTTCTGCTTATATTTAACATCTGCATCATGAAACGTCTCCACTGTACCAAACATGAATTCAGACAAGCTAACAGACCATATGTATTTTGTAAACTTTTTCCGGAATAAGTTTACAAATAACGCTATATTAATTATATTGCCGTTAAATGTTGGTGTTTTTCTTAAACATAAATCAAACAAACAAGATCACATATGGAGGACTCTATCATGAACAAGAGCAGAAGCCTTGCGATTCTAAACTGGCTGATCATTCCTTTCGCGTTGCTCACTTTCCCTGTCACCTCCACAGCCATTGACGCAACAGTGTCGGCGGAATTCAACTCGGCCTATGTTTATCATGGCATCACTTATAACGACGGCCCGGTTGTACAGCCGTCG
>CAMCYG010000017.1 GCA_945883775.1 Victivallis vadensis
AATGATCTTGACGCCGAGACCCTGGAACTTCTGGAAGATCAGCTGATGGCGTATCAAGGAACGGTGCTGATAGTGAGTCATGACCGCGCATTTCTGGATAATGTTGTTACAAGCCTTCTGGTCTTTGAGGGTGACGGAGTTCTGAACGAGTACATTGGCAGTTACAGTGACTGGCTGAAGCTCAAGCAACAGCGTGATGCAGAAGCCAAGGCACGGCAGAAAGCTGAGACAGCGAAGGGCCCTGAGCGCAAGTCCAAGAAGAAGGCGCTCGGCTATAAAGAGAACAGAGAGCTGAGCGCTCTTCCTGGCAAGATTGAGAAGAACGAGGCGGAGCATCAGGCACTGCACGCCCGCATGGCCGCACCAGACTATTTCAAGTGTTCCCCAGCCCAGATTGCCGCAGACAAGCACAGGATAGGCGAGTTGGTCAACGAACTTAAGCTGTTGTACGACAGATGGGAAGAGTTGACGCAGGCAGATGGCCAGATGATGACTTGACCGTAACAGGTCAAATACATATATTGGCGCCCTAAATTGCTCTACCAACTTAGCTCAGTTGGTAGAGCACTCCGGTCTCGACCGGAGAGGTCGTAGAATCGAGAAAATGTGTTGGCGTGAATTTAAAAGCTCTAAGGGGCCAACTTAGCTCAGTTGGTAGAGCACTCCGGTCTCGACCGGAGAGGTCGTTGAATCGAGAAAGTGTGTTGGCGTGAATTTATAAGCTCTAAGGGGCCAACTTAGCTCAGTTGGTAGAGCAGCTCATTCGTAATGAGCAGGTCGTCGGTTCGATCCCGACAGTTGGCTCCACTTTATTTTCTATGGTTGCCTATCTCTACATACTGAAATCTCAATCCAACGGCAGGTATTACATCGGCTCAGCTATCGATCCCGCCCGACGGCTTCATGAACACAACTCCGGATATGTGACTGCAACTAAAAACAAAGGCCCATGGGAACAGATAAAACTCGTAGCATTCACAGATGATTCAATTGCAAGGCAAGCAGAGCATTACCTGAAGAAACAAAAGAGTCGGGAAGCAACAGAGAAAGTCATTGCAGATGTGTTTCCGTGGCCTACGTCAATTCAGCCTCTCAAGCAATAGAGCATTCCGGTCTTGACCGGAAAGGTCGTCGGTTCGATCCCGACAGTTGGCTCCACTTTATTTTCTATGGTTGCCTATCTCTACATTCTGAAATCTCAATCAAACGGCAGATATTACATCGGCTCAGCTATCGATCCCGCCCGACGGCTTCATGAACACAACTCCGGATATGTCACCGCCACCAGAAACAAAGGTCCATGGGAGCAGATAAAGATCGTCGCTTTCGCGAATGACCCAACTGCAAGGAAAGCAGAGCGTTACCTGAAGAAACAAAAGAGTCGGGAAGCAACCGAGAAAGTCATTGCAGATGTGTTTCTGTGGCCTACGTCAATTCAGCCTCTCAAGCAATAGAGCATTCCGGCTTGCCGGAAAGGTCGTCGGTTCGATCCCGACAGTTGGCTCCATCTTCTTTTCAATGGTTGCATATCTCTACATACTGAAATCTCAATCCAACGGCAGGTATTACATCGGCTCAGCTGTGGACCCAGCCCGACGACTCCATGAACATAATTCCGGCTATGTCACCGCCACAAGAAACAAAGGCCCATGGGAACAGGTCAAGTTAGTGAGCTTTTCCGATGATACCACGGCCAGAAAAGCTGAGCATTACTTAAAGAAGCAGAAAAACCGGGAAGCAACGGAAAAAGTCATCGCCGATATATTCAGCTGGCCAAAAGATATCCAGCCTGCTGGATAGAGCGCTCCGGCCAAGACCGGAGAAATGTTATTTTTATACTGCTTATGAGACCCCGTATAAGTATTCTCCGAATGAACCAACACCTGTTATAAGGTCCGACGATGAAGTACCCTGTTGAAGATGTTTTAGATGATGTTAAGACTGCTTTGCGCAACAGCAAAACCGCGGTCCTGCAGGCTTTGCCGGGCGCAGGCAAGACCACTGTGGTACCACTCGCCCTTCTTGACGAACCGTGGCTGAACGGCAAAAAGATAATTATCATCGAACCGCGCCGGCTCGCGGCGCGTGCGGCTGCAAACCGCATGTCGTCAATGCTCAATCAACCTGCAGGGAAAACCGTCGGATACAGGACAAGATTCGAGTCACGAGTTTCGGCATCCACCCGTATTGAACTTGTGACAGATGGCATATTCACCCGCATGATCCAGAACGACCCTGAACTTAAAGGCGTCGGGCTTGTTATATTCGACGAGATACATGAGCGCAGCCTCAACTCTGACCTAGGCCTGGCACTTGTCCTGGAATCGCAGAAGGTCTTTAATACCGCCCTCTGTATTCTCCTTATGTCAGCCACACTTGACGGCAAACGATATTCGGCCATGCTGGACCACTGCCCATTGATCGAGTCAGCCGGAAAACTGTTTCCTGTTGAAACGAATTACATTACATGCAGTCCCCGCGAAAGGATTGAAGCATCGGTCTGTCGCGCCATAGCAAGAGCTTTGAGACAGGACATGGGAAGCATGCTGGTCTTTCTGCCCGGCGTGGGTGAAATAAAGAGAGTGGAATCCCGACTCAGAGAAGAAGGCATTCCCGAGGATGTCCATATTACACCGCTTTACGGTGATCTCGACAAGACAGCTCAGGACGAAGCGATCCTTCCAGCAAAGAACGGAGAGAGGAAGATCGTACTTGCCACCTCAATAGCGGAGACAAGCCTCACCATCGAAGGGATCAGCGTTGTGATAGATTCAGGGTTCGGGCGCAAGCCGCGTTTCAGCGCCGGCACGGGCATGACACGGCTGGAGACGCTCCGGATAAGTAGAGCATCGGCCGATCAGCGACGCGGCAGGGCAGGCAGGACATCGCCCGGAACCTGCTACAGATTATGGGACGAATCATTAAATTCTTCACTGTCTGAATTTGATCAGCCTGAAATCATGGAATCGGACCTTTCCCCGCTCGCACTGGAACTTGCGGAATGGAATGTCACTCCCGCCGATTTGCGATGGATAGATCCACCACCCGCCGCAAAATACGAATCAGCCACAGCCTTACTGAAAGAGCTCGACGCCCTCGGACAGGACGGACGAATCAGCCGCCTTGGCTCTGATATGATCAAGCTGGGCTGTCATCCGAGACTTGCCAGCATGATATTGCACTCAGCAAATCTAGGCGCTCTTGAAGAGGCATGCGGATTAGCAGCCATTATAGAAGAGCGCGACTTCCTGAGATCGCATGATATCACCCGCAATGCAGATATAGAATTGCGACTGGCTATGATTGCAAGCAGAGAAGACGGGCGTCGCGAGCAACGCCCCTACAGAGAACCTGAAGAAGCCTCCGGACACAAGGTCGACCAATCGGCAAAACGGCGTGTTATCGAGACTTATGAGATGTTTCGAAGAAGAGCTGCACCATTAAGACAGGACCGCGCAACTGAAACAAACACTGAACATCCATCGGCAGGCACTCTACTCGCTTTTGCCTATCCCGACAGGATTGCGCGCAGAAGAAGCAAACAGGACCTGTCGTATCTGCTGGCCAACGGAAGAGGCGCGGCCTTCCGTGAGTTTGAACCGCTATGCCAGAGCGAATATCTGGTCATTGCCGACATCAACGATTCGAACCGTGACGCCACGATCAGGCTTGCAGCAACCCTGGATATTCGCGAGATAGAAGAACATCACTCTGAATTGGTCAAGACTATTGAGCGCTTCGAATGGTCCGACAAGGACGATTGCTTTATTGCGGCGACTGAGACATGCATCGGAAACATCGTCATCAACAGCAAGCCGTTGAAGGCTCCATCAGGCGACAGAATCGCGGAGATACTGCTGGGGACGGCAGTTGCACGTGGGCTGGATGTGTTTGACTGGTCGAGTGACGCGACAAACATACGTAACAGAATCAGGTTTATCAACCAACACGATAAAACAAACAACTGGCCAAACGTGTCAGACACGGCCCTTCTGGAAAACCTTTACGACTGGGTCGGACCTTTCGTAAAGGGAATGACGAAACTCAGTCAGCTCAAAAAGATCAATCTGTGCGAATGCCTGTTGTCTATGTTGGACTGGAAACAGAGGAAACTGCTGGATGAGCTGGCGCCGGAGCGGATAGCAGTACCCAGCGGCTCAAAGCTGAAAATCGATTACAGCCAGACCGAAACCCCTGCCCTGGAAGCAAAAATGCAGGAATTATTTGGCGCCGTTGAGCATCCTTCAGTGATGAGAAAAGCTGTCCCCGTCACAATTAAGATACTGTCGCCTGCCATGAGACCGATACAGGTGACCGCCAACCTACCTGAATTCTGGAAGACCTCTTACCATATAGTAGCGAAGGAGATGAGAGGCAGATATCCGCGCCATTACTGGCCCGATGATCCGTTGACTGCTGAGCCAACCACCAGATCAATCAAGAAAAGAAATTCCTAGCCCTCTAGCCGCCTGCGGCTGATCCACCGATCTCACCGGCAAAACCATCCTCGAACGTCTTTTGGCGCTGACCCGGACAGGACTACAAGAACATTTTCATCGCAATAATAAAGAAAACCACCAAAGCACTTATAATGCTTGCCAAAAGCAGCACCGTACATATCCCCTTTAATACTCTTTCATGCATAAGCAAGAAATATAACACAGCTAAGACAATCGTGTCTGTCAGGCAAAGTCTTACATTTAACATCTTTATCACCGGGCGCGTTGCAGCTCTGCCGGGTATATACCCCTGCCGGCTTGTCCGGCAGGTGCATAAGACTGTTGGCATCATTAATTCAACCTATCAGGTGGAATAGCCAACAGTCTTATTCACGTGCGACACGAGGTCGCAGGGGTCCCGGCAGAGCTGCAATGCGCCCTTTATCACCTAAAAAGAATGTCTCTTCTTGTTCTGACTCCCGCCCTGTGTTACTAATCTCTACCTAATGAACGCAATTACACAGGCACGAGAAACGGGCGATTTTGAACATCTAGTGCCGGAGGTCATGCTCAGCGCCGTTGAGCAGGCTATGGGAACAAGACTTACCGGTATGGCCACACCCCTGCCCAGCTATATCAACCGTGTATATGAAGTAGAGACCATGGATGGAGTCAAACTCATTGCCAAGTTTTACAGACCAAACCGCTGGTCCCGTGAGACGCTTCAGGAGGAACACGACTTTGTGAATGACTGCGCCGCTGATGAAATTCCAGTTATCGCACCCATCAAACTGCCATCCGGAAGTACCTTACATGAGTCTGACGGCACATTCTTCACCATCTTTCCAAAACGGTTCGGACGCCGGATGGAGCTCAACACCGACGCCGACTGGAAACGCATTGGGGCACTACTGGGCCGGGTTCATATTGTCGGAAGCCGCAAGAAGGCCGTGGCGCGAACTGATATTCATCCGGACAAGTCAACGGCAAGCCATATCAGACACCTGATCGATAAAGGCTTTGTGACACCGCGCTACCAGAAAGAATTCATGGATGTCGCTTCAAGCATACTTGAGCTGGTCACTCCGCTGTTCACCGATATTGAGTTCATCCGTATACACGGAGACTGTCATTGCGGCAACTTACTGAACCGGCCCGGCGAAGGGACAATGATCATAGACTTCGACGACATGATGGTTGGGCCGCCGATTCAGGACATGTGGCTACTGCTTCCCGACCGCGCCGATAAATGCCGGCATGAGCTGGATCAACTTCTGACAGGATACGAGCAGTTCCGTGAATTTGAATCGCACACACTACGCCTGATCGAACCTTTGCGGGCAATGCGGATAATCTATTTTCTGGCCTGGTGCAGTCGCCAAACAAACGACTTCAAGTTCCGCTCCCTGTACCCTGAGTGGGGCAGTGACGCATTCTGGCAACGCGAAATCAAAGACCTGAATCAGCAATTGCTGGTAATCACCGAACATCTATAAATTCTTTTTTGAGAACCGATCTAGATCGTGCCTTTTATCGGGAGCACGCCGCCGGCCATATCGCCTATGACATTCACCAGCTCTGCGTTGCTGGGCACAACAATCTTGGTATTATTTTTAAGTGATGCCTCAAGAGTATCGAGCCTTTTCATCAGCTGGGCATTGCCCACGAAATATTTATTGGCGGCCTCGTTGACAAGTCTAATCGCCTCGGCCTCACCGTCAGCAGCCAGAATACGCGCCTGTCTCACGCCTTCAGCCTTCTTTATCGCTGCGCGCTTTTCTCCATCAGCAAACGTTTCTGCCGCCGTAGCGAAATCGACTGCCGCTATCTTCTCGTTCTCAGCCTTGACGATCTTATTCATCGTATCCTGTACGTCTTTGGGCGGATCTATCTGCTTGAGCTCTGTCCGGACTATCTCAATCCCCCACGTCGCAGTCTCTTTGACAAGAACCTTGACGAGTTCGTCATTGATCCTGCCACGCTCGCTGTTGGCTGACTTCAGCGACATCGTACCGATGATGTTCCTGAGCGTGGTACGCGCAAGATTGACTATCTGGTATGTGACGTTATTGACATTGTATTGTGAACACTTGACACTATCCTCGTCAGGCTTGATCTTAAAATAGATCTGCGCATCCACCATGGCGTTAAGATTATCATTGGTAATGATCTCCTGAGGGGCCGCATCGACCATCTGCTCCGTAATATTCACCCGATACATCTTATCGATGACAGGAATCAGCCAGTGGAAGCCAGGCTGTGCGAATTTTTTGTATTTTCCAAGCCGCTCAATAAGACCACGATTCGTAGGGCGGACAATACGGATACCCAAAAGAAAGACAACGACAGCAAGAACAATCAGAAAGGACTGCATAACAACCTCCTAATATTTATTTTTACCTTATTCGGGGACATTTTACTCAGGCTCCAAGGCAAGTAAAGCCTATTCCGGCTAAAAAGATTGATGGAAAAAGAACATATCTGTGTTAGATTGATCTGATGACATTAAAAATAAAGAAATTATCTGAAGGCGCCCATCTTCCGGCATATGCTCACCCCGGCGATTCTGGGCTGGACTTGTTTTCGGTAGAGCATGTGACGATCCAGCCAGGAGACTCAAAGCTGGTGAAGACAGGCATCTCAATCGAGCTTCCCACAGGCACGGAAGCACAGGTGCGCCCAAGAAGCGGGTTGGCGCTGAAAAACAAAGTCACCGTGCTCAACAGTCCCGGAACCATTGACGAGGGATACCGAGGCGAGATTGGAGTCATCATGATAAACCATGGCAAGATGGAATTCGTCATAGAGCCAGGCATGAAGATTGCACAGATGGTGATTCAACCGGTACTTACCGTTCAGGTCGTAGAATCAGCGGAACTATCAGACACCAGCCGAGGCACAGGCGGATTCGGATCGACCGGAAACAAGAAGAAGTAAAGTCGCCAATCAATTATCTGCCATCCGTAACCCGCAATCTGTGATCTGTTATCTGTGATTTGTGATCTACTATCTGGCAAAAACCACTGCGCCGTAGCCAACCACCCAACTGCCCCTGCTCTCCGGATAATCATCTCCGCTGTTCCGATAATACAGCACATCAGCCTTCTTGACTCCTGAAAGTTCGGCCAACATCATCACAGTCAGAACAGGCGCTATTCCACAACAGGTCTGCCGCCTATAACCCCACCCCAAGGCAAGCGCCTTATGATCCAGACGCTCTATCAACTTTAAAGTCCCCTTATCAGTCTTGGTAACCAGATCATAATCAGGATCATGGAGCAGATCCGTACTGGCTATCACACAGATCTTCTTCTTTTCAGAAAGGGCCTTGAGTGCGGACGCAAGTCCGGAAAGAGTCTGCGCATCGTGGTCACCGATTAACCCGACGACCAACGGCACATTCGGGACAGCTATTTGAAGAAACGGGATCTGGTTCTCGGCAGAATGCTCTCCGTTATGCGGCACATAGTTATAACATATACGAGAATCGGCCTTGACCAGCAGGTCACCGGTTGCCCGATCCAGCTTTACCTTGCCAAGGGGCGTTTCCAGCTCATCACCATCCATCAGCGTCACACCGCCAAAGCCAGCACTATGACAGAAACCAAGCACAACGATCACATCCGGCATGCCGTTGCCGGCAAAATTATCCTTAAGCGCCCTGTAAGTATAGCCAGCCACCTTCCCTGAATACTGGTAACCAGCATGTGGCGCTATCCCGGCAATAATACGACCGCTGATATTGGTTACGCCCGCTGAATTGACCGCAGACGTGACAATTCCACATAACTCCTGCCTGTCTGCGGAAAACCATTTACCCGCACCTACAGCTCTCCTGACAATTCTTTTATCACCCATGACGGCCTCCGTTTTGTCACCTGCCCATGCAACAGACAGTACCACAAAAAGCAAACATACGCCCAAGCACCATGATCCTGCGCCTATAGACCCTCTTCTGTTCATTGAAGTATTTTAGTGGATTCAGCGATCAACCCAAGCAATTTCTTCAATATCCGCAATGTATTATATTGATATCCCACTCTGAATTATATAAATTGTAAATTCAATATGTCCAAGCTTTACGAAGACATGAAGAACACGGACGAGAGCGCCACAAGCTGGTACCTGCAGATCAGCGCGGATACAGTATACGGTCCCATTTCCCTTCCCACACTATGTGAATGGGCAGAACAAGGCCGGGTTTCTGCCGAAAACATGGTATCGACCGACAGCAAGAACTGGATTACGGCCGAACATTTGCCGGAGCTAAAGATGGACTGGGTCGTCGAGCTCAATAACGGCAACCGTTACGGACCTTTCAACCTTAAATCGGTACCAATACTGATCCAGCGTAGCGTCATCAATATAAACTCGATATTGCTTAACATTAACACCGCAAAGCAGATTTCTGTCGATTCATTCATCAGAAAAGACCCAGCTGACAAAATCAAGAAAGCTGAGAAGCCAGCACCTAAGCCGAATGACACACCCAATATACCTGTACCTGTACATGTGCCTGTGCCTACGCCGTCTCCTGTACCTACGCCGCCGCCTACATCTGAATCGTCTGCCGACGACATAGATACCGCCAGAAAGTCACTGAACCATCTCAAAAACGAATACGACCAACTAAAGCAAAACTCGGCACAACGCGAGGCAGAGCTGCAGAACATGCTCATCGATATCCAACACCAGCATGAGCAGTCCAGCGCACTTCTGGCTGACGCATCCAGAAAATCGAATGAACTCTCCGCCACCTCATCCGACTCTGCAAACAAATACGAGACAAAGATAGCTGAACTCGGACAATTGATCACCGGCTTGACTGATGACTGCCGAAACAAGGAAATCATAATCGCAGAACTCAATGCCCAGACCAATGACATCAAGGTCAGGCAGGCAGAGATCCTGGAGAAACATGAACGGCAACAACGCAGCTTGATGCAGAAGATCGAAGAGCTCCAGCGAAGCCAAAGCTCCTCAGAACAAGTCAAAAGCCTTGATCTGGCCCACGAGCAGAGAACCAGGGAACTTGAGACGGAAATAGCTGAACTCAAGAATAAAGAAGCCCGGCTCGCAGAAACGGCCAGACTTACCGAATCGGCTCTAACTGAAGCTAGAAATGAGGCCGTCGCCGCCAAAAAGGAATTAAAGCTAGTACAGACAGAAATGAGTGCCACTCTGGCCAAGTTCGAAGAACAAGCCCAAAGCCTTGATCTGGCGCACGAACAGAGGACCAGGAATCTTGAGGCAAAAATAGCTGAACTCAAGAATAAAGAAGCCCAGCTCTCAGAAACGGCCAGACTTGCCGAATCGGCTCTCACTGAAGCTAGAAATGAGGCTGTCGCCGCCAAAAAGGAATTAAAGCTAGTACAGACAGAAACGAGTGCAACTCTGGCTAAGTCCGAACAGCTCATGAAAGAAATGGAGGCTACCATAGCCAAGCTTTCCGTACAGGAGAACACCCTGTCAGAAAAAGCCTGGACATTGGAAACGGAGTTGGATTCGGCAAGAAAAGAGCTTGCCGCCGCCAAGAAAGAAAGCAGTGCCAGTCAGAAGAACAAAGACAAAGCCAATGAACTGGCCAAAGCCAACGAAATACTAAAACAACTTAATGTCGAGTTTGAAGCTGAGATCGCCGAGCTGAAGAACGCAGAGGAAAACTCCTCTAACATGACCACACAGGCCGAAGCCGCCCTGACGACCAGCAAAAAAGAGCTTACAGCCGCCAAGAGGGAGATCGAACAGCTGCAATCGGAGCGGGCAGCATTCAAAGACAAAATGGAAGCACTCCAAATAGAACTGGAGACGACTACCACCGCCCTGCGCGAAAACAGCGCAGAAAGCAGACGCAAAGCCGAAGATGCAGATGAAATCTACGTCAGGCATCGTCAAAAATCAGCAATTGAGATACAACGCCTTAAGGATATTGAGACCGATTTGCTCGAAAAGCTGTCAAAGCTGGAGTCTATAAACAGTGAGCACGCAAAACTTTTGTCCATCCACAACGAAACTGTTAGCCAGAAGAAAAAATCAGAAAAAGAACTTTCTCAGCTTAGAAACGCTCTGGACAAGGAGCGTCAAAACATTATAGAGCTGAAAGCTTCGCTTAAAGGGCAACAGGATAAAGCAGAATCTCAGATATGCACCCTCACAACAGACCTCTCCAGAGCCGAGAAGAGCGCAAAGGAGACCAGAATACTTCTTGCAAACACTCAAACCGACCTGGAGGCCGCCAAAATAGAACTTGAAAGCAAATCAGCGGACCTGGAGGCTAGAGAAGCAGATTTCAATGACAGGATAAGCAATCTGGAATCAGAGCTTAACGACACACAGCAAAAACTTACAAACACCACGGCCACCCTGGAAGCAACTCAAAATGAGGCAAAGGAATTTCTCGCACAATGGAATATAAGACAGGCAGACCTTGAAGAAGAACTGGAGCAACTCAAGAAGTCTGCAGCCATTATGAGTCAAGACCTCGACACGGCACTTACCCAGAACGCCTCGATAACTGCTGAGGCTGACGAAAGAGAAAAGGCCTATTCCTCAAAACTTGCAGAGATGGAAGAGCTCACGGGACGCTTAAGCACCAATCTTGAAGAAACCAGAAATCAGGCCGAAGAAGCCGAGGAAGAACTAGAGACAGAAAAGAAAGAAAGAGAAAAAGAACAAAAAACGTTCGAGAATAAAGAAAAGTCGCTGCAGGCAAAGATTTGCTCCATCGAGGAAGAAGCCAGTTCCCTGCAGGCTACCAAAATAAAGCTTGAAAGCAAAACTGCCGACCTGGAGGCCAGAGAAGCAGATTTCAATGACAGAATAATCAATCTGGAATCAGAGCTTGCCAGCACACAGAAGAAACTTACAAACACCACCGCCACCCTGGAAGCAACCCAAAGCGACGCAAAGGAACACCTCGCACAATGGAACATAAGACGGGCAGACCTTGAAGTAGAACTGGAGCGACTCAAAAAGTCTGCAGCCATAATGCATCAAGACCTCGATACGGCACTTGACCAGAAAACCTCGATAAAAGCTGAGGCAGACAAGAAAGAAAAGGCCTATTCTTCAAAACTTGCCGAGATGGAAGAACTTATAGCGCAATTAACCGGCAATCTTGAGAAAACCAGAAAGCAGGCAGAAGAAACCGAGGCAGGACTAGCGGCAGAAAAGAAGGAAAGAGAAAAAGAACAAAAAACGTTCGAGAATAAAGAAAAGTCGCTGCAGGCAAAGATTCGCTCCATCGAGAAAGAAGAAACGTCAGTCGAACAAAAGCTGAACAGCACCGAAAAACAACTTCTGGAAGAAAAGAAAGGCTTCAGTCTGTTCAGAATGATGCAGGGAGACAAGGTCACCCAGATGGAGACGAAAGTCGCGGAGCTGAATGATGTGATGAAGAAAAAAGACGATCTCATCGCAGGCTCCAAGGCCAATGTTGACAGGGCCCTCAAGGAAATCGATGCACTTAACAGCAAGCTGATTGCCCTGCAGGACAGGGCTCGATCCAATGAGGCAGCATTACAATCGCGTGCGATCCAACTAGAGAGCGAGAACTTGTCATTGCAGGCCAAGGCTGCAGAAATTCAAGCACAGCTTGAGGTTGAAGTCAGCAAGGCCGGCGCTTCCACTGCTATGTCTGAGAAAGAAGCGGCAGCACTGAAAGAGACGCTGGAGAAAGCACTTTCCAATGAAGCGCTTCTTAAGAACGAAATAGATACTGCACGGTCACAAGTAGCTGAAGCCAAGGGCAGGATATCAGCAAAAGACACAGAAACATCATCCCTCACGGAAAGAAACACCGAACTCGAGAAGGAAAACAGACGTCTTATCTCGGAAATTGAAGCGAAATCTGCATCCAGCGATACAATCTGCAAACTGGAAGCAGAAATTGCCCGACAAAAAGATGAACTCGTTAACGTAAGGGCCGAAATAGAGAAACAGTCGTTCAGGAACATTCAACTCGAAAAACAGGCACATGAATACCAGAGCAAGGCTGAAGAAGCCATCAAGCATGCCAGCCATGGGGCAGAGTCATCGACCAGCCACACGGACCTTATCATAAGCGAACTGAATAAGGAGAAGGAACTTCGCATACAGACACAGAAGCTGGCAGACCAGATCCACGTCACGCTCCTTGAGCGACTGAAGCAGCTGGAGATGACACAGAATGCCGCAATTTCGGAAACGGACAAGATACGCACCGAGCTCAACGAAACGACAGCGGCTAAAGCACGCCTAGAGAAAGAAGCGCACAGACTTCAGGAAAATGCTTCCTCGCTCAATTCAGAACTCACAAAGACCGACCAGGAAAGACAACGCGTCGCTGAAGAACTTGCAACAGCCCGCAAAGCGATCGCAACCGCGGAAGAAGCAAGACAGGCAGCCGCAGCCAGGCCGGCGCCTGTTGCTGGTTTCACTGCTGATCAGGCAGCGGCAGTCAAAGAGCAGACAGATGAATTAAGGGAGAAACTAAAAGAGCTTACGGAAAAGAACATCATGCTCGCTAAGGCAATGACTGCGCGTGAGGAGAAACTCAACGCTAGAATAGAAGCACTGGAAGATGACAGAGAAAAATCCACGATACTACTGGAGGTTGCCCAGAAGGAACTGACAAGCAGGAAGACTCGCCCTGTTGCGATATCCACTACCACCGAAACCGCAGATGTTACAGCGATAAGAGAAGCATACGAAAAAGAAAAATCAGCCAGAAGCACGCTGGTAAACTCCTTTTACGCAAGGGAGCAATCCCTCTTTAATCGCGTCACCGAACTTGAAAAGCAGTTATCAGCCGGGACATCCTCACAGCAACAGACAATGCTCTACGAAGCAGAGATAAAGAAACTCAAGAAACTGCTGGACGATAATTCCAGGGAGATCTCAATGTTGAATGTCGCTATCAAGAACAAGGACATTCAGCTTAGCAGACCCCCTGACGTTCAGATAACCATCCCAAAGCCGCCGCAAATCCAGATAGCCGAGCCAGATAAACCGCTAAATTGGCATCTGAAACTTGACGACGGGTCTGTATTTGGCCCTGTCACCGAGATCGACCTTGCCAAGTGGGCCGAAGATTGCCGTATCGGCCCTGAACACCTTGTCTCGCAGGACAAAGACAAATGGATACAGGCTAAAGACGTACCGGCATTATTGATGGATTGGAATCTAAAACTTATCGACGGTACCCCTTACGGGCCGATCAACCTCAAGGCAGTAAAACAGCTTATAGCCGACGGAGCGGTAAGTGCCGATACAGTCCTGACCCACAAGGTTTCCGGTGAAAACTGGGAAGCAGGGAAGATCCTCATCCCGCAAGTCGAACAGCTGATGAAAGACAGAGCGGACCTCAGGGACAAGGCTGAAGCGGCCAATAGCAACCTCCGAGAATCATCAGCGCGCATCGCTGAGCTTGAAATAAGATTGAATACGCTTACCGAAGACAACAAAAGGCTGACAGAAGAGACCAAGCTGCCACCCAGATTTGCAGCAATTCATATTCTAGGCAAGAAAGCCACGGCACAGTAAACGACTTCCTGTCAACGGCGGCGAGTCTTCTTAACAGCACTCCATATGGCATCCAGCTCTCCAGGGGTGCAGTCGGTCAACTCCTGCTTCCTGCTGCGCACTACATCCTCCAGCTTACGAAACCTTGCCATGAACTTCTTATTGGTGCTATCAAGCGCTTCTTCGGCCAGAACATTGCAGAAACGTGATAGATTAACAATTGAGAAAAGAACATCACCCATCTCCTCTCTGATCTTCGCATGCTGTCTCGTTCCAATGACATCTTCCAGCTCAGCGACTTCTTCCCTGATCTTCGCGATGACGTCCGTGATTTTTTCCCAATCAAAGCCCACTCTGGCCACACGTGATTGTATGCGCTGAGCCTTCTGGAGCGCAGGCAGGTGCCGCGGTATCCCGTCCACGATCGACCGGCTGGCATCTTTATGCTCCCTCGCCTTAATAATTTCCCAGTTCTTGAGTACCTTCTCGGAAGTATCGGCCTCCACATCCCCAAAGACATGAGGATGCCTGCGAACAAGTTTATCTGCAAGATGCGCGGCCACAGAGTCAAAATCGAACTTCTTTTCCTCATCCCTTATCTGAGCATGGAGGACAACCTGAAGGAGCACATCGCCCAACTCCTCTTTGTGCTTCAGCGGATCACCAGAATCCACAGCATCCAGGAGCTCATAGCTTTCTTCAATAAGATACTGCTTGAGAGTATTGAGCGTCTGTTCCCTATCCCAAGGGCATCCGTCCCTGGCTCGAAGCCGTCTTACTACATCCAGCAGACGGTCCATCCCGGCATGAGAGCGTGGCGCGGACTTTGCCTTCTTATTTCTTGGCTTTGCCTTCATTCTTGCAATTATTTTTTCGTTTATCGGCGAGCTTGCTTGATGCGCGTATAGCGCAGAAATCCTTGCCGCACATGGAACAGAAATCCTTATCGGCCTTCTTTACTCCACGCCCTTTCACATAACGCTTCCTCGCAGTATCCCCGTCCAGCGCTAACTTGAACTGCTTTTCCCAGTCAAATTCACGGCGGGCGAGCGACATTGCATCATCGATATCACGCGCTCCCGGCAAACCCTTTGCCACGTCAGCAGCATGCGCCGCAATCCTGTATGCAACGATTCCCTGCTTTACATCTTCCACCGTCGGAAGAGACAGATGCTCCGCAGGAGTTACATAGCAGAGGAGCGCCGCACCGTGATAAGCTGCGGCGGTAGCCCCTATGGCTGAAGTTATATGATCATATCCAGGAGCAATATCGGTCACAACCGGACCCAAAACATAAAACGGCGCATCATGACAGACCTTCTGCTCTCTCTCCATATTAGCCTGTATCTGATTGAATGGCACATGCCCAGGTCCTTCCACCATAACCTGGACGCCGGCGGCGCGACACCTTTTCACCAGCCCACCAAGGACATCAAGCTCGGCAAACTGGGCCTGGTCGCTCGCATCAGCGAGGCATCCAGGTCTCAAACCGTCACCGAGCGAGACCGTGACATCATACTGAAGACAAACATCGAGGATCTCATCGAAACTCTCGTAGAACGGGTTTTCCCTTCTAAAATGATCCATCCACGAAGCGATAACAGTCCCACCCCTGCTTACAATACCTAGCAGTCTCTTAAGTGCTGGTTCCAGATGGGCCCGCAGCAAGCCTGCATGTATGGTCATAAAGTCGACGCCCTCCTCAGCCTGCTGTCTTATGACATCGAGAATAAGCTTACGGTCAAGCTTATCAATCTTCCCATTAGCCCTGGCAAAAGCCTCATAGACTGGAACCGTTCCAAACGGCAAAGGCGAGTGCTTGAGCAGTCTTCGCCGGATGCTGGTAACATCAGCGCCAACACTCAAATCCATAACAAAGTCAGCACCAGCTTTGACGGCCACGTCCAGCTTCTTAAGCTCATTTGCAAATGATGAACAATCCGCCGACCGCCCGATATTTGCATTTACCTTTGTTGTAAACATCCTGCCTACGACAACAGGCAGCAGATTCTCATGCCTGATGTTGGCAGGTATTACAGCAAGACCCTTTGCAACATTCTCCCGGACCGTCTCAGGCTTGACCTTCTCCTTCATTGCAGCAGCTATAGCCTGCTTCGTAAGTTCTCCGGCACGCGCGCTCTGGATCTGAGTATTCATAATTAATTACGCTATCAATTTGCATGTTGCCAGCGGCGCCATTACAGGCTCACTGGTTGTATTGTTAAGAGTGTCAAATATATGACTCGCACCGCATTCTGAAGAGACGTAAATCTGCCCAGGCAAGTAATCTTGCTTTCCTCTGCACTCAACATCGGTTCAGGAAAGAACAGGAAACATCACATATATGCAGCTAACTTCGACTTCAAGGCGGCTTTGTTCATTGCTCCGACCATCTGTTCCTGCACCACGCCGCCTTTTATTACAAGAAGAGTTGGGATTGACCGGATTCCAAAATCCGCCGCCAGTCGCTGGTTGTTATCGATATCCACCTTGGCTATTTTGAGCTTACCATCGACCTCATCAGCCACTTCGTCCAGTATCGGCGCGATCACCTTGCAAGGCCCGCACCACTCCGCCCAGAAGTCCACGAGCACCGGCAATTGGGAATCCATTACCGCACTCTTCCAGTTCTCTGCATTTATCTGCACTATTTTAGGGTTGGACATGCTATCTCCTTCAGTAATTAAGTCCTGCCAATTGCGAATTGAATATAAATATTGTGACAATCGTCACGACAATTGCCGCAGAAGTCAAAACTAGCGAAATCACGGAAAATATCTTGCTGCCCTTGCCTTCTTTTTCTGTGACAACCGGTGTTCCATGGGAAATGTGAGCTGGTCCGCCCAAACCCGACACGCCTTTATCGGACTCCGACCCGCCGAAATCTAACGAAGTGCCACCACCAGGCTTCTTTATCTTTATTGTCTTTTTCCTGGTTGCTGTCGGCGAGCTTTCCGCAGCTTCATCCAGTTTGGCAGTCTGACTTAATGCGACCGTCGATGAAGCAACCTCAGGTGGCGTTGCTGCCGCGCCTATCTTTATACCTGCCGAATCCGTGGGCTTCTTCAAACGTATTGTAGTGGGAGCGGATGGATTCTTCTTTACCTCCGAGGTTTCAGCGGCCAAGACGGCTTCGAGCGATATTCTTGAAGTCTTTCTTTTATCCGTCAATATAGCTTCTTGCGATTGCGCATTACTCAGCGCATTGCTTACAGTCGACATGTTCATCATCGGTTTCTTCATCAACGGCAAACCAGTGGCTTTGCCATCGGGAACTGCATTCACCGGCCCTGCAGAAGGCACTGCCTGTTCCAGCGAAATCTTCGATGTCTCCTTCTTGGCTGGAACTGCTGTCGGCACTCCCGACTGAACAGGCTTCGCCAGACCGGGCAAGGTTTTCCTGACAAGCTTGATAGTCGATTGTTCTGCCGCCGGCGCCTTCGTCTTTGCGACGTCAGGTTCGTCCGGAATCATATTGATCATGACGGTTCTGGATGAGGCCTCAACAGTTGACTCATCATTAGCCGGCTTATCTGTAACAGCTGCAGGAGCAGAAGCCTCTTCAACAGGAGCCGGGGTTTCTACCTTAAGCATAGGACGAGTAATTCGGATTGTCGAAGGTGCAGGAACGGCCGCTCCTGGAATCTTGGCTGTAGGCGTGGCCTTCGCTGATGTCACAGCCGCTGGCACTATCCCAGGCCGCTGAGCAGTTAGCACTCCTGCTGGCCTTACCCCACCCAGCATACCAGGCATAGGAGGCCTGACCGGCGTAACGGTAGCCCCCCCTGGTGATACGGGCATGAAGGGCGCTGCAGGAACGACAGGACGAGACATTGCAGGTCTAATACCTCCCGCAACAGGAGCGGCAACACTAGCACCGGCCGGTGCCGAAGCTGGTGATGCGGGTCTTGGCAGTGCACCTGTCGGCGCCGCAGGAATCGGCCTAATTGCGGTTAGGGGCACATCCACAGGCCTAAAAGAAGGCGCCGCTGCAGCAGCCACTTCCTTTGCCGACGATTCCGGCTGAACCGGAGCGATGGAGGCCTGCGGCATTTTGTCCTTTAAAATACCGCTTTTGCGCAAATCTAATTTGGGAGGCAATGCGGGCCCGGATCCATTTGTATCATCTGCCATATTATATCTCTCCAAATTCGATCAAATTACCGACATCGGCTCAAATAGTCAATACTCAACGCCCATCACACAGACATGATTTCCTTCTCTTTGCCCTTGAGAAGATTGTCTACCTTAACGATGCAGTCATCGGTATCTTTCTGTATCTTCTTGAGCGTCTCATCACGTTCATCCTCGGATATCTTACTATTCTTCTGCAGCACCTTTACATGCTCATTCGCATCACGCCTGACATTGCGAACCGCCACCCTGGCCTCCTCAGCCATCCTTTTGGCAAGTTTTGACATCTCGGTCCTGCGCTCCTGCGTCAACTCAGGTATCGGAACTCTGATGACACGTCCGTCATTCATCGGGGTAACGCCAAGGTTCGCCGCCAGAATAGCTTTCTCTATCTCGCCCAAAGCAGAGGGATCATAGGCATTGATGACTATAAGCCGCGCTTCCGGGGTCGATATACCGGCGATCTCCTTAAGCCGTGTGGGATTTCCGTAATACATCACCTTGACATTCTCAACCAGCGCAGGCGAGGCTTTTCCGGTCCTTATGCCAGTAAACTGCTCATGCAAAAACTGCATCGACTTATTCATTTTATCTTCCGCATCCAATAGAATAGAACCAGCGTTATCCATTTATACCCCCTCGATTTGATTATTCACTAACCAAAGTCCCGACCTCTTTACCCAAAACTATGCTCTCAAGACTTGTCTTGTCAAAAAAGTTAAAAACCACTATTGGAATCTTATTCTCCATGCAAAGAGAAAAGGCAGCCGCATCCATTACCTTTAGCGATTTCACCAACGCATCCTTATACTTCAGCTTGCTGTATTTAGTCGCATCAGAGAACTTCATGGGATCGGCGGAATATACTCCATCCACCTTAGTCGCCTTGAGCAACACGTCCGCGCCTATTTCGCTCGCCCGCAATGCCGCAGCTGTATCGGTACTGAAATACGGGTTACCTGTGCCTCCCGCGAATATAAGTATCCTTTTCTTGTCGAAATGGCGCAGGGCTCTGCGCAGAATGAATGGTTCGGCAATCTTCTGCATCTCTAAGGCTGACTGGACTCTTGTCGCCAGACCCACCTTCTCCAGTGCATTCTGCAGGGCTATTCCATTTATCACGGTAGCAAGCATTCCCATATAATCGCCGCTGGTCCGGTCAATACCCTTATCTGCAGCCGTCGTCCCCCTGAATATGTTACCGCCGCCGATCACCAAGGCAATATCCACACCCATTTCATAGACTTTCTTTATCCTGTCCGCCATTGCAGAAAGTATATCCGGATCGATGCTTAATCCCTTTTCTTTGTTGCGGAGCACTTCCCCGCTGAGCTTGAGCAGTATGCGCTTGTATATCGGTTTACCCTTGCTTTTATCGGACATCAGTTCTCCCTGATAAGTTATAAATGAATCTGAGAGAGATTACCTGATTGCGGTAGTCAGGTAAATATTTTATTTCGCAGATGATGACATGTCGATCTTGCCGTGCCAGGCGCCCAAACAAGGAAGAATCTCCTTCTCAAGTTCCTGATTAAGATCAAAGAGAACATAACCTTTCGAGCCATGCTCAGCGAGCAGGTTAATCTGATCAATCACCTGTATGACATCATGCCGACTCTCCTTGGCTGTCACACCTATCCCCGAATAGATACGGTTGGCAGCATTAGGCAGGGAGTACTGAAAACCTATCAACTCTCTCAACATGTTAATATCGTCCGTGTAATTCATAGGGCAGACAAAATCAAGCAGACCGCCGCTGAGCCAGCGAACCCAGTCCTGTGATACGCTCAATAGACAGCTGGGATACTTGCCATATACTGCCGCAGACAGCTTCACACTCGGCCTGTTCTGTCTTACAATCGCATTTACGTCACGAACGAATCCTGTGATCTGGGTCGTGCGCCATTCATAAAACTTCTTCTTCTTATCCCAGACGCCCTCTGTCACACATCTCGGCCAGTCAGGCATTTTATTTCCGGAATATTGCTCAAATGCCTTCCTGCAGTTCTCACAGTAACAGCTTGAAGGATTCGGATAGCGGATATAATCCAGTTGCAGGCCGTCAATATCGTACTTCTTGACCACCTCCCTGACCATATCTTTCAGCATTTGTACATTCTGAGTCGAAGACGGACATAACCAGTTGATCACTCCTCCCTGCGCATTCCTTTGAAGACGCCCAGCCGCCTTCATCTCGGCAAGAAATTCTTTGGATGAACTGCCGGCATTCCAGCAAACCATCCACAGGTGGAATCTTATGTCGTTCTTCCTGCAAGCGGACATTGCCCTGTTCAACTGATCACCGTAAACTGCATATTCGTCTGACTTGTAAACCGAAGTCGTGTTATAACGGACTTTACCTGGCATTGCCATGTTGGAAAAGACATCAGTAATCCCGTACTTCTTTAGCATGGCACAGGTCCGGTCCCAATCTCCATCATACAAACCTATACCCGAATGGTCCCAGACGCCAACCACATCGGCCTTTATGACCTTGTGCGCCGCGACATAGGCACGGACTATAAGTCCGCGAGCCATGATACACTGACTGACTGCTTCCGGATATCTGCCGGCTGCATAAAGGCTCTCCACCTCACCCTTAGCTTTCACAATATCAGGTTTTTGCGCCTCCAACTCCTTGGTCCGGCCTGATTTCACAGCCAACTTATCAAGGCGGTCGATGGTCTTTTTGAAACTCCGGTCGTTCTCGATTACGTAATAGTCACGCATGTACTTATCTGCAGCATTGCGCCAGGCATCGGGAATGTATTGCGCAATCAGCGCGACAAGCATCAGCTTCTTGTTGCTGACATCGCTGGCAGCCATCAGCACGTGACTCATCCAAACACCTTGCCCAGACATGACCAGCGCTGTATTGCCTGCATCAGCGTCACGCCCCTTCCAAACAGCAATAAGCCGCGCGTCAGATGCAAACGGCAGAACAGTCCTGATGTTACGTGACTCCTGCCTGATCTGAGCAGGAATGTTCGCCGGCGCATTCTGATTGAAGTGGATGACGGACCAGCGCCCTTCTTTAGTCGAAGACAAATAAGGTCCGAGCTTAAACCCCATGAGCTCTGCAAGCCGCGCATCAGCTGAGTAGAACACGAAGAGCTTGCCGCCTCGACCGACAAATGCCTTTACGGCATTATATTCCGGCTCGGTCAGAACAGGATTATAAGGCAGTATGAGAAGCTTGGTACTCCGGCCAATCTCCTTGGCTAATTTATCATCATCCGTCCTTTTGAATGACTGCCCGGTATCAGCCAGCCAGCGCTCCATGTAATCCGCTAGCGATTTGGAATATTCCCTATCTTTCTGCTGGGTCGATGATGTCCCCTGCACCAGCAGAATATCGGCAGCAAACAGACCATCCACGCATGACGACAAAACCAACACAGCAACCAGTAATGATTTCAACTTCTCTCGCATATGGCAGATATACAGATTAATAAATCTAGTGGCAATAACTTTCCCTCATCTCGCTCCTACTTTGCAGCTCTGCCGGGACCCCTGCGATCTCGTATCGCAGGTGAATAAGACTGTTGGCTATTCAACCTGAACGGTTGAATTAATGATGCCAACAGTCTTATTCACCTGCCGGACAAACCGGCAGGGGTATATATCCGGCAGAGCTGCAACGCGCCCCGCCCGGTGCGTCACACTCTTGTTGTATTACCGCAAAAGGGCTGATATTATGTGTCGCGTGATTTAAATACAGGAGCTTTGCTATGCTTAAAATATTGATTCTTTCCGCTTGTTCCGCATTGCTTTTCACCGGATGCTTTGAGTCTACGACGCTGATAACAGTAAGGAAAGACGGAGCAGGCCAGATTCTCCAACGGACATTTATATCCCAACAGGCAGAGGGCTTAATGGCCGTGGCTGCTATGGCGCAAGGCCAGAATGGCGCCGCAAACATGCCCAACATAAACCTGACTTCCAATGAATTTATCCAAGCCGCAGCAAACATGGGAGAAGGTGTAACGTTCGTAAAGGCGAGGAAACTGAAAAAAGAGAGCGGCGAAGAAGGCTCAGAAGCGATGTTCGCCTTCAAGGACATCAACAAGCTTAAAGTCAGCTTGACACCGGACACCACCGCCGGGGCTGTCCCATCGGCAAAAGAGGTGTCGCCTTTCCAGTTCACAAAAGGAGTAAACCCGACATTGTCCATAACCATACCGCATGACAAGATACGTCGCCCCAATAACAGCAAGACAGCCAATGACCCAACCGCAAAGGCAATGATGCAGCAGATGATGAAACCCCTGCTTGCAGGCATGAAGATAAGCATATTTGTTGAGGTATCCGGCCAACTAACCGACTCTGATGCCACATACATTTCAGCATCACCCAATAGCAGGTTCAAAAATAGAATTACAATGGCAGACGTGAATATGGACAATATATTAGCTCACCCCGCCGGCATGGACCTTCTCGAACAGCTGTCCGATGAAAACAAATATAAGGAAGCCTGGCAAAAACTTGCCAAGGATATATCCGGCATAAAAATCGAAAACAAGGACAAGGTCTTTCTGACCTTTAGGTAAAAGCAAATGCAAATAGAGCTGGTTTCCGTCACCCCTGACGCAGAGAAAGTAATCGAACGCGCCGCAAGGACCTGCTACCAAAGCGGGGCCCTTATCGCAGACGACAGCTGTAAGGCATTCCTGCCCAAGTTGATATCAATGGGACATCTGACACCGTTCGAGCATTCCTACGCAACTTTCATGATCTCAGGTGTATCCCGCGCCATGACACACCAGCTCGTACGACACCGCATGATGGCCGTATGCCAGAAAAGCCAGCGGTATGTCACCGAGAACAACTTTGAATACGTCATGCCTCCATCTGTGAAACAGGAAGATATAGCCGAATTCAAGAACGACATGGAATCCATTAAACAGATGTACATCAAATGGAAAAAGAAGGGATTAAGAAACGAGGATGCCCGTTTCGTTCTGCCCAATGCCTGCGAATCCGAAATAATGATAAGCGCAAACTTCAGAGAATTCCGCCACATCTTCCAGATGCGCTGCAGCAAGCATGCTCAATGGGAGATACGCGAGGCATGCTCAATTATGCTCCGAAAACTGCATGCCATAGCGCCGGAAGTCTTTGCCGACCAGATATCCCTCGCGGATCAGGCCTGAACCGTCAACAAAGAAAGGGGTTTCGTATCAGCACTCAAACGGCATTGAACTTTGCATACTCGCCCTGCCCCAACGACACGTTCACCTTCTACGGCCTTGCAGCAAAGCAGGTTTCTATCGAAGGATATGGCATAAAGGTGCATCACCACGACATCGAGGAGCTCAACACTTTGGCCTTAGCCGGCAAATACGAGATATCCAAAATGTCCTTCCATACCTGGTTGCTTGTTTCTGGCAGATACCGCCTACTGAAGGCCGGAAATGCCCTTGGCTACGGCTGTGGACCTGTGCTCGTATCTCGCAGAAAAATAAAACCGGAAGACCTTTCCGGTCTTCGCACCGTCCTGCCCGGGGAACACACAACCGCACATCTTCTCTTCCAGCTCTATTGCCCAACGGCAAGCCAGAGGGTTTTCTCATCCTACGATAGGATTTTCAGTGAAATAGCCGCCGGGCATGCTGACTGCGGAGTAGTAATCCATGAAAGCCGCTTTTTGTATGAGAAAGAGGGCTTTCACAAAGTATGCGACCTCGGTGAATGGTGGGAAAAAACCACAAACACACCGATCCCGCTGGGTGCTATCGCAGTAAGAAACGATATGCCGCTGGAATTGGATGCTTATATTGAGAATGCCATAAGGGCCAGCCTGACCTTAGCCCGCGCCGAACCTGCATCGGCCATGCCATACATCAAGCAAATGGCGATAGAAACAAGTCCTGCCGTAATCGAGAAACACATAAAGACATTTGTAAATGAGTTCACAATGGACCTAGGCGCATCCGGCATGCTGGCTATAGCCAAACTACAAGAAATCGCCGCTCAGGCAGGAATAAGACAATGATCGCTTTAATATTTGCCACAAACAGAGAAGCTCAGCCGTTTCTACAGAGAGCAGGTCTTGACACACCTGCAAGCTGTGACAAAACAGTCTTCGACCTGCGACCTGGCAAACAGATTGTGGTCTGCATATGCGGCATGGGACCGCATGACGCACTCAATAACACCCGCTGCATACTCGGCGAACATCAAATCGATTCAGTAATCAACGCCGGTATCGCAGGCGCGCTCAGTGGAGGAAGAAAGGCAGGAGACGTCTTCAGGATTACCAGCACATTGGCCTGGGACAAGAATTCCGGCACACATCAGATCGACTCCGATCTATTTATGCATCTCTCCCCCGCCTCGCTGGCTACCGTTGAAGAGCCGGTATTCGACTCGAAGCGAAGGAGAGAAATCGCCGCCATCGCCGATCTTGTAGATATGGAAGGAGCTTATATTGCGCAGGCATGCCGAGAGAAAGACATCCCATTTCGCGCCATAAAAGGCGTAAGCGATTTCGCAGGCGAAGAAGACCGGAAGACTCTCTGCGATAATCTGGATATAGCATCAGCCATCATAGCAGAAACATTATGGAAGGAATTAAAGCACGGATGAAAACGGATCGGCCAGCACGTCTCGCCGGAGCCTCTTGGCATAGGCGGAAGGCCTTTCCGTAACATAATTCCAGAAAATAGAGCAAACCGCATCGACTGCGCAGAATAATACAACATGAACATATTCCGCACATTATACCGTTTCACAAAATTCGAACACACGATATTCAGCCTGCCCATAGTCTTTGCGGGCGCATATCTTGGCGCAAATCGCCATATTCCCGAACTGCGAACGCTGGTATTAGTGGCATTAGCTGCGACCGGAGGTCGCGTACTTGGCATGGCAATGAACCGGATTCTGGACCGCAAGATCGACGCACTCAACGATAGAACCAAAAGCAGAGAACTTCCAAGCGGCAGTATGTCTCTTCAAAAGGCTATTCTCATTGCGACGATCGGCCTGGTGGTATACTTGGCATCCTGCGCGATGCTCGGGCCTCTAATCCTCATCCTTTCGCCCGTACCCGCTTTCTTTCTAATCATCTACTCGCTTCTTAAACGATTCACATGGCTTTGTCATTACGGCATTGGCATTGTCCTTGGAATGGCGCCACTTGCAGCGCACGTGGCCGTCAAAACCAGCATTGCCGTAACCCCTGAAATTATCTTGCTCAGCGGCTTCACGTTCTTCTGGATAAGCGGATATGACATCATCTACGCCCTTCAAGACATTGACTTCGACAGAAAATTCGGAGTCCACAGCATTCCCGGCAGGTTTGGCAGTACCATTTCGCAAGTCGTTGCGGCTATAACACATATTATAGCTTTCTTGATGCTAATAGCTTTTGCTCTCATTTCCGCATCAGGCACACTTGTCTGGGCTCCAATTACCTGTTGCGGCATTGCTCTGTTTATGTCTTATATACCGTGTATACCACTGCCAGTCAGATTCTTCCCTCTGTCGGCAGTTGCAGGAATAGCAGGTTCGCTAATCGTATTTTTCTGACGGCTGATAGCCGTCAACGGGAGTTTTATGGCTGATCTTATTATTGCTTTGACCGGTGCCACCGGAGCGGTGGCGACAAAAATACTCATCGAGAAATCGCCATGGCCGGTGGCGCTAGTTGCCAGCAAATGGGGCAAGTCGGTTTACGAACGCGAATGCGGCCCTTTCGACATCATTGCAAAGAAGGCCGCCAAAGTATTCGACGATGAAGATCTCGAAGCGCCAATATCATCAGGATCCGTACCTACGGTTGGAATGGTCATTCTCCCCTGCTCCTGCAACACACTGGGCGAAATAGCGTCCGGAATCTGCTCAACACTCATCACACGCGCTGCCCACTGCCAAATGAAAGAGCGCCGGCCGCTGATTATCTGCCTCAGGGAAGCACCGCTGTCGCTCATCGATCTTAAGAATGCCGTGACCATCACAGAGGCCGGTGGAATCATCATGCCTCTCAGTCCGCCCTATTACATGCTGAAAGAAAGTGACCCTGGAAAAATATCACTCGCAAAAGTACTCGACGTATATACGGACAGGATCCTGTCACTGTTGGGCGGCAAGATCGCGCAGACATGGGAGGATGTCCGTTGAGTTTTCCCGACTTACAAAGCTTTATACATGATCTAGAATTCGCCGGTAAACTTGTCCGCATCAAAGAAGAAGTCGACCCCAACCTCGAAGTAACAGTCATTCAGCATCGCGTGCTTGCCCAGAAAGGACCGGCCCTGCTTTTCGAGAATGTCAAGGGCAGCAAGACCAGACTTGTCACCAATCTCTTCGGAACACAGGACCGGGTAAACATGGTATTTAACAATCAAGCCGCGGAAATCGGAGAGCTCCTGGCAAGCATAGCCACTGATTTTATTCCACCAACTCCCGGAAAAGCCTGGAAAGGCCGATCAAAGATAGCACGCCTTCTCAAAGCTAGACTCAAAGAGGTATCATCAGGCCCCATTCTTGACGAACTGCAAGATCCGCCCTCGCTAGACAAACTGCCCTGCCTGACTTGCTGGCCGCTAGACGGTGGACCATTCTTCACCCTGCCGCTGGTACATACCTGCGACCCGGAAAGCGGAACAGGTAATCTTGGTATATACCGTCTGCAAAGATTTGACTCAGCCCACACTGGCATGCACTGGCAGATCGAGAAAGGCGGCGGCTTCCACTTCAACAAGTCCTGCAAGCTAAACAAGCCACTGCCTGTCAGCGTAATTCTGGGCGGGCCACCAGCGCTTACAATGGCGGCCATTGCCCCGCTCCCGGAAGGTGTAGACGAGCGAATATTGGCTGCGCTCATAATGGGAAGGCCACTGGAAATGGTCACGCGCAAAACCACCGGTCATAAGATCCCGGCCCGCGCGGAGTTTGTCATGGAAGGAACCGTATCTCCCGGCAACATGCGCAGAGAAGGCCCGTTCGGGGATCACCTGGGTCACTACTCACATTCCGGCGATTTCCCGGTTTTCAAGGTCGATCGCGTCCTCTGCCGACACAATGCGATATTTCCTGCAACTGTGGTCGGAAAGCCGCCGCAGGAAGACTTCTTCATCGGGTGCGCTCTTCAGGAAATGACATTGCCGATACTCAGGCTGATACATCCCGGCATAAGGGACCTCTGGGCTTATCCCGAAACAGGCTTCCATCCTCTTGCAGTTGCCTCAGTGAACGAACGCTACCCGCATGAAGCTCTAAAACAGGCTTTCGCTATACTCGGTCAGGGCCAACTCTCGCTCACCAAAATCCTGATCGTCACCAACGGCGACGTCGACAACGTCAGAGACTTCCGCAAAGTCAGCCGCAGTATATGGCAGAATCTTGATCCCGCTGACGGGATACACCTTATAGCACCGACCGCACAGGACACCTTGGACTTCACAGGGCCCGCAATGAACACTGGCAGCCGCCTTATCCTGCTAGCCACCAGGCGCGATAAACCCCTACGTACCAGTCCCCCTCTTCCACCGCCAAATAAGGCTGAAGTCCACCCTGATGTGGCAGGCATCACAACTCTGGGCGAAGCGTTCCTCATAGTACAAGTCAAGGCCGCAGGCGATCGCGACAAGGTCATATCTGCATTGCGCAACAATCAAGCCGCCGCAACATACCTTTTCCATGTGCTTGTATCCGATGACGTGGATATTGACAGCACGATGATGACTCTCTGGGGCTGGTTCACTCGCTTCGATCCGCTAGTCGACATTCATCCCGCAGGCAGGACACTTGACGGAAACCGGATGATCTTCCAATTCCCCATAGCTATCGACGCCAGATGGAAAACCAATTACAGGAAACCGGTAGAATTTGATCCCGCGACCGTTGCGACAGTTGACAAGAAGTGGGGATCTCTGGGAATAACTGGATGCGACTGATGCTTACAACCCAAGACAGAAAAGAATATCAACCGCCGATGAACCCTAGCGCAACCAATGGCCGATACCGAAAATCGTCGCAAAGTGTTGCGGCTCCTACATCCGGAGGTAGGAGCCGATCCCCTGATCGGCGATTCTGCGCTAAAAAGCCTGAAATTGACGGATAGTAACACTAATGAAGACTTCCCTCGATGCCATACTTGCAAAAGCCGCCGCCGGAAAGCGCATCAACCGCAATGAGGCATTGCTTCTGGCTTCATGCAAAACCATTGACCACATTCACAAACTGGGCAAAGCTGCTCTCATCAATCGAACAAAGCG
>CAMCYG010000018.1 GCA_945883775.1 Victivallis vadensis
GTCGCTAACGGCTGCCTGTTGATCGACGACTAAGCAATTGGACCTGCCCGCAATGCTACGCATAGCGTTGCAGGTGGGCTAAGTGTAACCGACTAAGGGTGGCGACTAAGTGTTCTGCTTTCCTGATTAAACTGCTTGTTCATAATCTGGGATGTAGTTCCGGTGGTCACACGCTCCTGATTATATTACGATTTACAAAAGCTGTCCGATTTATATTGACTATGAATCGTGCAATGGATATAAATGCAACATGAAACAATTAAGGAATAGAGTGGAAGGTTATCTCGCCAAGCTTGATGAGCGCATGGGACCCTTTGTTCCCCGATCCATCCCCTCATTGCCGTTGTATCTGCGAGAACGTTTCTCCGTGTTCTCCTCAAGGGTGTTTGGACGAAACTGGCTTCTTGCAATTGAGGAAGATGGCTGGGACGCGGGGACCCCTACTGAATATCGACAGCACTGGCAGCAAATGAAACAGGCGACCCGGGAGGTGAATGTCGCTATCGTCTTGCCCAGTCTTTCCGCGACCATGCGAAATCGCATGATCGGGCAGGGGGTTCCTTTCCTGATTCCGGACACGCAAATATTTCTTCCGGAGTCTATCACGCTGCTGACGGAGAATTTCGCAACCTTTGCGTCCGGCCCCGGCAAGCCGCTCTCCCCGCCAGCTCAGGTGTTGCTGTTGTTGCAAGTGCAGCGAGGCGGACTGGAAGAACTTTCCGCGAAGGAACTGTCCGCAAGGTTGGGATTTTGCAGGGCCTCGATGTCGAATGCGACATCCGAACTGGAACAGAACAATCTTTGCGAGACCTCTCGCAAGGGTAAGGAACAACGGATTCATTTCAAAGGGGCCGCATTCGGGCTGTGGGAATCGGCCTTGCCTTTGTTGCGATCCCCAGTATCGAAAACTCTGTTTGTCAGGTGGACGTGTCCCGTTGAAGGTGTAAAGCGGGCGGGCATTTCCGCCTTGGCTCAACGAAGTCAGCTCGCTGAGAATTCGGTTCCGGTTTTTGCGATGCCGGAAAAGCACAGCCGGATGGGGCTGGAAAACGGACAACTGAACTGTTGTGTGGATCGTTATGAGGCTAACGCCGAAGTCGAGGCGTGGCGGTACGATCCGGCCCTGCTCTCTGATGGTCCCGATGTCGATCCGCTGTCCCTGTTTTTGAGTCTCCGGACCAGCCCGGATGAACGAGTACAAGCGGAGCTTGCTGATATGATGGAGGCGTTGCCATGGCGGTAAAAGGGCTGGATAAGTTCATTGAATATCTTTCAGGGCACCGCGACGTCTTCGTGCTGATCGGCGGCACTGCTTGCGACATGTGGTTCACGGAACAGAACCTTTTGTTCCGCGCCACCAAGGATCTCGACGTGGTACTGATCCTCGAAAAGATCAACCCCGCCTTCGTCTCGCGTTTCTGGACCTTGATACGAGACGGTCAGTACCAGATTCAGAACCGTAGCGAGGGAGAATCACCTGTCCTCTACCGCTTCGAGAAGCCCTTGGCGGAGGGTTTCCCCTTCAAGGTAGAGCTTTTTTGTCGTTATAACCCCGGTTTGGATAAAGATTCCGCACAACGCATCATTCCAATACGGATGGAGGATGCCCAAAGTCTGTCGGCGATTCTGCTCCATGACAGCTATTACAGCTTCCTGATAGAACATTGTCGTGAGTCTCTGGGCATTATGGTTGCCGACGCGGGAGCATTGATCCCGCTTAAGGCTCGGGCGTGGCTAGACCTGACCGCCCGCAAGGCAACCGGGGAAAAGGTTGACGAGAGGGACATCAAGAAGCACCGATATGATGTCTTCCGGCTCGCTGTGCTCCTGCCCGACGACCAGAACGTTACCCTGCCCGAGGAACTCGCCGATGATGTCACTGCGTTTTTGAATCTTCATCCCGTTGATCACCCCGACTGGGAGTCCATCCGGAATGCGATCCGACAAACGGTGGGTGGTTCCATCTTGCCGGGAAAGCTGATTTCGGCAATCAGAGATTATTATAAGCTCAGCAAAATCTGATAGTTAAGGCTGTATTCTTAGGGTGGGGCGTGGTTTCGCCGGTTCCTCGTCACTTTCAGTGGCATAGAATCAAAGAGGTTCTTACAGAATCAGAGGACATAATGTACAAAATCTGGAATGTAGTTTCGGTGCGTGCCACGGCGAAGCCTTTTGGTGAAGACTGGCCCGCACCGGACTCTTTGCTGACCTGAAACAAGAAAAATCAGAGCATCGCGCCAAGTGCGCCAATATCAAAGATTGCCAAGGCAAGGAGTAATTGCTGTCTTGACGCACACCTGCATTGACAGCTTATCTCATTATGATACTTCTTGTACATGGATATAAATCAGTACAAGGCTGTTCAGCAGTGGGCGCGGGACCTAGATGGCGTTTTCGCCATATCCGATCTCAAGGTTTTGCTGGATGAGCAATCAAATGCTACCTGTTACAGGCAACTTGCCCGACTTGTCGAAACAGGCACGCTGATAAAGATTAAACAAGGCATTTACTCAACACCGGACGCCTCCCTGACGCACATAAGCAACAAGATTGCCCCCAACTCTTACATCTCCACGGGAACCATTCTTGCTCAAAATGCTATTATTGGGTCCATTCCTGCACATAGAGTCCAGGCCGTCAAGACAGGACGCCCCCGCACTTATAAGTGTGCGCTGGGGACCATTGAGCATCTCAGCATTGATCCACGCCTTTTTTTCGGGTTCAGTTTACTCAACGGAATCCGCGTCGCAACACCCGAGAAGGCATTTCTCGATGTATGCTACTTCTTCTATAAAGGCAAGCGCTTCTCCTTTGATCCGGCAGAAGATATCAACACCCATGACCTGGATTTTAATATCATTGCCGGCTACCTGAAAAAATACGAAAAGCGGTTTGTAACTTTTTTTAACCAGATATGGAGGCGCAAGTGACCGACCCACGACAGGAACTGCTGGCCAAAGTACTGGATCTGTTTGCACGCAGATTCGATCGACAGGCGGTGCTGCGTGGCGGCATGGTCCTTCGTGTTCTCGGATCACAACGACTGACCAACGATCTGGACTACGTGTTTATCCCCTACAAATCAAAGAAAGACATCGTAAAGGAAGTGGTTGAATGCCTGAAGTCACTTCCCGGAGCCGAGGTTAAACACTCCCTCAATTCAAAATGCCTCCGCGTCGTTTTAATTGCAAACGGGGCCACGATTCAGATAAAAGCTAAAGTCGCCATGGACGTAAGGACGTCAACAATATCAACCGCTCTGTTCTCCTCGCAATTCAATTTACCCAAGCGAATCATTCACGTTGTTGATTATTCGGTAGCGCTTGCAAACAAAATGGCTGCCTGGAACGAACGGCGGCTTGTCAGGGATATTTATGACATCTGGTTCTTTCTGCAAATGAGCATCAAGCCCGACTCAGCAACACTTAAGGAACGGTTAAAAAAACCCAGCTACTCGCCATTGGTACGAAAGGCGGACTATTTCCAGGGAACGACAATTAACGAGTTCTATGATTTTCTACGCGCAGAAGTATCCATTCTCCCCGACAAAGATATTATTAAAGCAATGTCCGACTACCTCCCAACAAATGAAACCACTGGCCTATCAATGCTCTTCAGATCCGCCCTGGCCAGGCTCCATCAGGATTAGTTCTGTCAAAAATACCAGGTCTTTTCCGCCGGCGCATGACACCATCCTTCGTCGAAACACTACGGCCCGGCAAGCATTCGCCGCTACAGACAGAACAGCTTTCCTCACTGTAGCTGAGCTTGTGTCAAGCTCAGGTCTTTTTAGTTTGCTCAATCAATATAAACTCCTTAGATTGAAAGGTAGGGAGAACCCTCAGTGTGAGCCGGTAGTTTCTACACAGTGCAAGCAGGTGCCAATTCACTTTATACTTTGATATTCAGCGTCGGGATGGAAAAACGCAGTTTTCTTATTTTTTCTTCCTTGATTCGCGCAGGATAGCCGGCTCTGGTGTTTTCGGGGAGCTGTAGAGATGAAGCGAGGCAGATAGAGCGCTTACCAAATCTGTCGTTTATCATGTCGATAGTCGCTGTGAGTTGCCGGATATTCTCGATCTTGACGTTCTGATCGAATAGCTCCATTTGCCTGCTGGTGTCGTCCATGAGTCCGCTGATTGTTACAAAAGTAGTCCGGTAAGGTGTTTGTTCACTGTACAATCTATCGAAAAGGCTTTTGATTGACGGCATTGCTTCAATGATTGCAGAAGTTGCTCTGCTCAGTTTTGCCTCAAGTCCGATGGTGTGGAAATCATTCTTTCGCAAAGCGATGCTGATTGTCTTTGCGCGGAGTTTGTAGCGTCTAGCCTTTGCGAATGCCTGTTCGGCGTTCTTTACCAGTTCTGCATATACGAGGTGTCTGTCGGTAGAGGCGGGCGTGAATGTGCGGGATCTGGTAATTGTAGTATAGCTTGTTTTTTCTTCTGCGCAGACTTTCCAGATCGAATTGCCGCGCAGTTCGTGCCAGATCTCACGGCCCGGTTTATGCAACAGCCTGTCTGCCCGTTCTTCAGGCATTCTGACAAAGTCCAGCGCGGTCTTCAGTCCGTGCTTCTCAAGCAGGCTGACTGAATTCGGGCCGAATCCCCAGACTTTTTCCAGCGGAGTGTTGGCTAGGAACAGGTGTATGTCGCGGCCGGGCAAAGGTGTAAATCCTGCGGGTTTCCTGAACTTTGAGCCGAGTTTGGCCAGACTCTTTGAAATGCTCAGTCCTGCCGATACGGTTATCCCGAGTTCAGCGTTTACATCGGCAAGAAGTTTGCGGACGATATCTGAATATGATGACCTGAACATGCGCCGCATGCCGGTGATATCCAGAAATGCCTCGTCTATGGAATATTCCTCCACGGCGGGAGTATAGCGGCGCATTATGTTGAACATGCGTTTTGAAAAGAGGCTGTAGGTCTCGTAATCGCTGGGCAGGACGACGAGGGCAGGGCAGGTCTTGCGCGCCTCCCATAGCGGTATGCCGCGCTTGATGCCGAGCGCTTTGGCTTCATAGCTGGCACAGGCGATTATTCCGCGTTCCTGGCCTGTGACGACTGGCAGGCCGCGCAGGTGGGGCTTGAGGGACTGCTCCACCGAGGTGAAGAATGCATCGGCATCAACGTGTACTATCGCCTGCGGGAAAGAGGATATTGACAGAGGGGGCCCATGTTTCGTGTTCAGCGGCAGTTCTGGTCTTGCGCAGGGTATGGCCGATGTGAAGTCGGTTCTACCTGAAAAAGACTGCCTCTCGTTGGTGGTTTTATCGTTCATATCCAATTGCCAAAGATAACTGAACTATGGTTCACGGTAAAGGAAATAATGGTGGTTTCGTGAATGGGTATCGGTTAGATTTTCCTCCTATGAAAAAACAATTGTCATTGCTGTTCATTATGGGCTGTCTGGGCTGGTGCGGTCCTGTGTTTGCCGGTGATGCAAACACCACAACCAACAGATTGCAGATACGCAAGGATACGCCGGCCGATGCCTATGCCAGTATGGAGCTGTTGACCGAAGCGATGATGATGATTAAGCGGTATTATGTTGAGGACGAGGACTATGCCCAGATTACTGCCGGGGCCTTACAGGGGATGCTGCAAGCGCTAGACGAGCACAGCACGTTTTTGGAAGAGTCTCCGCTAAGTAACCTGAAAGAGGAGACTACGGGGAAATATGCCGGTATAGGTGCCCAGATAGGTATGCGCGACGGTCTGCTTATTATCATCTCGCCGTTTGAAGGTACACCTGCTTTCAAAGCAGGATTGCAGTCAGGCGATAAGATTCTAGAGCTGGAAGGGAAAGAGACGAAAGATATGCGGCTTGATGAGGCTGTAAAGATGATGAGGGGCGAGAAGGGTTCAAAAATAAAACTCTCGATACTTAAGCAGGGGACAAGCAGTCCGATTGATATTGTTTTGACCAGAGAGATAATCGATATCCCTACGGTCAAGGACGCAAAGATCATAAAGGACGGTACGGCGTATGTACGGTTGACTCAATTTGCAGAGAATACTGCTGATATGCTGAAGAGCGCACTGGAGCGCCTGGACAAAGAGGGGATGAATTCGATTATACTGGATCTCAGAAGCAATCATGGCGGATTGTTGGATTCCTCTGTTAAGGTCTCTTCTTTGTTCTTAGAGAAAGACAAGGTAGTTGTGACCACAAAAGGCAGGCCGGATGTCTCCAAGCCGGATGTCAGGAAATCGGTCGGCGATAAAAGATATGTGGATATTCCAATGGCAGTGCTGGTCGACAATTTCTCTGCAAGTGCCGCGGAGATTGTGGCAGGGGCGCTGAAAGATCAGAAAAGGGCGGTAATTGTTGGAGCGACGACGTATGGTAAAGGGTCAGTGCAGAATGTCATTACGATGAGCGCTAATCCGAAGACTGCGATAAAGCTGACCACAGCTTACTATTACACGCCGTCAGGTCTGAGGATACATGAGAAAGGGATTGACCCTGATATAAGGACTTATCTTCCGCCGGAGGAATGGCGCAGGGTTATGATGAAGGCCATGATGGAAAGCCAGCCGGGTTCTCTGAATGAAGCTGAGAAGAAGGAATGTGCCACAGTTGTTGATTATCCGTTACAGCGTGCTTTTGACCTCCTGCAGGGATTGAAGGTATATAAAACAGGAGACAGTAGTCAGTAGTCAGAATACAGAATGGGCAGGAAGCGTCAGGATTTAAGGGCTATTCACAAGCGATTCTGGATTCTGAATTCTAATCTTTTGAATCATGATTGTACTTGGCATAGAAACTTCATGCGATGAGACGGCTGCGGCAGTTGTTGCTGACGGCAGAACGGTGCTTTCCAGCATCATTTTCAGTCAGGTTGCACTTCACCGGCCATATGGCGGGGTGGTCCCAGAGATAGCATCACGGAGTCATGTGGAAAACCTGCCGGGCATCATTCAGGAAGCCATGGATAAAGCCGGGCTTAAATGGCCGCAGTTGGATGCGATTGCCGTGACTTACGGGCCAGGGTTGGCGACATCGCTTTTGGTCGGTATATCTGCGGCCAAGGCGTTATCCATCTCGTTGGGCAAGCCGCTTATTGGCGTTAATCATCTTGAGGGCCATATTTATTCCGCATTCCTGACCGAAGGCGCTCCGGACTTTGACGCATCCGTGCCGTTCCTCACGCTTGTCGTGTCGGGCGGGCATACGTTGCTTGTCAGGGTGGATGGCCTTGGGAAATACACGGTACTGGGTCAGACGATTGACGATGCGGCTGGCGAAGCGTTCGACAAGGGGGCGAATCTTCTGGGTCTTGGCTATCCGGGCGGGCCGGTGATAGACAAGGTGGCCAAGACGGGGAAGATAAACTACTTTAGATTTCCGCGCGGCAAACAGCGTAAGGTCATAGGGCGGCTGAGTGAGTATGACCCGGACTTATGCTTCAGTTATAGCGGACTGAAGACGTCGCTGATGTATTATCTCAAATCAAATCCTTTAATGCCTGACCAGCTGTCTGATGTTGCGGCAAGCTATCAGGAGGCGATCGTAGATCCTCTGGTGGACAGGGCTGATAAGGCATTGGGCTCCATGAAGAAGCTGTCAGCGGTTGGCGGAGTTTCGTTGAACAGCCGGCTCAGGGCAAGGCTTATAGAACTAGGGGCAAAGCGCGGAGTGGAAGTTCTGCTGGCAAAGCCGGGTTACTGCATGGACAATGCTGCGATGATAGCAGCTGTCGCCTCTGCCGGTAGCGGACTGAAGTGCGGCCCTGATATGGAAATAGACGCCGAGCCCAATCTGGAGTTGTAGCAAGAAGCAGAAGTTGAAGTTTAGTCGCCCACAGATAAACACAGATGAAGAAGATGTAGCAGCGCATGTGTCATGCGCTGTCGGATGGGCGCAAATCAGAATGCTTGACTGTAAATGCCGGCGCGATATATTATGCCCCATCGATATTTAAAGCGGGTGTTGCTTAATGGTAAAGCTCCAGCCTTCCAAGCTGGTCACACGGGTTCGATTCCCGTCGCCCGCTCCAATTCAAATCCGCCCAATTAGGTCAAGTTAATCAGCGTATTGTTCAATGTTTACAAGGCTTATCTATGCATGGTTATAAGTTCAGATTGCCCGTCTCATTACTCTTGCATACTTTTGCATACCCATCGTCTCGCCCGTGGAAAGTCTTGCATAAAGCTAGCAGTCGGCTTTGGTGATAATCGGCATCCACGTTTAGGGATACAGTCTTGATGCATGGTGCAATTGCTATATTCAATAGCCTATGGCATGGAATACAGCCAGTAAGCTAACGAATACGGGCTTATGGATGGCTTTTTGCTACATATACACATGAATAAACCGATTAAGGAAGTCATTGACCCTTATTGCTCCTAATCACCCCAGATCATCCAGCCGACCACTTATGAGCATTATTTCGACTATAGGAATCGTTATGCCCACAATCCATCGTTCTGGCTGTCTCGAAGGTTTCTAGCGCTCAAATAAGCTCGCTAGGATGTTTTTTGGGCAAGGAGTGGAAAGGTGCTGGGAAACTAGGTCTTTACAAATATGACAAACGACCTAAAATGAACCCGTACTAATTGGACACGACACGTGAAGACACTTTGCGTGTCAATTACGAGTTGGCCTGAAACAATAAAATGAGAAAAGTTGCCAGATTCGCAATACCGATTATCTTGCTCATCGGATCATTTCCGCTGCTGAATCTTGCCGCGTTTCACGCCTGGGCTTCCGGTTTTCGGGATTCCGCAACCGCCGACTGGCATGCAGAATGGAGTGACATATTCTTGTTCGTAGGCATTGGGATGTGGATTATCGCAGGAATGTCGATATACTTACTGAGACCGAGGAAAAGACTAAACGAAGGCCAACAAAGCACAGCAGCAACTACCTCGTGACCCTGCGGGTCACTCGGAGGCTGAGTGCGGAACGTTCTGCCAGAGAAATAACGAAAGATTGTCAACGTGTGTCTGTTTATGATAATGTAAGCAAATTAATGAAGTGAGGTTAACTATGCCTAATGCAGCTGAAATCATACATGAAGCCGAATCGCTACCTGTAGAAGATCGGACTTTGGTTGTAGACTCACTACTCCGAACTCTTAATCCGCCTGATCCAGAAATAGACAAAAAATGGGCGGCCGTCGCCAAAAGCCGGCTAGAGGATCTGCGATCTGGACGCGTGACACCGGTTCCCGGAGAACAGGTATTTGCGAAAATACGCCAAAGATTTGCAATATGACATTCTCCTTTCACCCAGAGGCAGCTGATGAATTCAGCGATGCCGTCAGAAAAATGCGAAATCGGTCTCGGTCTTGATTTTACACGTGAAGTATACGCAGCCATCCAGAATGCTGCCGACTATCCGGTAATGTGGCCCGAAATAGAAAGCGAAATCAGACGTTGCCTCGTTCACCGTTTTCCGTATGGCATACTCTATAGTGTCGAGACCAACAGCATATTCATCCTTGCCGTGATGAACCTACATCGAGATCCAGACTACTGGAAACACAGACAAGACAAAGGCAGAACAAATAAATGAACGGTACGGCGTACCGCCGCCCGTAATTTGTAACGTTCTGCTGGAAATGTAAGGCTTTGCCCGACATACAGCTTGCATCCGTGTTCTTTGTTTGCTTAACATCAAGGTGTCGTCATTACCGTTTCTCAACAAAAGAGGTTGCAATGTCTAAAGAAAATAGGCTTAGGTGTCCCGTATGCGGAATGTGCTACGAAGGTGATCATGCCGCAGATAATCTTCAGTCTATGATTTGTCAGGCTTGCGGGAAAACAGTAAAGCTTCAGGAAGAAGATCCTGACGGAGTTGTATCTGGGGCTTTTCCACCATTATACAGGTTAATCGCTTTGGGCATTGCAATATTGTGCAGTTTGCTTGCGGTTAAGTACTCATTCTTTGCAGTCCTGACGTTTGGTGCGCTTGTGTATTTGGGTGTTGAAATACTGCGGGGGCATAAGAAACAGCGAGCAGACAGAATAGCAATGTGGGATAGATTACGAGAGGCATATTCGATTCTGTCAACATCTTACAGTCAAATCGCACAGGAATCAGAAAGTACGAAAAAAGCATATTCTGAATTATATAACGCTTATGAGAGCATATCTCCTGAACTCCGTGGTCAACTTGCCTCTGAGATTGCCAATAAGCAGGAAGCTTTGGGGGTTATTGGTGAGTTGACTATTCTTAGGTCTGAAAAGGCCAGTGTTGAAGATACAATCAAACAACTCAAAAAGAAGGTCATATCCCTTGAGCAAGAGGAACTGATGCAGTCTTTTGGGTTTTATCCGCCAATGTATGATTGCGTTGACTGCGAATCCTACCGCAAGTTGCTTGATAAAACCAGAGGCCAGCAAAAAGACATGGTCAAGAATAAGGAAGCCGTTAGAGTTGAAAGCGATTTCATGTCTGCCTGTGATAGCAAATCCGCAGCCAAAACAGCATCAAAGAATCTTGAAAAGATGATTCTTCGGGCGTTTAATGTTGAGTGCGACGAGATCATTGATAACGTCACCTTCAATAATCTGGATGCGCTTACCGATAGACTTCGGAAGAGTTTCGGAGATACAAATGACCTATGTCGTGTTATTGGCCTCAGTTTATCCAAAGACTATTTGAACTTGAAGATAGAGGAACTTCATATTTGTTATGAATATCAGTTGAAAGACAAAGAGGAGAAAGAAGAGCAGCGCAGAATACGAGAAGACATGCGTGAAAAAGCCAAAGTCTTGAAGGAAATCGAGGAAGCAAAGAAGAAGATCGAGAAAGAGAAAACACACTTTGCGCAAATTATTGACGAACTTACAAAGAGAATGGAAGCGGCAGCAATTGGCGAAAAGGCACAATACGAGGCGAAGCTACGAGAATACGAAACCCAGCTTGAGGCGGTAAAGAAAGACGAAGAAGAGGTTCTCTACAGAGAACAAAGCACAAGAGCAGGATATGTATATATCATTTCCAATATTGGTTCATTCGGTGAAAATGTATACAAGATAGGCGTAACAAGGCGGCTTGATCCACAAGAACGAATTGAGGAGCTTGGAGACGCATCTGTGCCGTTTAAGTTTGATGTGCATGCTGTGATATTTAGCGATGATGCGCCAGCCCTTGAGGACGCATTGCATGAGCATTTTGCTGACAAGGCGATTAACAAGATTAACACTCGTAAGGAATTTTTCAGAGTGAGCCTTGGTGAAATCGAGGAGGTGGTGCGGACGCATCACAACAAAGTAGTTGAATTTACAAGGCTGGCAAAAGCCGAAGACTACAGACTGTCTCTAGCCAAGAATGCGTCGACTAGTGTCGCTGTCAGCTAGCATGGGGAGGGGGTAGGGTTCGTGGATAACAATTCGCATATTGCAGAAGAAGCGCCGAGTATCACAATCTGGCAAATAGTGATGCTGTTTCTATGTATATATGTCTTAGGGGCAGTGCTGGTCGATACTGTATTTACGCTTTCTCCGGAAACCTCCAGACTTCTTAATTTGATAGACACCATTATTTGCGTCATCTTCATCGGCGACTTTTTCGTTAATCTGATAAAAGCTAAGAATAAGCCGCAATTTCTAAAGTGGGGCTGGATTGACCTTGTATCAAGTATCCCTAATCTTGAGATTCTTCGATGGGGAAGATTTACTCGAATTGTCCGCATAGTCAGAATACTTCGCGGAATGCGTTCGACAAGAATGATTGTGAAGGTCTTATTCGCAAACCGAGTCAAGGGGTCTTTCTCTGCTGTCGCTGCAATATCTTTTATCCTCGTTGTCTTTTCTACGATTGCGATGTTGAATTGCGAGACATGGCCTGAATCAAATATCAAAACAGCTGGAGATTCCCTGTGGTGGGCGTTCTCTACCATTACAACGGTAGGATACGGTGACCGGTATCCAGTTACGCCAATGGGACGCATTGTTGCGGTTCTCCTAATGACGGCAGGAGTGGGCATGTTTGGCACTTTCACTGCATATATAGCCACTCTGTTTTTCAAAACCAAGCAAGATGAAGTCAAAGAAAGAGAAAATGTGATACTGGCCGAGCTTCAGGAAATCAAGCAACGGCTGGATAGAATAGAGAAGAGCGCTAATTTGACGAGAGACTCTAAAGAATCATAGACTGGCTTTTTGTGGCCCCTATCAGCAGCATTATCTCGCTTAAGAACCGCGATTTCTCATCCATTTATAGCCTATTAAAAACATCAACATTTTGGCGCTAATAATGAGCAAAGACAATATCAAAGGCTATGGAAGATTAGGAAATAGATTGTATTGGTTGATAAAAGCGATAGACAGCACAATTCGATGGAAAAAAGTAATTCATGAAGATGTAAAACCGCGTGAAAGTAACATATATGCCTTTTGGCATCAGAAAATATTCTTTCCTGCAGTGTCACTTCATTACATCGAGAAGAAAATCACACTTGTAAGCCCATCCAGAGATGGCGAGCTGCTTGAAAGTGTCTTAAAGAAATATGGATATGAAGTTATACGAGGCTCTTCCAGAGATGGAAATATCAAAAGTTTGGTTTTAATGATGAAAGCTTTAAAAAACGGTTATTCTTTAGGGTTTGCTGTTGATGGTCCGCGCGGTCCAATATTTGATGTTAAACCAGGTATAATTTATATGGCTCAAAAAACAGGGGCTCCAATTGTACCAGTTGGTGGGGCATTTAAATGGAAGTATGAGTTTAAGAAGGCTTGGGATAAATTCCACTTGCCGCTTCCGTTTACGAAAGCAATTTTATGCATAGGTAAACCTATCGATGTGCCAAAGGGAGCAAATCCTGATGACTATGTGCCGATAGTTAATGATGCAATAAACGAAGCGAATGACAGGGCCAAGGCGCTGTTGTGATGGATAGACTGGTCTTGCGGGACTTTTGTTTGTTATGAAAACAGATTCAGCCAATGTTCATTGCAGGAAAAGCAGGGTGGCATTGCTTTCTGTGGCTTCCAATTTCATGCTGGTTGTGCTCAAGCTGTCAGCCGGTATTGTAATGGGCTCTGTATCTGTCATCTCCGAGGCGATCCATTCTGCTATAGACTTACTGGCCGCAGTAATAGCATTTCTTTCTGTGCGAAAGTCCGCTCAGCCGGCCGATAAAGATCATCCATTCGGGCACGGCAAATATGAAAATTTATCAGGCGCAATAGAGGCGCTTTTGATAGCGGTAGCGGCAGTGTGGATTATATATGAAGCCTTACACAAGATGATGAAACCAGCACCCGTGGAGTCTATTGGTGTCGGTGTGGCAATTATGTTCGTCTCTTGCGCGGTAAACTTGTATGTGTCCAGAAAGCTTTTCAAGATAGGCAGAGAAACGGATTCGGTTGCGCTTAAGGCGGATGGCTGGCACTTGATGACGGATGTCTATACATCGTTGGGTGTTATGCTAGCTCTTGCTGTTATTATGATTGGTCATAAAGTTGCCCCGTCATTGAATCTGCAATGGCTGGATCCTGTTGCAGCGCTGTTGGTTGCAATGCTTATAATCAAGGCCGCCTGGGACCTTACACATGAAGCAGTCCGTGACCTTCTTGATACCAGCCTGTCGGAAGAAGAAGAGGGGTGGATTATTCAGAAGATCAGGGCTATGGTTCCGTCAGCAAAAGGACATCACGAATTGCGCACAAGGAAAGCCGGTGCAACACGGTTCATTGAGTTTCATCTTATGGTCGATGCTGTCATGACTGTTGGTACAGCTCACGATCTTGCTGATCGGATAGAAGAAGTTCTTAAGGATCATTTCGCTGGCGCAGAGGTCAATATCCACATCGAGCCCTGCGATATGAACTGTCACAAGCATTGCCGAGAAGGCTGTTTTATGCAGCCTGTGTAAAATCTGCTCTTTGAGCAGATTTTACTGTTTTTCTGAGCTTGATTTGTTTGGATCACCGGCTCAGCCCCACCGCAGCTTCGTAGATGCCGATCACTACATCAGACATCCGTTTATAATCAAGGCGGTCAGCTGTATCGCCGACGTGATGGTATAATCTATTTCTGTAGAATGCTGTGTCAGAGACCATCACGGCAGGTATGTTATACTTCCAGTAGTTCCTGTGGTCAGACAGGTCAATCCCAGGCAGTGCTTTCGGCGCTGTTATGGAATAAACTGGGAGACTGGTCGTTCCTTTCATAAGAGCCTTTATCCGTCGTGTGATGCCGACATTTCTGAAGTTGCCGACAACGCTTATGAAATTACCTTTGCACGGATAGTACAGATACAGAAGAGGGACGGGGTATTTCTGGCTCCATTTCGTGTCGGCGAAATAACCGATCATTTCCACTGATATCATTGCTATAATCTTCAGACCCTGTTCGTTCATCATCTTAGCATGTTGATAACTGCCCATGGATTTCGATCTGAAAAACGGCGGTTCTTCTAGGGTGTACGCAACAAGTTCATAACATCCAGCAGGCTTCTCTTTGCCAAATAGGTAAGCAAGTTCAATGATGCCGGCAACTCCGCTGGCATTGTCGTCAGCCGCCGGCATTGTTCCGCAGGAGTCATAATGGGCACCTATGACGACCCTCGCTTTTGACTCATCGCCGAATATGCCGCGGACGTTTCTATATATACGTCCATCGACTGCATATTCCTGCATAAGGACCTTTGCGCCCGCCGACTGGAAATGTCCGGCAATATAGTCGGCACAGAGGTCAAGGTTGGAAATGTCAGAATATGACCTTGGAGCATATTTCTCCGAAAGCGCAATGACGTGTTCCTGCAGTCTATCGGGAGAAGCCTTCAGAACGGATCGCTTATTGCTTGATGACGATGGCTGCGCGACGGCAAGCCATAGGATAAAGGTTCCTATGGAGAGCAGGAAAACTATATTTCTGAGCCGTATCATAAGCTTGCTGGCCATATTATTGAATAACTCTTCGAGTGTAGTCCCGGTGTCTCACCGGGTTCTTATGCGAAAACACCCGGTGAGCAAACGGTACTACATCTAAAGATGACTTATTTCAGATGCAAAGGTCATTTGCTCTTAATTTTGCCGTCAGTCTTTTTGACGCAGACGCCTAAACGGCGCAGGCCGTTCTTCTTTGCGGAGTCCATTACTGCGACGATGTTTTCGAACTTGCTCTCTTTGTCTGCCTTGATAAGGACAGTATCAAGCTTGGGCTTTGTGGTTAGCACCTTGATCGTATCATCGAGCTTTTCTATTGTGATGGTTCTTCCCTTGATGTTGATTGATCCATCCTTGGCCACGTAGACTTCCAGGACGCTCGGGTTACTGTCCGTTGTTACCGAGCTTGATGCCTTGGGCAGTTCGACCTGAATGTGGGAGCTGACCAGGAACGGGGTCAGTACCATGAAGATGATAAGCAGAACCAGTGCGACATCTATCAGCGGGATCATATTGATCTCTGCTATCAGTCCATGGTCATCAAACTGGTTGTCGAAGTTAGATTGCATTATTTTTGTTTCTGTTCTTAGCTCGCAAGATCTCAAAGGCGGCCAGGTCGATGTCGTCGGCAAGTTTGCGCATTTTAACGATGAAGAAATTGAAGCCTGCAACAGCGGGTATGGCTACCAGCAAGCCTGCTGCTGTTGTGGCAAGGGCCTCCGACATTCCGCCTGCAACAACTTCCGGGCCTCCTGCGGAGTTTACCGATATGCTGGCGAAGGCTTTGATAATGCCCATAACTGTTCCGAAAAGGCCTATGTATGGGGCAAGACTTCCTACCGTGCCAAGAGCAGGTATGTAATTCTGCAGCTCCTTCATGCGATAGCGTATCTCGTTGCGGTATATGTGTTCCTGATCAGCTACGGGGCCTTCGGCAAGCAAAGCGGCCTTTGCCACGGAGGCGATGGGTTGCCGGAAACTGTCGCAATATGCCGCCGCTTCGGTCACGCCGCGCGAGGCCATTATGTCTATGACGCTCTTGATGAACTTCCCGGGATCTATCAGCGCTTTCTTATATGTAAACCATCGGTCAACGGCTATCGTAATCGAGAATATGGAGCATATCAGGAGGACGGAGAGTACAGGCCATCCTTCCTTGACTATTTCCATCATTGTGAAATTGTTCATCTGTATTTCTATCCTTCTTTCCTGATTGTTACAATAAAGCTGTGATTATGGTAACGACGGGCAGTAAGTTCAAGATGATTCAGAAAAAAAAAGGCGGGCGCAATGCCCGCCTTTTTTTTCCGATTGATTATTTCTTTGGTTTCGCTTTCTTGTTGGCCTCTTTGTCTTCTTTGTTGTCATCCTTTTTGGCAAGCGCCTGCTTGGCAGTATCCAGTACATCAGCCGCCGGCATGACTATCGGGTGCATGCCGCCACCGGTCGCCATTGCCATGATTCCGCGGTCGTTTTCCTGCGAAATCTTTAGAGTGCAGATCCCGACCAGCTTGCCCGCTGCGTTGAAGGCCGGTACGCCAAGATCTGAGGCGTCGTTGACTGCATATATGAGTTTCGGTTTTGTGACTACGCCGATAATATACATCTTGCTTATGGCCGGTTTGTAGTTAAGGACTTTGCCGAATCTGTCGAGCGTGAAAAGATCTTCCAGCACATCAGCTGTTCCTGAGTCGGTAAGATCAAGGTAGGTATACTTTTTGCCTTTATCTGCCGTCTCGGGTATCACAAACGCCAGATCGAGGTCCGGCTCTTTCATGATGAGCTTGGCGGGCAGCTCTGTCCCGTCTGCAAGCCTGATCTTCACATCTGAGAACTGTGATCCGGCGGATATTTCCTGATTCTCCCCTTCGCCACCAAGTGACATGCCGGCAAACATGCTGGTAGGATCCATTCTGCTCAGGGAAACCACTGTCAGTCCGGATGGGTCGACTATTGTTCCGATGGTCTCCATCTTCTGTTCGTTGCCCTGGCCCATCATCATTCCCATGCCGCTGGCCTCAATCTTCAATGTTGCTGTTACATGAACGACGCAATCCTGATATTTCGCCGATGTTTCTTTGGCTGTCTTTGCAAGGTTATCCTGTGCTGTCAAACCCATTGTCATTGCCGCAAGTACGGCAATTGCTGTCGCAACTGTTCTCATCATAGCTCCTTCTGCTTTGTTGTTACTTATTTGAGTGAACCGGCAGCCGTTATGGCGGCCGAATCTATTCACATCACTTATTCCAGACCGGCTCCACTTCAAGATACATGGTGTGTATTCCCCGCCTGACAAAAAGCACCATTTGCCGCGCTTTCTTGTCGGCCACCTCTGCAAGTATTTCTTTGGCCGAATCAATGTCAGGCGTCGGTTTGCCGTCAATAGAGATCAGGAGGTCGCCCAGACAGGCGTGGGCAAGCATCACCCAACTGCCGTATTCGATCCGCTCCATAAGTATGCCCTGGAACTTCTCATCAAGCTCGCGTGACACCTTGTCGTCGAATGACAGTTCTCTTAAAGTGATCTCGAATTTCTCGTCCTTATAGCTTTTGAGTTCATCGTTGGTCTTCTGGCTCTCTTCCAGCTTAACCGTCAGTTTTATGGGTTTCTCGTCTCTTATGGCGTCGAAGACAACTTCGCTTCCTATCTTGTACTGCTTGATCATGGTGGTGAGCACATCGCTGTGGTGCGATTCCCAGGCGTCGATTATCTCGTCATCGATCTTCAGCAGTATGTCACCGGTTTTCATGCCTGCGGCTTCAGCAGAGTGCCCTTTATAGACCTTTGTTACTCTTACTCCTTTTCTGCCTTCCATTAGGAGAGCTTTGGAGAGTTCTTTGGTCAGGACCTGGGTCGCTGCTGGCAGCCATGCTTTCTTGCCGGTTGCCGGTCTATCGTGATCCGGCGATTTGCCGAGCTTGATGATGGTCATGTATTCTTTTGTATCGCGTTCGAAAGAGACGGTTACAGGAATCTGCACCTCGCTGTCTTTTGTGACTTTTTCTGTCAGTTTTTGCAGATCATTTACGGACTTCATCTTCTTTCCGTTCACGGTCGTGATTATATCGCCGCTGTTCAGGGCCGGCTTTGCCTCCTTGGCAGGGCCTCCCTCGCGCAAAGTCTGGACTAGCACACCTTCCGCCGTCTTTCGCTTCTTTTCGATGGCCGAAAGCATCGTAAAATCACGCGCTGTCATTCCCCATTCAGACATCTCAACATCGTCTTCAGCAGCCTTGCCTCTGGACATGGTCGTCAATTCTGCAGACGATTCCCTGCCGTTTCGCAGATATTTGACCGTAACCTTCTTTGCTACAGGTGTGCATAGGACCAGCTTATTGAAGATCGGTATGTCGTCGGGAATGAGACATGTGACCGCGGTCCCGTCGAATTCGGTTACTATATCGCCGGCCATAATGCCTGCTTTGTCTGCTGGCGAGTCCTTGATGACGCCGGCTACAAGTATTCCGTTCTCTGTCAGCATGCTTTTCAGGATGGGTTGGCATTCCAGGCCGATCCAGCTTCTTTTGACCATCTGGTCTTTAATCAGTTGTTCTGCTACTGACTTGGCAAGGTTGGACGGAATGGCTCCGCCGAGACTGCCCAGTCCGATTTCATTGATCCCAATAATCTCGCCATCTGTGTTTACCAGCGGGCCGCCGCTGTTGCCTCCGAATATCACCGCATCGTGGGCCAACCATCTGACAAGTTCTCCGACATTCTCTCCGTCGAGATTGAATGTCATTGGCCAGAACATCTCAGGCATTATCATCTTTGTGTTGCTCATTATGCCTTTGGTGACGGATTGTGATACTGCCGCGGGGCATCCCATAGCGAATACCGTATCGCCGATCCGGACCTTATCCGAATCCCCGAATTCTGCGACGTTAAGAGCTTTCTTCTTATTTCTTCTGGCAGGTAGGTCGAGTTTTATGATGGCGATATCGGCCAGTTTATCAGAGCCGATAAGCTCAGCTGGTATTTCTTCACCGTCGAACAGCCTGCAGATAAGGCGCTTTGTTTTGCCTGCAACGTGGTGATTTGTGATAATGTGGCCTTCCTTGCTGATTATCGCGCCACTGCCTGCACCGCGCATTTTGATCATTCTGCCTGAGGATGGCTCTTCAATGACAGCGTCTATTCTGACAAGCGCCGGATAAACCTTGCTGATCGCTTTGTCTATGACATTCTGCTCTGCAGGCGTGTCCAATGTGAGTTTGGGAAGCTGGCTGTTTTCTGCCGCTAATAAGGTCTGTTGTGATAATGCTATTGAAAGGGCGACTGCTACAAAGGTAAGGCTCCTGCTGAATGTCATGTGTGCTCCTGTAATTAAGAAAGTGTATACATTGCAATAAAAGTGTGAATCTTTAAAGCATATAAATGCTCCGGCTTAACAAAATAAATATTCCAATCTTTTCCCTTGGGGAGGGCCCGCGGCTCGTGGGCAGCTGATGTTACACGGGTGTCGATAAACAACGCCCCTACGAAGGAAAAACGGCTGTGTCTAATGTAGGGGCGGTGCTCGTCGCCGCCCGTCTTTTCTGCTCGACGCATGACACATACGTCGCTACAGTTTTTTTAAACATTGCCCATATAGATACTAGGAAAAGAATCCTGATCGGAAAAGGTAGGGCGAGGCCTCTGGCCGAGCCGTGTGCTTATGAGAAGAATATCCATTTACGCCTTTATTCTGGCGCTGGTAGCCGGGTCTTCTCTGGCGGGGCCCAGAATCGAGGTCGTCGGGCCGGCAGAAGTTGACTTTGGCAAATACAATGCCTGGGAGAATAAGACTGCGTCCTACAAGATTCGCAATTCAGGAAAAGAGAGCCTTGAAATATTAAAGATCCAGAAGACCTGTGGTTGCGCAGAGGCGAAGTGCGATAAAACCAGCATCGACCCGAACGCAGAGGCCGTTATTGAGGTGAAAGTTATCCCGAATTCCATATTTGGCAATTATTCAAAGGCGACGTATGTGGAGTCAAATGACACGAATAATCCATATCTTCGCTTGATGATGCGCGGCGATGCCATTCCCCTGATAGATGTCCAACCCTCCGCGTATTGTTATGCCGGTCGCGTGGCGCGCGGGTCCGAATGGAAGCAGTCGTTTGCTTTTAAGGCGAATATTCCAGGGGTGCGGCTCGGCCGTCCATCTGTCACCAACAGCCATGAATACATGTTGAAAACTGAACATGACGAGAATGACGGGATTACAGAATGTGAAGTCACGTTGTATCCAATTCAAACTGAAGCCGATTTCAAGATCGACATGTCCTTTCCTGTTCTGGCACCTGCCGGGCATGATCCTGTCAGGATTAGCATTCACGGTATAGTCGGTCAGGAGCTTGTTGCCGTTCCTGGCATAATGCGGTTCGCTTTATCAAAGGAATCAGTGAAGCGTAAGTTCTTTCTGAAGATAATTGGTGCCGAAAGAGGCATTGTTACTCGCGATAAAATATTGATTCCTGCGGTGCCGGGGGTATTATTCGAGCTTTCTGATGACAAAGACAGGGGCTTTGTTGAGGTGAATGCCGTTTTCTCGTCCGAATTTGTCAGCAGGGTGATATCCGAAGAGAAAGTTGAATTTGCATTCAAGATCGATGGTGCGGCCTTGGCTCGAGTTGTTTGCAGAGGGATGGAGAAATAAGAACGGTAGACTGTCGACGGTTGACAGTGTCTGGAAGGCGGAAATGTAGCCGCGCATGTGTCATGCGCGGGACCGAGCTTGGCCCACGCCTTTGTACAGGCACTACGGAGAGGCAGGCAAGCTCGGCTACATAAGAAATTGGGACATAACATGAGCAATAAACTTACAGTCTATGAGATGTTTGAGTCGATTCAGGGAGAGTCGTCATTTGCGGGCAAAACCTGCTTTTTTGTCAGGCTTACCGGCTGTAACCTGAGGTGCAGGTATTGTGATACAATAGCCGCCTATTATGGCGGAACAGATCTTACTGTTGACCAGATAGTGAAGAAAGCCATAGCCAGCAAGGCGGAGATCATCGAAATCACCGGCGGTGAGCCGCTTATGCAGAAGGCATTTCCAGAGCTTGCAAAGGCATTGCTTGGTAAATGCAGCAGGCCCGTGTTAGTGGAAACTAACGGGAGCCTTGATATATCGGTTATCCCTGCGAAGGCAATCGCAATTATGGATATCAAATGCCCTTCCAGTTGTGAAAGTGCCAGCAATGACCTTGAGAACATCGTTCGCTTGAGAAAGCACGACGAGGTTAAATTTGTATTGTCTGACGGCTATGACTACGAGTGGGCGCTTGATTTGATTAAAACAACAGAACTTCAGCTCCGGTGTAAATATATACATCTTAGCCCGGCAGATGGACAGCTGGATCCTGACGAACTTGCCGACTGGATTAAGAGAGATAAGCCGCCGGCCCGTCTCCATCTGCAGTTGCACAAGATCATGAAGGTTAAATGATTCAGTTTCTGTTTCTAGAATCGTCCATAGTATGGGCGGCTCGCAATATTGTGGGTGTTTTGGTGATCATGAAGCACTTCATCAAGCAGGACGTAGCTGGTGGGAACGTGCTGGAAAAACACGCAGCCTATCGAGTCCGCCGCAAACGGGCTGAGGCATAGGGTGTTGAGAAGGTGAGCAACCTTAAGAAGCAAGGTCGACTCTCCGGATAAAAGCGGTTGTGTAGAAGGAGCTGTTTCTTCTGTTGTTTCCTCTGTTATTGCGCTAATATCATGACAAATCAGTTCTGCGAGTTTGATAACATGGATGATGTATTCGAGAATATTAAAAAGGCTTTGTCGGTTGCCAACTCAGAAAATATTCATAAAATAAGCATTTCCTCCTTTAACGCTTTCATGGATCTTAAAGCTGATGATATGCAATTGAATGGATTGCCCTCTCGGTTCATAGGTGAAATACTGACATATCAGTGGCTGCTTATATACTTGGATATTACAAAGTCGATGTCTTTGAATGCTGGCAGGCTCGACCATGTTTTTAAGCATTATGGTGTGGATTCTGTTGCGTCCAAACTGTTATCTATGGTAGATGCCCTGAGGTTGGTGAAGCTGAGTGGAGAGTATGACTCCATAAAGAACGATCCAGCTGGCTTGTTAACTGAAGAATTGAATCTGTCTGGATGGTTAAAGCTTGATCCAGAGAACATGGTTGTGTTTGCTAAAGCATGCCGGATTGTGCATAAGAAATCAGGGAATGCTTGGCTCTATGCCACTCGCGGCAATTGAGGGAGACAGTGTGTATCTTATTTGGCTTCCAAACGGTAGCAACGATGCAGAATATCTTATGTTTGGCGTCACTGGCGAACGTGGCCTCCGAACGGCCGATAAGCACTTGAATAACGTGCGTACTATAATCAATATATCAAAATGTTTGGCTGGCTTTGTGGCGTATTTTCTGGAAAATGGGATGATGAAGAAGAGTTCTTGAGTGTCATAAAGGAGTGAAATATATGATTACCGAAATTATCGTAAGCAATTATAGAAGCATTGGCGAGAATGTGAGACTCAAGCTGGGAAAGATGACAGCGCTTGTAGGACCGAACGGGTCTGGAAAAAGTAATGTCGCCGACGTTTTTAGGTTTGTTGCAGATGCGTTAAGTCTTGGACTTGAAGCTTCTATTCAGAAACGGCATGGAATAGATGCTGTACGAAGGTGGAGTTCAGGTCGGCCTTTTAATCTTGGAATCAAAATCAGTCTAAAAGAACCGTCCTTTACTGGAAGCTATGAATTCAGTTTGGCCGGTAGCAGTGCCGAAGATTATAGTGTGAAAAGTGAAGCTGCTACGGTTCTTTCGCTTAAAGACGGCAGTATGGAGAAGTTTCGTATAAGTGAAGGTAAATGGGAATACGCTCCTTCTGATCTCAAGCCTAAGATCACCAGGCAAAGTCTTGCCATGACGTTATTGTCAGGTGATGAACGATTTGCTCCTTTGGCAGGTGCTCTGAAGAATGTGAGTGTATATGCTGTATTCCCTGATGCTTTACGAGATCCCCAGAAACCAGACACTATCAGACCTATGCGGCAACATGGCGAAAATTGGGCGACTGTGCTCCAGACTCTCAAATCAGAAAACATCAGAGCCGATTTGATCGCGGCATTGTCAAAGCTCACGGGAGACATTGATGATTATCGCGTCAGGCAATTGGGTGGTTATCTAAATGCTGAGTTTCGACATAAGACAAAAAAGATAGGTTCCAAAGATCGTCAAAAGTGGTTTGAAGGGGCGCAGGAGTCAGATGGCACACTACGTGTAGCTGGCATTATCACGGCATTGCTCCAAGAGCCGCCATTGACGTTGATTGGTATAGAAGAACCAGAGTTAACGGTTCATGTAGGAGCTATTCCTCTGCTGTTTGATTATCTAAAGCAGGCAGCGAAACGTGGGCAGGTTCTTGTAACGACGCATAGCGTCGAATTACTGGAAAAGCTTGATGTGGATGATATTCGTGTTGTTAATCGTCGTGACGGCATCACTACGGTTGCCGCTGTTAGGGATGATCAACGTAAAGCGGTGAAAGATAGATTGCTGTCGGTTGGCGATATTTATGCAATGGAGCAAGGATTGCAGCAACAGGAACTGGATATCGATAATGAGGGAGATAAGTAATGGGGCGGGGGTATCTGATTGTTGAAGGACATGGTGAAGTAGAGGCTGCAATGAATCTTGTCCACCGTTTATGGACGGATTTAGGCCTTAATCCGATTAATTGGGCTCAGCCTTGCCGTGGAAAGCATTTGCATCAGGAAAAAGGTATAGAAAAAGCCTGTGGTCTTGTTAGATCAAAAGGTGATTGTGAAGTGTTATTGATTCTTAGAGACGAAGATGATGCTTGTCCTAAAGACACAGCGCCGAAAGCTGGTGAATGGTTGCGAAAACAAAATCTGTATTTCCCTTCAGCATTGGTATTGGCCCATAGAGAATACGAAGCATTCTTCTTGCCCTGTATTAAGCTTATGGCAGGTCGAAAGATAAAAGATGTGTCTGGGGTTGAAAGAGACGGCTTGTTGGGGGATGCTAACTTTATTGGAGATCCGGAGTCGATACGCGGAGTGAAAGAGTGGCTGACCGATCAAATGCCTGCGAATAGATCCTATAAGCCAACCTTGGATCAATTGCCTTTTACCAGGTTGATAGACTTTAATTTGATTAGAGTTGCACAACCACCGTTGCCTTGTTTTGGAAGCCTTGAGAGATCTTTGCGTTTTCTTGATAAAGAAAGGCAAAATAATGGACGAGGTGTGTATCCATAATGATTAGAAAGGCGGTCCCATGAAGAAAACAGCAGCTAAGAATATCAGATCAGGCGAGTGTTTCATTTGTCATGAAAGCATTGCCAAGGCGCAGATTACGCGTCATTTGGGAAAGTGTATTGCGGCGCAGAAGCCCTTGGCCGGTGAAGCAATCAAGATGCTCCGTCTGCAAATTGAAGGGCGGTACCTCCCTGATTACTGGATGCAGGTGGCGATTCCGGGAGCCTGGACTTTGGACGATCTGGACTCGTTTATGCGCGAAACTTGGCTGGAGTGTTGTGGGCACCTAAGCTGCTTTACCATCGATGGAACACGCTACGCATATGAGCCATTTAACGAGTCCATATTGGGGCGCCGCGAGAAATCAATGGATGTTAAGCTCTATAAAGTTTTGGGCATAGGTGCAGAGTTTACTCATGAGTATGATTATGGATCTACTACAGATTTGGTGTTGCGCGTTGTCGGCGCTTATGAGGGGGCAGCAGTTTCTGGGGATGTGCAAATTCTGGCACGTAATAATCCATTCAAATTCGCATGTGTTGACTGTGGCAAACCGGCAAAACAGGTAAATGCCGGTTATGGCTGGCTGGATCCCAAGCATTGTTATTGTACTGCTTGCGCAAAGAAATCAGATGCCGATGAGGGGATGTGGCTTCCCATCGTGAACTCTCCGCGAGTAGGCGTGTGCGGTTATTGTGGCGATGCTTATGACGAGTGCACTGAGGATGATGTTTAACAGTTGAACGCTTGCCTGAGCGTTAAAAAGAGAAAGAAACTGGAATTGCAGGATTTTGCGCAGGCGCAACCATCGAAGAATTGTGTCGGGAGAAAAGCGTGATAAAAATTACAAGCAAAGGCAAAAAGCTGGCTATGGTGCGCGAAGAGACCACCGGCTATGGTGGCGGCGCCATTATGCTGTATCGCGCGCCGGATGGGACAATCAGCTTGGACGTCAGGCTCGATAAGGAAACGATTTGGCTTGATGCCCATCAAATGGCTCGGTTATTCGACCGCGATCGTTCAGTGATTTTGCGGCACATTCGCAACATATACAATACCAACGAGTTGGATTCGGCTTCAACCTGTGCAAAAAATGCACAGGTTGCCGCGGATGGCAAGTCACGTCAGATGGACCAGTACAACCTGGATGTGATCATCGGGGTCGGATATCGCGTCAATTCCAAGCGTGGTACGCAGTTCCGTATCTGGGCCACACAGGTTCTGCGCGATCATATTCTCAAGGGGTTCTCGGTCAACGAGCGGCGACTGAAGGAACTTCGCCAGTCACTTCGGTTGGTCGGTCAGGTTTTGGATCGCTATGATGTTTCTTCGGACCAGGCCAAGGCTCTTCTGCGCGTGGTAACGGACTATGAGCGCGCACTGGACATTCTCGACGATTACGATCATCAGCGGGTTCGAACAGCGAAGCTGACACGCGGTGAGGCTGTCGGAATTGAATATACGGAAGCCACGGCTGTCATTGGTCAGATGCGTGTAAAGTTCGGCGGTTCGGCGTTGTTCGGACGCGAGAAGGACGCCAGTTTGAGCAGTTCGCTCAGTGCCGTTATGCAAACTTTTGACGGCCGGGACGTCTATCCGAGTCTGGAGGAAAAGGCCGCGCATCTACTCTATTTCCTCGTAAAAAATCACAGCTTTGTGGACGGCAATAAGCGTATCGCCGCCGCGTTGTTCCTCTGGTTCATGGAGAAGAACAATCTGCTCTATCGGGCCGACGGATCCAAGCGGGTTGCAGACAACGCACTTGTGGCTATCACGTTGATGGTTGCAGAGAGCCGTCCGGATCAGAAGGATATTCTGACAAAGATCATCGCCAATCTTATTAACGACAAGGATTAATAATTTCGCTGAACTCTATCGTTTCTCCGGTGGGAGAAATGGTTGGCTGATGCTGTTATGACGTAGTTATGGAGGTGAATAAACAATGATAGGGAAACCTGAAGAAAGCAGGAACGTTGTTGCAATTGAGGATTGGCGACGTCTATATTCTGCTGCTACTAGGGTCCGGGAGATGGAGCCTTGGAAATGGATGGAGGAAGGGGATCTGTTCGGCGTTAAGGTGCCGGGGCATGACTCTGTCGCTTTCGTAAGTGTTATGGGTATGCTGGGAGAGTACCATGCGATTGCGGTTTATCCAAATCCAATTGAATTACACCGGTTCTGGGGTCTGGATATAACGCAGGGCAAACGAAGTTTAGGGGATCAATTGCTTGATATCACTTGTCTTCATGCAAGTTTTGGTAGTGCGAATCAACTTGACCCTAAGGACAAGGGCATAATTAAGGAACTTGGCCTGAAGTTCAGGGGTTTTAATGCCTGGCCTGGTTTTCGATCTTATAGGCCCGGCTGGTTCCCATGGTTTCTTGAGGCGCAGGAAGTTCATCTTATGACAGTTGCCCTGGAACAGTTGTTGGAAATTGCGCCAAGAATTCAGAAAGACCCGTCAATTCTCGTTTTGGCTGGGAATTCTGACAGTTTGCTTGTGCGTGAACCTGCTAATGACACGCCTGGCGCGGATTGGCGGGATTCCCGATGTGAGTTCCCGGCAAAACCGATGCATCTTCGGTTAAGAGTGCCGATGTTGTTGGTAGATGAGGTGCGTTCGCTTACTCAATCAGAGCAGGGTTTGGAGCTGGACCTTTTTCCTGCGCAGTTGCCGATAGGCGGCAAAGGTGAGCGACCACAGTCTCCTTATGGGCTCATATTAGTAGATTCTGATTCGTCCTTTGTTCTGGGCATGGAGCTTGTGCCTGTTACTGATTCTCTAGAGGAAATGTGGGAGACTATTCCTGCGCATGTTTTGAAGATGTTGAAGAAGAATAAAGTGCGCCCGTCAGTTATCGCGATTCGAGCGCCGCATGTTGGGATGATAATGGATGGTATCTGTAACGCATTAGGAATCGGGCTGGAGCATATGGACGAGCTTACGGCATTGGATGAAGCACGTGACTTTATGGAACAATGGAGTTTCGAGGCGCCATGATCAAAGTTGGCAAAACAAACAAAGCCATTGTTCTTCTGTCCGGCGGGTTGGATTCCACTACTTTGCTTGCCTATGTTAAGAATAAACTTGGGGCAAAGGATATCAGGGCTGTTTCTTTCAGATATGGCCAGAAGCATTCCAAGGAATTGAAAATGGCCGCCTGGCAGGCGCGAAGCTATGGGGTCACTGAGCATAAGACCATTGATATCTCTTTTCTGGGCAAGGTAACGGGGGGAGTCTCGGCCCTTACCGGGAGCTCTATTAAAGTGCCTGGACTTGAGCGGCTCAAGCCCGATCAGAGGAAGCAACCCCCGACTTATGTTCCTAACCGGAATATGATATTCCTTTCTCTTGTAGCGGCTTATGCTGAATCTTGCGGCATCTACGATGTCTATTACGGAGCGCATGCCCAGGACATCTACGGTTATTGGGACTGCACGCCTGAATTTGTGAAAAGCATCAACAAAATCCTTGGACTTAACAGACGGAAACCTGTTATTGTGCATGCTCCATTCATGGGAATGGCTAAGGCGGAAATCGTTAGGCTTGGGTTGGGAATGGGCGTGGACTACTCAAAGACGTGGTCCTGTTATAAAGGCGGGGAACGGCCGTGCGGGGTGTGCCCTACCTGTGTGGATAGGGAAGA
>CAMCYG010000019.1 GCA_945883775.1 Victivallis vadensis
ATTGGTAGGATAAAGAATATGCTCCGCATCAGCCGTGCTAAGAGTCCAGAGAACGTCCTGGTAATTCTTGGCGTTCTTCATTATCGCCAGACACTGGGAGGTCGCCGTCAAAAGCGCAACCATGCCCACGCTGACTATCAGGACAGCCAACATGACCTCTATCAGCGTCATTCCGGATTTAGCAACATTTAAGACGCTTTTCTGCGAGGAATCATTCACTTTCATGTTTTCGGTTCCAGCCTTAAACTCCATCACTACAATCTCTTTGCTTCTGCGGTAGCCAGCGCATCTACGCTTATCTCGTTCACATTACCTTCTTCATCGCGCAGGCGAACTTTATATGGAGCGCACCTGCCGTTATTGCTATAGATTATCGTGCAGATTCCCTTTCGCTGGGCCTTGTCCTCTGCATCTATCGACTCTATGGCTACACGGTCAAGCGTACGCGTTATTTCCAACTCACCTGTAAAACCTGAGGCAGACTGATCATCTGTTACCGCAGGGCCAGACTCTCCAGCACCTTCCGACACAGTTGAAACGCCGGTCATCCCGGCCTGCGGAGCATCGTTAGTCACCACTACTTCCCGCTTGATCGGCATTATTTTTATCGAGGAATCTTCTATATTGAATACCAGCGCCATTTCCTTCTGCTTGAGAACCGCCATGCTTCTGGCATATTTGCCGGAAGTGATAACAGTCCGCGACGCCACCTGCATCCTGCTGCCCTTGATGCTCCTAGCCATGGACGGAATAGTGACCATGGCCATAATAGACATGATTGCCACTACCAACAGGAGCTCCACCAGAGTGAAGCCTCTATGTGATTTAGAAGGAACAGACATATATCATTTCAGCAGGACTTCAAAGAAACCAGCATCGCTTCATAACCAACTGCCAGGCCAGAGGCCTCACCCTACCTTTTCAGATGATGAGGTAGGGCGAACCGTCCACGGTGAGCCGTCTTTGCTTCTTTGTCACCGTCACTTATCGACTGAGGCTGAATTCAAAAGGTCGTCACCCGTGTTCAACTGCCCGTCAGGACCACCCGAACGCACTTCAAAGACACCATTCCCTTTATAGCTGTACGAAAACGCATTTCCCCAGGAATCGGCCAAAGCCGCGGCACCACCCTGCAGATAAGGCCCGCTCCAGTTCGCCTCTCCAGAGCTCGTCAAAAGATTCTGTAACGTCTGCGGATACTTGGCCGTATTCATCTCATACAGCTGAACTGCGGACTGTATACCCGCAATACTAGTCCGGGTTGCAGTCTTTCGCGCCTGATCAGGCTTGCCTGCGACATTAACCACAACCACGGTTGCCAAAATGCCCAGGATCGCAACAACCAGCAAAACCTCCACAAGCGTGAAACCAGCGTTCGAACCAACATTAATGCTCTTCCTTTTCATACCGCACCTCCTGTTAATATAATTACCCATTACGAATTATGAATTACTAATTATTTCCTGCTCCGTCAGCCTCTACTCAAGACGGCTACCAAGGGGCAAGTCCTGATTAAAGATTCTACTTTCACCCTTCTACTCTAAATTTGTAATTAGTAATTTCTAATTACTAATTACTACACATCCAGCCCGTTTGTCATGCTGAATACCGCCATAAGGACACTGACAGCAACAAAACCCACCATAATCGCTATAAACACGATCAATATCGGCTCCAGCGCTGTGGTGAATATCTTGATGTTTCGAGAAAGTTCATTTTCATAACGTCGCGCTATGTGGTTCAAAGAACCTTCCATGTCACCGGTCTGCTCGCCGACCGACATCATATCGATCATCATTGTCGGGAATATCTTGCCCGCGGCCAGCGGCCCCGATATCGTTGTGCCGTCAGAGACGCGCGCTCTCGCTTTCTTGATCTCATTTGCCACTACTACGTTTGATACTATCTTCTCGACAATGCTGAGTGCCTGAAGCAATGCCACGCCGTTTGAAAGAAGAGTCGCAAGCGTTCTGGCAAAGTTAGCATAAAGACTGCAGGCAACGATTCCCTTGATAAGGGGCATGCGGAGCAGTAGACCATCCCACCAGAACCGTCCTTTCTCGGTGTTTATCGCCCGTTTCGCCATAATAACACACAAAATAACCACTATCGCCATAGCCCAGCCATAATTGGTAATGGCATTGGACATTCCTATCAGCATCCTCGTAGGCAGCGGCAATACATTGCCCATAGAATCAAATACCACTTTGAATTTGGGTATTACAAATACCATCGAGAAGATGATCGTCAACAAACCCATCGAAAGAACAATGGCAGGATAGACAAGCGCCATCACTACCTTCTCTTTAAGATCCTGCATCCGCTCAAAATGATCCACCAACCTGTGCAGCACCTCGCTTATGGCGCCGCTGGCCTCGCCGGCCTTTATCATGCTAACGTAAAGAGTACTGAAAGTCTTTGGATGCTTTGCCATACCCTCCGAGAGGCTGTTTCCCCGGATAATCTCGTCGCGCAGGGATGTCACTATCTTGTCGCCTGACCGGCCGGACCGTCGATTCGCAAGACTGTTCAGTGCATTGCCCAAGGTCATACCAGAAGAGAGCAGATCGCTGAGCTCCTCGGTAAAAGTCAGCACCTCCTTCGAACTCATGCTGTCGTTGCGGGCCTTGTATGAGAAAAACTTCTCTGTCTCAGCTTTGGCGGCATTGCGCTCTTCCATTGTGATAGGTATGAGGCCCAGCTTCTCAACCTGTGCCATGGCAGTTCGCCGATCATTGGCGTCTATTGCGCCTTCGACCCGCTCGCCCTTCTTATTTCTGGCCGTATATTTGAAATTACCCATGAAAACAAACCTGAAACACGAAACCTGAAATGCGAAACACTAACCGTACGTTTCCAAGACCCTCTCTCTTCCGACCTCCGGTTTCAAGTTTCATATTTCACATTTCTAGTTTCTCTTCACTCTTCCTCCGTCGCCCTTATGACCTCGTCAATTGTCGTAACACCATTGATGACTTTAGCCCAGCCGTCATCACGCAATGTGGACATACCTTCCGAAATGGCCTGCTGTTTGATGACGGACATCGACTTGCGCTGAACCACCAGCGACCTGACACCATCCGTAACGTCAAGCAGTTCAAATATGCCGCGCCTCCCAGAGAAACCGGTCATTCTGCACTTCTCGCAGGTAGAATGTGTATAGAGTCCATCAGCAGGCAACCTGTCTCTAGGAAACCCGACTTCAGCAATAAGCGCCTCTTCCGGGATAGATTTCGTTTTACAGCTGGGACACAGCCGCCGCACAAGACGCTGGGCAACGACCGACTCCACCGCTGAAGCAACCAGGTAAGGCTCAACGCCCATATCCAGCAGACGAGTAAAAGCGCCCGCTGCATCGTTAGTGTGCAGAGTGCTGAAAACAAGGTGACCGGTAAGCGAGGCCTGAATGGCAATTTCCGCCGTTTCCAGATCGCGCACCTCACCGACCATTATGATATCTGGATCCTGTCGCAGGAAAGATCGCAGGACCCGTGCAAAGGTCAGACCTATATCGGTCCTAACAAGGACCTGATTCACCCCAGGCATCTCATATTCTATCGGCTCCTCTGCAGTGAGTATGCGCTGGTCGATGGTGTTGATCTCGTGCAGATACGCGTAAAGCGAAGTGGATTTTCCGGAACCGGTCGGCCCGGTAACAAGCACAATCCCGTTCGGCCGATTGATAACCTTTATTATGAGCTTTGTATCGCGCTCGCTCATACCCAGATCCTTTATACTTATAAAGCTGGTGCCTCTTCTCAACAGACGGAGGCTCACGCTCTCTCCGTACACCGTCGGCATGGTGGAAACACGGATATCTACATCCTGCCCCTGCACCTTCAACCCTATCCTGCCGTCCATCGGCAGACGCTTCTCGGCAATATCCAGATTCGCCATGACTTTTATGCGAGACAGGATTGCAGATTGGAATCTGTGCAGTGCCGCAGGAACCGGGGTCTGATGCAGAACGCCGTCCACACGGTACCGGATCCTGAGCTGGGTCTCCATAGGTTCAAGGTGTATGTCGGTCGCGCCCTGTTGACAGGCTTCCCAGATGATCTGATTCACAAACTTTACAATTGAAGCTTCCTGATCCAGCTCGCTGATATTAAACTTCGCCGATGTATCTTCGGTCGTTAGGTCAAACCGGTCATCCTGCATCATCTTATCGACCGTATCCGCGCCAACACCGTAGAAAGACTTTGATGCCTTTGCGATGTCCTCGGAGGGGCTCAACACGATCTTCACGCGCATTCCCGAGGCAAGACGCAGAGCATCGACCAGCCCTGCATTGAAAGGATCATTCGTGGCAACCTGCAGAATACCGTTCTCCGTGGACGTCGGAATCACGTTATACTGGAAGACCGCCTTTGTCGGCAGTTTCTGCAAAGTTGCAGGTTCGATGTGAAGAGCCGTCAGACGGGTATAAGACAGCCGCATCAACTCGCCAACCTTCTGAAGAAACACATCTTCCGGCGCAACCCCCAGAGCAGTCACCGCTTCGGTGATGTTTTTACCGTCCTCAGCGGCCATCTTGAGGACTGCATCAAGCTGTTCATCCGAGAGCAAGCCCGTCTTCTGCAGAAGGTTCCGCACAATAGTTGTAGTTTTTACACCCATATGATCAATTTCAAATATTAATACGACTTTCAGCAAAATGCCACATCCAAATAGCAAGCATTTTGAATTGCAGCGAGAAACAGCCGGAGGAATATGGATTGTACCATTAGAACCTATTTGTTAGTTCACGAGCATGAAATTGGACAGGTCCATTACCACCAGAAGTTCTTCTCGAGAAAGCCCATACGAAAAACCTGTCGCTCTTTCACCGGCAGAATCTATTGGATTCGTATGGGATTTCACCAGGCAAGTGTTCTCATTAACAAAGAATCACAATATTGAATCAAGACCACAACAAGACCGCCACCGGACGCCCAAAAGACAAGATTGACGCCGACAATCTAAAGAACACATAGATGCAAAAGATATGCCGACGCTTCCTGCGGCAATCTGAATCTTCTGACGCTCGATCTCGGCATTGCCCACTTCATTGGCGATCTTTGTTGCGCGCTCGCGCCCTGCAAGAGCCGTTTCTGCAATCTTTTCAGCCTTGTACGTTTCCTGCAAAGCCTGATCCGCACGTACCTTTTCTGATGCAATAGCCGCTCTTTCCGCTTCAGCTTTCTTCTGCCGCATTTCTGAGGTCGAGTTAGCGATAGTCGCCGCTGTAATGAGCAGTCATATCGATTCCCATATGCAGATCAATGGCGGAAGCAAACGCCAGTACGAGCTGCACCAGAAGCACAACCGGCCCGGCAATCGCGATAATCCAATACACATGCTCCAACGCCGACATCTGTCCCCACCAGCTTACATCCATACCTCCTCCCTCATATAAATACAATGCGCATAATAGCTATTTATATTTAAATCCTGAATATTGCACGCAAGGCGCGCAAAGTTAATTTTGCACGGACTTTGGTGCAAAATTAAGGTAAATAAAAAATATGCTTATACAACAGTCAAGTCGTGTTCCGAACGGGAGTAGGAACGGACAGGGAAAAGGACTATTACAGCTATGCCGAAATAGTACAAGGCGTTGCAGAAATGATACAAGACAGCCAGACTTGCGCAGGGGTATTGTTCACATCATAGAAACAATTGTCCGCCAGGCAATACTGTATTCGAAACAAAGGAGGATCAAATGGAACGGAAGTCATTGTTCTTAACCGTTACCGCGCTGACTGCATCATTGAGTCTCGCGCTGTTACCGACACAGGCACAGACCCAAAGTAACGACGTCTATCAGGCTGTGGTCAAATGCGAATTCGGGACTGCTGTCGCCGAAATGGAAGCCATCGAGAAAATAATTCACGAGGCCAAACCCGCCGATTACCCTGCCATCGAGAAACGCCTTATCGGAATTCTTGAAGCCCCGGGCGCCACTATGCCAGGCAGGCAGTTTGCACTGCGGATGCTCCGCTTCGTCGGCTCAGTTGCATGCATACCGTCAGTTTCCAAGCTTCTTCAGGATAAAGATCTCGCACATATGGCAAGAAATGTATTTGTCGGACTTGACGGCAAAGCATTCGATGCTGCACTGAAAGATGCAGTTGCCGCCACGCAGGGCGCCAGCCGCGCAGGCATCATCAACACAATGGGCGACAGAAAAGACAGCTCTTCGCTCAAAATGCTGTCCAAGTTACTCAAGGAATCCGACGACGACACAGCTCTGGCGATAATCAACGCCTTGGGCAAAATCGGCGGAGCAGAAGCCGCAGACGAGCTTGACAAATTCAAACCATCCGACGCACTGAAACCGGCATGGTCAATGGCATATCTGCGCTGCGCAGAAGGATTAACTGCAGAAAACGAAATCAAGCGCACGCAGAAAATGTACAAGTCGCTGATCGATGGAGCATTTCCTTCATCTGTCCGCGCCGGAGCCATGAGAGCTGTCGTCATTCACCAGAAAGAAGCAGCCGTGCCCATGGTAATGGAGCATCTGGCGTCTTCGGATGAACTGATGAAGCGTGCTGCGATGTCAGCAGTAATAGATATGCCCGGCCATCCTGCCACACTGGCTTTCGTCCAGCAGATGGAAACAGCCAAACCGGAAACCAAATCGCTACTGATCAACCAGCTATCTTTCCGGGGCGATGCCGAAGGCGTCACCGGCCCCATCAACAAACTTGTCTCAGATTCAGACACCGGTATTCGCGAGGCAGCCATCCAAGCATTACAGCGCATCGGGGACGCATCAAGCGTTGCCGTGCTGGCAGCACTCCTGAAAGATCAGACAGTGGGCGAGCTCGCCAGGCAGACATTAATCAGCCTTAACGGAAAGGGTGTTCCTGAGGCGATGATACAACTGGCAGAAACTGGTGACCCTGCCGTCCGTGTGAGCATACTGGAGCTCCTGAGCGACAGGAAACAGGCATCAGCCCTGCCCGCGGCCCGCAAAGCATTAACCGACAGCAATCCGGATGTCCGCCAAGCCGGACTGAAGATAATTGCAAAGACCGGCGAACAGCCTGACATCAAACTGCTCTGCGACAGCTTGCTTGCCTGCAAAGACAACGCCGAGCGCGAACGTTTTGCCCGGACCGTCTCAGCCGTAGGCACCCGCATACAGGATAAGTCAACCCGCTGCGATGCCGTTGTGGAGTCGTTTGCCAAAGCCGATGCACAGGCCAAGACCCTGTTGGTAACGGTCCTTGCCTCACTTGGTGGGGACAAGGCCCTCGCAGCAGCCCGCACAGCGCTTACTGAAACTGGCGATGTGCACAAGGCAGCTGTACGCGCGCTGGCTGAATGGAATGATGCCAGCCCGGTCGCGGATCTGCGCAAAGCCGCAAAAGAAGACAGCGATGAGGCCACAAAGATCATAGCACTCCGCGGCTTCATAAAGATGATCGGAACATCATCCATGAAGGATGAAGAAAAGATCCAGGCATACGAGGAAGCCGTACAGACCGCTGCCAGGCCTGAAGAAAAGATCCAGGCCCTCGCAGGCGTGGCAAACATCGCGAAACCCGAATCGCTCAAAGTCATAGCACCCTGCCTGACCGACGAAAAACTTAAGCGCGAAGCATTTCTCGCATACGAAAAGGTTGCAGAAACATTGATAGCATCCCAGCAGGCAGTCGCCAGGGAAGCACTGCAGAAGGTTGTCACAGAGACAAACGATGACGGTCTGCGCAAGAAGGCAAACGAAGCGATTAAAAAGATCAAATAATTAACTTTGGAGGTTACACACATGAATAATATCACGAAGAAGACTTACGGATCGTTCAACCGCCGTCAATTCATCAAGGCGGCAGCCGCCTCGATCGCCCTGCCCTATTTCATACCCGGCTCAGCTCTGGGCAAGGACGGCAAGACCGCGCCGAGCAACAGGATTGTAATGGGCGGGATCGGACTCGGCAACCAGGGGAACGGAGACCTTGGCGCATTCCTCGGACGGGACGATGTACAATACGTTGCGGTATGCGACGTGAAAAAGGAAGTGCGCGACAGACAGAAGAGAAGAGTCAATACCCACAACGGCAACACCGATTGCAAGGATTATAACGACTTCCGGGAGTTACTTGCGCGCTCTGACATTGACGCTGTTCATATCGCCACACCCGACCACTGGCATGCAGTATTAGTAGTGGCCGCCTGTAAGGCAGGTAAAGACGCTTACTGCCAGAAACCGGAATCATTGACAATTAAGGAAGGCCGCGCAATGGTCGATGCCGCACGCCGCTACAACCGCGTCGTGTCCGGCGGCAGCCAGCGGGTGATGAACGATTACATGGATGTGGTACAGAAATGCTGGAGCGGCGAGATTGGAACACCGAAAGAAGTATTTGCCAACCCAGGCCCGCCGTCTAAAATCTGCCATTTGGGCGGAGAACCCGTGCCCGCGGGCGTCGACTGGGACATGTGGCTCGGCCCAGCACCGTTGGCGCCATACCACTCCTACCGCATCAGCGGCTCATACAATATTGCCGCCAACAACTGCTGGCGGTCATGGCGTGATTATTCCGGCGGCGGCATGACCGACTGGGGCGCACACCATTTCGGCGGCGCTCTATTTGCATGCAACAAGATGGAGGAAGGGCCTGTCGAAATACTTCCGCCGGACGGGAAAGACAGAAAATATCTGACCTTCAAGTATGCCGACGGCATGCTGCTGTACCATTCTCCAAACCACAAGGTCGACGTCATAGGCGACGGCAAACCGGTCGCGCCGCGCGAGCTCCCCAAGTACAAAGGTAAGGGCGGAATCTACGGCGACTTCGTCGAGTGCGTAAAGACTCGCGAACGTCCGTTCCGCGACATAGAACGCGGGCACAGGACAATATCCATAGCGCACCTCGGAACGATCGCCTACGACCTTAACAGGCCGTTGAAATGGGACCCGATCAAAGAAATATTCCCGGATGACGCACAGGCCAATCGCTTCCTGGATCGCGCACGCCGCGAACCCTGGACGATATAAAGGAAATATTTACTCATAAATATCAACCTGCTAGGTTCCCCGGTGTGAGCAGTTTCTGCATAGTCATACCCGGCTACAATGAGGCTGGCAGGATCGGATCGGTGGTCAGGTCTGCACTGGCTGCGAAATGGAACTCGATAACACAAAACCCTGCTTCTTGGAATCAGTTACCGTTCCGATATGTTCAGCGATGACGATCTGGGCGGAAGTGCAGGATTTCATTTCTGGGCAAGTGAACGCATCCTGCTCTCACTGACCGCAGCATACTCTTTCGACGACAATCAGAAATCATGCACCGGCAATGTTTCTGTAAAGTTCTAAACAGACTGAGCTCAAACCAAGAAAGCATTACTCGCGCAAGATCAAGGTACTACCTTTGCGCCTTTGAAGGAGTGCATTTTCTTGATTTCTTGACCCAGGTCAATACTTTGACCAGTGAGGTATGCAATAATCAAATAAATTAAATGAAAGGGATCTGCCAATGAATATTAAAGACATTATAAACAAATACCCCGCCGCCGGGGAACTGCTCGCTAAACAAAATATCGGCTGCATATCCTGCATCAGAACCGCAATCAAGGCAATCGAGGACGGCAAATATGCCATCGCTGAATCCGAAATAACCAGTTACGGAATACTTCTCACCGAACACATCAAGAAGGAAGACGACATCCTTTATCCCTGGATGGATAGAGAGCTCTCCGACCATCAAGTCGGCCAGCTTTTCTCTGCCTGCGCAGAAGTCGACACCCGCTTCGGCGAAAAGCCAGCCTATTACAGAAAACTGGCAGCGACGATGGCAGAGCGGTACGCAGGAAAATGACCTATAGGCTTTTTCTTCTCCTCTGTAGGAGCCGATCCCCTGATCGGCGATTCAGCAAAGACTTTTCACCACAAAGAATGCGCGTGAGCACAAAGAGCACAAAATTGCTCTTCCCTGATGCTCGAAATGTAGGGCGTTGCTTTTACCATATCGCATGATGTGGCGGCGCCCGTCTTTCTTCTTGGGAGGGCCTCGGCTCGCGGGCCTTTTGAAATGAACGGGCGTCGACAAGCAACGCCCCTACGGGAATCTAAACACAGAGGATAACTGAGCTTGTCACAAGCTCAGCTACAACGAATCATAGAGACCTTCCGTTTTTCCTGAAGACTGTCAGCTTGAGCACTTCAAACCACAGGATACTGATAACACCGGCAGCGAGACACAGCAGAAAGTCGTTCAAGTCAAGAGTGCTGAAATGGAAAAGTCTGCGCAGGAATGGAACTGTAAGTATAAGACTCATGCCGACCGTTGCCCCGACCACAACCCACCAGAGAGCACTGTTGGGCTCGCGAAACATGGATAAAATGCTTCTGCTCCATGACCGGTTGGTCAGAATCAGGCAGATATTGGCAACGACCAGAGTCGTGAACGCAAGCGCACGGCGCGTATCTTCATCAGGATGACCAAGATATTTGGCCGCGGCAAGCACCCCAAGGATTACCGCCAGCACGCTACATCCCTGCAATACACTCAGGACAACGGTTCTCAAACTGAATAGACGTTCGCGTGGATCACGCGGAGGTCTATTCATTACGTTAGCCTCTGCATTCTCAGCCTCAAAAATAACAGAACAGGACGGATCAATTATCAACTCAAGAAACACCACATGAACAGGCAAGAGTAAAAGCGGCCAATCAGCCAGAAACACAGGGATCATAGATAGGCCGGCAATGGGAACATGAACCGCAAAAATATATGATATTGCCTTCTTGATATTGTCAAATATCCTGCGTCCCATCTTTACCGCTTGAACAATGGATGAAAAATCGTCATCCAGCAGAACCAGTGCCGACGATTCGCGAGCGACATCCGTACCGCGTCCGCCCATTGCAACTCCAATATGCGCCGCTTTCAACGCCGGGGCATCGTTGACTCCGTCACCCGTCATCGCCACAATTTCGCCGTTGGCTTTCAGCGCATTGACAATCCTCAGTTTCTGTTCCGGCACGACACGGGCAAAAACATTCACATCCCTGATCCGTGACGCCAAATCCGAATCGCTCATCACATCCAAATCCGGACCCGAAATAAATTTTTCAGGTGCTTTAAGCCCTATCTGCCGGGCAATGCTCTGGGCCGTGCCGGGATAATCACCTGTAATCATAATCACCCTGACTCCCGCCGTGTAGCATTCCTGTATTGCCGCCGGTACAGTCGGCCTGACAGGATCAGCAAGACCTACGAGACCGAGAAACGAGAACTCAAAATCATGCTGACCGCCAGGCAGGTCCGGCTTGGAAAAGGTAGCCATAGCAACCCCAAGCACACGCAAACCCTCATTAGCCATAGCAGTAATCTGCCTGGACAACTCATCTTTCCGTGTACTGTCAAAATGGCATAGATCGGCGATAGCCTCGGGTGCCCCCTTCGATGCAATCATAAAATCGGCGCCATCCGGCGATTTCCACACATGCGACAAAGCAAGCAACTCAGGAGAGAGAGGATACTCCTGTATCAAAGTCCATTGGTCATGCAGGTGTTCCGTATTTGCAAGATACCAGCCGCCAACCTGTTTCAACGCTTTTTCCATAGGATCGAAAGGGTCACGTTTACTTGCCAGCACACCGTACTCCAGCAGACGGTGGAAATCTTCCGGAAGCACTTCTTGAGCCTTATCTAGCGCATCAAAGAGCTTGCCGTCGGAGTATAGCTGTCGCACAGACATCTGGTTGAGTGTAAGAGTTCCGGTCTTATCGGTGCATAACACGGTTGCGGCACCCAACGTCTCCACCGCAGGCATACGGCGCGTGAGCACGCGATTCCTTGAGATACGCCAGGCACCGAGCGCTAGAAATATTGTCAAAACAACTGGCAGTTCTTCCGGTAAAGTAGCCATGGCCATTGTAATACCGGCAAGCAGACCGTCCTGCCACGCGTTGGTTGTATTGCCACGCGTCAGACCATACACCACAACCACAATTGCGCAGAGCGACAGACCAACAACAGCCAGATTCTTTACAAGCCGGCCGGTTTCCTTCTGAAGAAGCGTTTTCTCCTGTACCACTCCCTGCAATGCCTTGCCTATCTTTCCAAGCTCGGTCCTGGGCCCGGTAAACAGCACCTCGGCAACACCCTGCCCAGCGGTAATGAGTGTACCGGAAAAGGCATACGGCAGATCATCACCACCAGGCTTGGTAGTAGCGGCCGGCGCGACGGACGCCTTCTTACGCACAGGCACAGATTCACCAGTCAGAAGCGACTCATCAGCCGAAAGGTTCACAGAATGCCGCAGTATCGCATCGGCAGGCACACGATCACCCTCGACAAGCAGCATCAGATCGCCCCTAGCCACTTCGCGACCAGGAATGCGCTTTTGCTGCCCATCTCTGATGACAAGTGCACGCGGACTGGACAAATCACGCAAAGCCTCCAGCGCTCGTTCGGTGCGACGTTCCTGGACTATTGTAATCCCCATCACAACAAAGACAAACCCCATCAGCATCATGGCATCAGACGGCTCGCCCATGATGAGATACAGAACACCACAGGCAACAAGCAGAAGGAACATAGGCTCCTTGATCACTTCGAATGCTATATCAAACACACTTCGTTTCTTAGCCGAAGGAATCTCGTTGTAGCCCTCTTCTGCAAGACGGCGTAACGCCTCGTTCTCCGTTAGTCCTGTTTCTTTTCTTACATCGTATGATTCGCTCAACTGATCTCCAATAAACTGTATCACCCCGAAGACACATTCATTTCGTGCTATTCAGAACCCATCAACCGGCAAGATTCTGCTTTCTTCGTTCGAGCCTCGCCATTAGGAAATATGCGCAGGGTACAACCACTAAAGTAAACAGTGTGGAAACGAAGACCCCGCCTATGATGGCCAACGCCATGGGCTGGCGCGTTTCAGCTCCGACACCCAATCCTAGTGCTACGGGAAACGCGGCGGCAATGGTTGCCACGGATGTCATAAGAATAGGCCTCAATCGTATCGGAGCAGCCTGACATATCGCCTCATTTAAAGACATGCCCTCTTCTCTTTTCCTGTTCATGAATTCGACAAGCAGGATAGAATTCTTCTTAACAATACCCATCAAAAGAATGACCCCGATTGCGCTGTACAGGTTCAATGACTGGTTGGCTCCCCATAATGTCACCAGCGCACCCGTGATGCTGAACGGCAGGGCAAGCAGAACAGTGAAGGGGTGCACGAAACTATTGAACTGCGAAGCCAGAACCATGTAGGCGACCACTATTCCCAGAACAAAAGCAAACCAGAGCCCACCGAACGAATCACTGAATGCCTTTGAGCCACCCTCCAATCCGAACGTATAACCGGACGGCAGGAGCTCCCTTGCAATCTTTTCTGCCTCCTTCAAGGCCTTTGCCTGCGAGGCACCAGCGGCCAGATTAGCCGTCACGGAGATTGCACGCTGACGGTTGATGCGACTTATACTCTGCAATGTTTTGACGTTCTCCAATCGAACCACATCGCCCAACAGCACAAGTTCACCATACGAGTTACGAACCGTCAGAGTCTTGACGTCTTCTGCGCTCAACCGGTCTTCAGGTGTCAGACGCAATCGAACATCATACCTGCGGCCATCCCTCGTGAATTTGCCCTGACGCACTCCGCCCATCGCCGCATTTACCGTACGACCGATATCATCCATCGTCACGCCCCTTGCAGCAGCTGCCTGTCGATCCGGAATGATCCTGACCTCGGGCATGCCTGCTCGATAATTATTATCCAAATCGGCAACGAGGCCGGTCTTCTCAAGCCTGGCCATGATCTGCTGAGCCGTGGACTCCAGTGTGACAAAGTCAGGCCCTGTGAGATTGAATTCGACGGGCATACTGCGTCGGGCTGTCAGTCCGCGAGCAGACATATCCTGGAACGTAACACGCATCCCCTTCGTATTCCCAAGATCCTTCCTGAACTCTTTAGTCAACTCGGTCTGTGTTTTTTTGCGTTGATTCTTATCAACCAGCGTTAACCCCATGAGCCCCTGATTAGAAACGTTAGCACCTCCACCGGCACCACCCACCACGGTGAAAGAACGCAGAATTTCGGGACATTTCTTGAAATACGCCTCTATCTCCTTAACACGCTCATCTGTCGAGGCAAGTGACGATCCAATCGCTGTCCGCAGATTGACCAATATGTATGACTGATCCTGTGCCGGCACAAATTCCAGACGCAGCTTTGTGCCCAGCCACAGTGAAGACGCAAACACAATCAAAGCCCCTGAAAGCACGATCCAGCGCCATTTTAAAGCATGCGGCAGAAGTCGTCCATAGCCATGGCTCAACCGGCCGAACAGAACGCCACAATGCCGCTCCAGCCAACCGATATTCTTTTGTCGCGACATCAGCACAGAAAGCCGCATCGGCGTAAGCGTGACTGCCTCCAGCAAAGACAAGGCAACAGCCGCTGTCATCGTTACGCCAAACTGGAAAAAGAACCGGCCTATTATCCCGGACATAAACGCCACAGGCAGAAATATGGCAACGACCGCCGCCGTCGTTGCCACAGCCGCAAATATAATCTCCCTGGATCCGTCTTCAGATGCCTTGACCTTATCCTTCCCCATATCAAAGTGTCGCACAATATTCTCAAGCACCATAATTGCGTCATCAACCACAATACCGATGGCCAACGCCAGGCCAAGCAGCGTAAACGTGTTAAGAGTAAAGCCGCAGAAGTAGAGAATCGTGAATGTTCCGATGATAGACGTAGGAATGGAAAGAATGATATTGAAGCCCGAACTCCACGTCCCGAGAAAAAGAAAACAGATCAGGGCCGTCAGAATAGCCGCGGTCAACAGCTCGTGCTCCGTTGCTTTCACCGCCTGCTCTACAGTTCGGGTAATATCCACGTTGATCTGCAACTTCACACCTTTTGGAAGAGATTTCTGAAGCTCATCGATCTTTGCACGTACCAGGCGCCCGACCTCTACTTCGTTAGCCCCGCGCTGTTTGCTGACCCAAATCATCATACCAGGCTCACCGGAAATCCTGACAAAACGCCTTATATCGTCCAGCCCGTCTTCGACCCTCGATACATCTTTCAAACGAATGGTCACGTCCTGAATAGGCACTCCGCCCCTATGCGTAATAGGAATGTTTGCGACCTGCTCAACTGTCAGCCCCTCCCCCATGGTTCTGAGGTTCAGCTCTTCTTTGGAGTTTTCAATATAGCCAGCTGCCAGCTCAATATGCTCCTGCTCAATGGCCTGCTGGAGGTCAAGGATGGTCAATTCATACTCACGCAACTTTTTAGCATCCACCCAGAGCCGCAGATTGCGCTCACCCAGCCCGCGACTTACAACCTCGCCCACACCGGGAATAACCTGCAGCTGGTCCAGCAGAAATGTTTCTACATAGTCCACCAGTTCACGCGACGATTGCGTACTGGACACACCGAGACGCAGCACAGGTTCACTTTCGGTCGTACTTTTCCGGATTGTAGGAGGATTCACGTTCAGCGGCAGACGCACTTGGGCCAGCGATCCCTGTACTTCCTGCAAAGCTGCATCAATATCGCGACTAAGCTCGAATTCCAGTTCTATGTTTGCCTGGCCTGGCCGAATCGTCGAACGGATCTCCTTCAGGCCATCCACGGCTATAACATACTGCTCTATCTTATCGACCAGCTCGGCTTCTATTATCTCAGGTGCGGCACCCTCCCATGCCACTCGGACTTCGAGCACAGGAAAATCAATATCTGGCATCTGACTGATACCCATCCGGCTCATGCTAATAGCGCCAAACACTATTAGACCGAACATGAGCATCCAGGCAAAGACAGGACGACGGATGGAAAACTCGGATAACGTCATGGCGACACCTTTCCAGCGGCCACATGCAAATGTATCAGGTCTGCACGAAGCTGATTAGAAAGAGCGGCCTCACGCCGGCGCAATCCCCACAACTGCACTGATGCCACAAGCACATCCAGATTAGTCACACGTCCCAAATTATAATCTTTCTGCTGGAGCGAAAGAGTTTCTACTGCTGTGCCAATCGCGGATTGCAGTTCAGACCATTGCTTCAGCCCGTAAAACAATGTCTGGTATACCTGCCGGACATCACGCTCTGATGACCGCCGCAGTTCAGCCAGTTTCAATTCGCTGATTCTGAGCTTTTGCCCCTGCTCAGCTACCCGCGCAACGCGCAGACCGCGATCAAACAAAGGAATCTCCAGACGCAAAATAAGATCCCACTCACTCTGGTCCTTCGAGTCGGTCAAGAGATATGCATTTCCATCCAAAGAAACCTGAGGCGCGCGGTCCGACTTCGCAGCCTTCGTATCTGACTTTGCCGCATCAACCCTTGCCTCACCGGCCTTGATATCTGAACGGTTTGCCGCAGCAGCGAGGTACTTATCCACTTCACTAACGGCTGGCAAAGGTGTCTGATCAACAAGCTGTATATCAGATACAGGTCGACCGGTGATAAACGCCATCAGCTCTAATGTGGCAGCACAGGACTGGTTGAGTTGTTCTATTGTCAGTCGCGCTTCCGCCATCTGGTTCGATGTGGTCAGGAGTTCGGACCGTTTCGAGCGACCAAGTCTTATCCTGCGTTCCAGTTCGCCAGCATGAGTTTCCAGCGTTTTGAGCTGTTCCCTCATGGCCGTCCTTTGATCCTGAAACGACAGCACCTGATAAAAGACATCAGCGACATCCTCGTAGAGCAGAAGATGTGCATATTCAACCTCATTCGAGAAAGCAAAGCCTTCTGCCTTTCTGGCTTCTGCAGAACGGGCCGCCCGGAAGCCGTCAAACACAGTCCAGCTTGCACCAACGCCTGCCCGACGGCCATCATTCAAGTCATCCCAGTTGGCTTCACCTCTGGCGCTCACTTCCGGCCACATTGCTCCAAGCGATTGACGATATCGCGCTTCTGCAGCCCGCCATTCAGCAACGCTAATCTGAAGCAACTCGCTTTTCGCGACAGCCAGCTCGTATGCCTGAGAAAGCTCAAGTTCCACCGCTTGCGTCAAAGACGCAAAGGACAGCAGGCAGAAGCAAACATATGTCAGCAATCGATAGGACACTGTTGGCTAACCTTTAGAATTATTAAACATCTCTTCCATATGCCACAACATAACTAAACTTATCGAACAAATCTATAATTCTCTGTACACGATATATTCACGAATAAAGCATCGAGTGGCGAAACTCTCGCAATAACGCATTCCCAAGGGTATAGACGAACGCAGCTAGCAACGCCACTACTGAATATCTGTTATAAAGGAAATCGCCTCAATTAACTAAGCTTGCCAAACCAGCCTCGCCGCACCATCCATTTTGCCAGCTCCAGCACAGGAGAGACCGTCAGCGATAGAACGATGATTATCAACCAATCTTCCAGCGTGAGACTGAATGTCGCAAAAGGTTTCTGCAAGACTGGCACATATATGATGAGCGCCAACAGTATCAATTCCCATATAATAGCGATATTCAGCCACTTATTTGCAAATGGCTTATGCAGAACCGAGAGACGGTCTGAACGGAAATTGTAGGCCTTAAAAAACTGGATGAGCACCAATGAAACGAACGTCATGGTCATCGCCTCTACTATCGACCTGCCTGAGCCCATCGCCCAGACAAAGAGTCCAAGATTGACCAGCGTCGACCAGAGTCCACCCACAAACATTAGAAGGACAACAGGTCTCGTGAAAATACCCGTACGAGAACTTCTCGGCTTTCTGGCCATCAAATCAGACTCCGGCGGATCTACAGCAAGGGCCAGCGCAGGCAAACCATCTGTCGCTAGATTAACATAAAGTATCTGAACCGCAGTCAAAGGAAGAGGCAGACCAGCGAGCGTGGCTCCTGTCATGAGTCCTATTTCCCCGATATTAGAAGAAAGAAGATACATGAGATATTTCTTGATATTAGCGAATATACCGCGCCCTTCTTCAACTGCCGCGACTATGGATGCAAAGTTGTCATCCGTAAGCATCATGGCCGATGCTTCCTTGGTGACATCCGTTCCGGTAATGCCCATAGCAATTCCGATATCTGCTGTCTTCAAAGCGGGTGCATCATTCACCCCGTCGCCAGTCATAGCAACTACATGCCCATTTCGCTGGAACGCGGCAACAACCCGCAGTTTGTGCGCCGGGGAAACGCGCGCATAAACTTCTATTCCCTCAACTGCACGATCAAGATCGGCATCAGAAATTGTGTCCAATTCAGAACCGATAACCACTTTACCGGTTTTCAATATCCCCAACTCACGCGCAATCGCCTGCGCCGTAACAGGGTGATCGCCGGTGATCATTACAACTTTAATCCCGGCCCTTTCGCATCTCTTTACAGCTTCAGCCGCCTCCGGCCGCGGCGGATCTATCATGCCAACCAGACCTAGAAACATCATTTCCTGTTCAGCATTTTCAAGAGTGGCACCGGCTTTGCATGAGACAGCCAACACACGCAAGGCCTCGTTCCCCATCTGCCGAGCTGTTTGAAGGATCTTCTCCTTTACGGCAGGGGAAATGTCGTATGCTCCCCTGTCATCCACGTATTTACTGCAGGACTCAAGAATCACCTCAAAAGCGCCCTTAGAATAGGCCGTCACCCCGCCCGACACTTTATGAAGTGTCGTCATGCGCTTGGTTTCGGACGAGAAAGGTATCTCATGAACTCTCGGACAGTGAGAATCAAGATCAGATTTTTTAAGGCCTGCCTTAGCTGCGGCTACCACCAACGCGCCCTCTGTTGGATCGCCCTTCACATGCCAGCGGCCGTCAGCCTCATCATAGAATATGGTTGTATCCGACGCCAGGGCAGCCGCCTCCAGAAACAACTTAACGGTTTCGGATGGCTGAACCTCAACACCGTCCTTGAGGAATTTTCCTTCAGGCTCATAGCCGGCACCTGTTATCTCGAACAGCTGACCGCCAGCATAGATTTTCTTGGCGGTCATCTCGTCCTTGGTCAGTGTGCCAGTCTTGTCTGAACAAATCACCGACGTGCTTCCCAAGGTTTCGACGGCAGGCAAGCGCCGCACCAGCGCATGCCGTTTAGCCATTCGCTGGAGGCCAATTGCAAGTGAGATCGTAACGACTGCCGGTAATGCCTCCGGAACCACAGCAACAGCGAGCGCCACGCCAAAAATCAACATTTCAATAAAAGGCTGACCACGTAGAAGACCGAGCATGACGATTATGAAAACCACCACAAAGGCCCCTCTGGCCAGCATATTGCCGACTTTGTCGAGATTCTCCTGCAAAGGGGTCTTCCGGCTTTCTACAGATTGGAGCATCTTTGCAATCTTGCCAAACTCCGTATTCATGCCTGTTTCCACTACAATAGCCCGACCCCTGCCATAAGTTACGGCGGTACCAGCAAACGCCATGTTCGTCCTGTCACCCAAACTAAGCGCGGGATTATCCAGCGGACCTGTCTTTTTCTCAACCGGGACAGATTCTCCCGTGAGCGCGGCTTCATCCACCTGCATATTGATAGCCTCAATCAACCTGACATCGGCCGGAATTTTGTTCCCGGCACGCAGGATGATAACATCGCCCGGCACAAGATCGCGGGCAGGGACTTCAATTTCTTTTCCATCCCGCACGGCAGTAGCGGTTGGAGCGGTCATCCGGCGCAAGGCCTCAATGGCCTTTTCTGCGCGATACTCCTGCGCAAAACCCAGCAAAACAGCGAACAACACGATCACAGCAATGGCAATGGCTTCTATGCCGTGCCCCAGAAACGCGGACAGCGCTGTAGCAACAAGCAGTATAATGATGAGCACATTCTTAAACTGCTCGAGCAGCATCGCCCAGGGCGATATACGCTGAGTACTTTGTAATTCATTAGACCCGTATTCTGCCAGCCTGCGCGTTGCTTCTGCTGCCGTAAGGCCGTTTTTTATATTACAAGCAAGTTGCCTTACTGTTTCCTCAACTCCTAATTGCCACCAGTTATTCACCATTTCTCACCTTCCGCCGCGTTCAGAACATTCTGCTGCCTGACAGCTATTTTTGTTTTCTCCCACCTTCCTCTAACCCATACCGCAAACCGTGAATCAGGACACAGAAACATGACAGATGCAACAAGGAATGGAAGCCCTGGCAGAAAAGGAGTGATAAATCCAATAATGCTGACAATAAGCAATATAATACCGATAACAATACGGCTTATTCGCGCAGCGAAAGCCCTCAGTATCCGCATTAATCTCTCCTCTCGCCTAGCAATCCAGCACGGAGAAGGTGATAGAGCAACTGCAGGAGTGCCGTAAGGGCCGCAGCAACATATGTTAGAAAGGCGGCATTCAAGACTGCGCCGGACGCCTTCTGTTCGTGTGGCGTCACAATTCCTGCGGCAACCATCAATTGCTTTGCTCGAAAACTGGCATTCCATTCAACAGGCAGAGTAACCAGCGAAAACAAAACCGTAACCGAAAACAGAACTATCCCTAATTTGATCAGACCAAGGGCACTTGTAAAAGTTCCAAGCATAATGAGGATATAACTGCCATAACTGCCAAATTGCGCTGCCGGAACCATCACAGAGCGTAAGGCCAACGGCGCATAGTGCGTAGCATGCTGAAGTGCATGACCAGCCTCGTGACATGCCACACCAATCGCTGAGAGTGACTGCGAAGCATAAACATCTGGTGAAAGCCTCAATGTCTTGGAACTCGGATCGTAGTGATCGCTCAAAAACCCTTCCACCTGCTCTATCTTCACATCACCAACCCCCTGCATGGAAAGCAATCGCTCCGCCGCCTCCGCGCCGGTATATCCCGATGACGCACGCTGTTTCGAATATTTGCTGAATGTCGTTTTAGTCAGCAAGCTGGCAAGCCCGGCAAGAATTAAAGCCGGCAGCATGAAAATAATATAATCAAACATCGCAATTCCTCCTTTTTGCTACTAACACCGGCATCCTTGCCGGACTCTTTTCTGTCGTCAACCCAGCAACATCAGCCTTCGCACCTTTTTGCCCATTTGCTACGGCCTTACTGGCTACCGGGACTACACCAAAGAACAATCGTTCACTGCGCAATACTCGTTGCCATTCGTCGTATCATGGCGAAGACGGCTCGGCCAGAGGCCTCTCCCTACCCTAATTCCCTAATGGTAGGGCGAAACCGCAGGGTAAGCCACATCATCGTTGAAGAACAAGCCATATCTCCTTATTCCCCGCAACATTATACGCCTTTACTCATTTCGACAATAAGGTAATATAGCATTTACACTTCGTATATAACGAAGTAATGTTGGAGCATGGATCGACTAAATTATCATCACCTTCTCTACTTCTGGCTTGTTGCAAGGGAACATGGCCTGGCGAACGCCTGTGCAAAAATCAGGCTGTCACCATCGACCATCAGCGGCCAGATCCACGCGCTTGAGCACACACTGGACCAAAAGCTGTTCCAGAAAAAAGGACGCCGGCTCGAGCTCACTGATATGGGCAGGATAGTTTATCGCTATGCCGACGAGATATTCACACTCGGCAAGGAACTGCAGGATGCCATCCACGATCGACCCGTCGGCAAACCGCTCCGCCTGCAAGTCGGGATAGTCGACGTAGTCCCAAAACTTATCGCAAAGAAAATGCTCGAACCGGCACTGGCGCTTGGGTCGGCAATTCGCCTCATTTGCGTGGAAGACCGGCTGGACCGGCTCATGCCCGCCCTGGCCATGCACGAACTGGATGTAGTCCTGGCTGATTCCGCCAGCGAATCCTCGTCAACAATCAAAGCTTTCAACCACCTCATGATTGACTGCCCCGTTGCCATTCTTGGTGCAAACAGAATCTGCAGACAATACGCAAACAAATTTCCTATTTCGCTACGCGGTGCACCGCTACTCCTGCCAACCTCTAACACTGCATTGCGGCGCGCAATGGATCACTGGTTGTCGGACAAGAGCATGCTGCCGCAAATAGTTGGCGAATTTGACGATCATGCCCTTTTAGAAGTCTTCGGAGAGTCCGGATTAGGGCTATTCCCAGTCCCCGCCCTGATTGCCGACGCCATTACCAAAAAATTGAACGTCAGAAAAGTGGGAGTGCTGAAAGAAATTCGGGAAAAGTTCTACGCCATTACTGTAGAGCGACGCGTTACCCACCCAGGCGTCGCGGCCATTTGTGATGCCAGCATCAAAGACGACCGCATTTATTCCTGACCAGTCTGGCGCTGAACTCAAAAATCCGCACATGGCCAGGCGTGTACTAGAATAGTGCCCAGTAAAAGTTTTATTGTCTCCATTCGGTCTGGTGGGCGCTACTGGACTCGAACCAGTGACCTCATGCATGTGAGGCATGCGCTCTAACCAGCTGAGCTAAGCGCCCGTGTAGAAGTGATAAAACGCTCGTAAGTTCGCAAAACGAAAGCCGTCTGTCAAGTCAGGTCTACAGTCTGTCGAGCTTCAACATTAAACTCCTTACATACCGACAGAAGACAGAAAACAAAACAGTCGCGTTATTCTGCCAGAACGCAATAGAGATTGAACAATAGGACAAAAAAAAGGCCGTCTATTTAGACGGCCTTTTTATTAGATTATCGAGAAATGCTACGCAATGGCAGCCTTAGCGAGACCGACAAGAGTCTTAAATCCTTCCGGGTCCTTAATCGCTATCTCGGACATCATTTTACGGTTCAGACTTATCTTAGCCTTAATCAGACCTTCAATCAACCTGCTGTACCTGATATCATTTATGCTGCAGGCCGCATTAATTCTCGCTATCCACAACTGCCTGTAATCCCGCTTCTTCAGCTTCCTGTGAATCGTGGAAAGCCTCATCGCGCGGTCTACGGCCTCGGTGGCCATTCTGAAAAGCTTGCTTCTCGATCCATAAAAACCGCTGGCGCGGTCCAGAGTGCGACTCCGTCTCCGGCGCGAAGCCGGTGCATTAGTTGACCTTGGCATTTTTTATCTCCTTAAATTATTAGGCGAACAGTGCAACTATTCGTTTACTGATTGAACGCCTGAACACATTTTTGTTACGAAGCCTGCGTTTACGTTTCCTTGACTTGCTGGACATAAGATGGCCGCCCCCGCACCTCTTATACTTAATCAACCCGCTTGCTGTAATCCTAAAACGCTTAGCAGCCGCTTTTTTTGTCTTTTTCTTTGGCATAACCTACCTGTCTTTCACTTTTCTTGCGCAAAACGCGCTCTTTTTACCGAAAACGAACCGGCAAATTACCTGATATGCTATTCCAAGTCCAGCACTTTTATCAGGCTACAGCAGCCTTACCGGCCAGCATGGCATTGATGGTCCGCCCCATCATCTTCGGCGTCTGCTCTATCTGGCCATATTGCGAGGCATCCTTGAGAACTCGATTGATAAGATCAAACCCCAGCTCCTTGTGCGCATTCTCCCTGCCACGGAAGGTCAGAGATACCTTGACCTTTTTTCCATCTTCCATGAACTCCTTGATATGGTTCATCTTGGTCTGGTAATCGTGGTCGGCTGTATTTGAGTGGAACTTCACTTCTTTGATTGCATGCCCGTGCTGATGTTTTCTGGCTTCCTTCTGCTTGCGATGTTCCTCGTACAGGAACTTTCCAAAATCCATGATCTTGCATACTGGCGGATCGGCATTGGGCGATATTTCAACAAGATCCAATCCCTCCTGCACAGCCAACCTTAAAGCGTCCCTCGTTTCCAATACACCCGCCATGGACCCATCAGCATTCAAGCACCTTACTCGCGGAACCCTGATTTTATGATTCGTTCTTATGTATGACGGACGAATAATCTACCTCCTTCTTTGCGGCCGTATCCGGCCTTTATATACCCGCAACATTATCCTTCTGCAACATAGGGATCAACACGTCAAGCGTGACTGCCCCCTTATCGCCTTCCACACGATTACGTAGAGAAACGGTACCCGTCTCCATTTCCTTCTGTCCTATTATAAGCATGCACGGGGTCTTCTCTGTCTGAGCCCGCCTTATCTTGGCTCCGATCTTCTCAGATTTACGATCAATAAACACTCTCAACCCAACAGCTTTCAAGCTTTGCGCCACTTTTTCGGAATAATCCAGCTGATTTTCTGTAATAGGCAGTATCCTAACCTGTTCCGGCGCCAGCCAGAACGGAAACGCCCCGCCATAATGCTCTATGAGTATCCCGAAGAACCGTTCAAGGCTTCCGAGCAAGGCCCTATGCACCATATAAGGCTTGTGCTCCTTACCGTCCTCCCCGATATAGCAAAGCTCAAATCTGTCCGGAAGATTAAAATCGAACTGGATCGTTCCCAACTGCCATTCACGGCCTATGCAATCCTTGACCTTAAGATCGATCTTGGGTCCATAAAAAGCGCCACCACCGGCCTCGACTTGATAAGCAATATTTTCAGCCTTGAGCGCACTCTCAAGACTCTGTATGGCCTGCTCCCAGCGTGCAGATTCGCCGACTGCCTTCTCCGGCTTAGTAGACAGATAAGCAGAGATATCCTTGAACCCAAACGCCCGCAGAATACCCAACGCGAAATTAACAGTCCTCCGCACTTCATCCTCAATTTGTTGAGGCGTACAGAATATATGCGCATCATCCTGGGTGAATCCGCGCACTCTTAAAAGGCCATGCAGCACCCCGCTCTTCTCATACCGATAAACAGTTCCGAGCTCAGCCCAGCGCAACGGAAGATCCCTATATGACCGCATCTGCGACTTGTATATCTGTATATGGAAGGGACAGTTCATCGGCTTGACGAAATAGTCGCTACCCTCAATGTCCATAGGGGAATACATATTCTCCTTATAGAAATCGAGATGGCCGGAAGTCTGCCAAAGCTGCGCACGCCCTATATGTGGAGTAAATACAATCTCGTATCCGGCATCAAAATGTCTTTTCCGCCAGAACTCTTCAATCACACAACGAATCCTACCGGCTTTAGGATGCCAATGAACCAAGCCGGGGCCGACATCCTCCTCGATACTATAAAGATCGAGCTCCTTGCCAAGTTTCCGGTGATCACGTTCCTTTGCTTCTTCTATCTGCTTAACCTTCTGCTCAATCTCTTCTTTTGATTCAGCGACAATCCCATACACCCGTTGCAACATAGGATTGGTCTCTACTCCGCGGTAGTAGGATCCGGCCACCGAAATAAGCTTGAACGCTTTTATATCTCCTGTATTTACAACATGCGGCCCGCGGCATAAATCAACAAAATCACCGCATTTATAGACCGTGATCTCGCTGCCATCGGGAATATCAGCTAGACGCTCGACCTTATATATCTGCCCGGATTTCCGGAACAAATCTTCAGCATCCGCTCGTGACATCACGATCCGCTCAAAAGGAAGCTTATGGAATATAATACTGGCCATAGCCTTCTCGATGGCCTTGAAGTCTTCGGGAGACAATCTGTGAGGCAAATCAAAATCGTAATAGAATCCGTTGTCCGTGGCAGGTCCGATATCTAGTTTAACATTCGGAAAGAGTCGGCAGATCGCAGCAGCCATAACATGCGCCGTGCTGTGGCGCATAACATCAATATCCAAAGAAATCACCTCCGATTCAACTACTTAATACTATTTGTTTAGAAATTAAGGCTTTACTGCATATTTGTCAATAGTTTCAACATAACTACTGGCCTTATGTGAAACAAAAAGAGGCTCAAGCTTACGCTTGAGCCTCTTTTGAAAGAAATCCCGGCAACGTGCTACTCTCCCACAACTTAATGCTGCAGTACAATCGCCGCTGAGGCCCTTCACTTCCGTGTTCGAAATGGGAACGGGTGTTACATCCTCGCTATAATCACCGGAAAATAAAATTATAAAAAACATATGTAGGGACAAGCAATAACGGAAAGAAGATATAAATAAAGATCAAGCCACACGGCGGATTAGTATTGGTCAGCTGAACTCTTCACAGAGCTTACACTTCCAACCTATCAAGGTCGTAGTCTACAACCTGCCTTTAGGGGCCTTACGGCCCGGGAAATCTTATCTTGGAGGAGGCTTAGCGCTTATATGCTTTCAGCGCTTATCCGTTCCGTACATAGATACCCAGCGATGCTCCTGGCGGAACAACTGGAACACCAGAGGTACGTCATTCTCGGTCCTCTCGTACTAGAGAATGTTCTCCTCAAATTTCCTACGCCCACAGTGGATAAGGACCGAACTGTCTTACGACGTTCTGAACCCAGCTCGCGTACCGCTTTAATTGGCGAACAGCCAAACCCTTGGGACCTTCTCCAGCCCCAGGATGCGATGAGCCGACATCGAGGTGCCAAACCGCTGCGTCGATATGAACTCTCGACAGCGATCAGCCTGTTATCCCCGGAGTACCTTTTGTCCGTTGAGCGATGGCGCTACCACAAGCTACCACCGGATCACTATGTCCTACTTTCGTATCTGCTCGACTTGTCAGTCTCGCAGTTAAGCTCCCTTATGCCGTTGCACTCGTCACACGATTGCCGACCGTGTTGAGGGAACCTTCGAACTCCTCCGTTATCATTTAGGAGGAAACCGCCCCAGTCAAACTGACCCTCTGAAATTGTCCCCCCCCCGGTTATACGGGATGAGGGTTAGACGTCCGCCTTAATAAAACTGGTATTTCACTGATGACTCCACCACACCTAACGACATGGCTTCAAAGTCTCCCAGCTATGCTACATATACTAAACCAAACGCCAATATCAGAATACAGTAAAGGTTCACGGGGTCTTTCCGTCCTACTGCGGGTATCCGGCATCTTCACCGGAATTACAACTTCACCGAGATCCTCGTTGAGACAGCGCCCAGATCGTTACACGATTCGTGCAGGTCGGAACTTACCCGACAAGGAATTTCGCTACCTTAGGACCGTT
>CAMCYG010000020.1 GCA_945883775.1 Victivallis vadensis
ACCGGGTCTTTAAGCGCAAGAATCCGGTGTGGACACCGGAACTACATCTAGAATTAGGACAGCCCGGGCGTAATTTGAACAGAAAAGGATGCGAAAATATGAAACTAGGATGCATGCTTATAAACTACAATAACGGCTCGGGTTCCAGATCTTACGATATATCAGGCGGGCCGACGAAGATCGTTAAGCCGGCGGTCGATGATTGTCTTAGTATGCTGCTGGACAGCTATTTTGCAACTGTTGTCACTGATTGTCCATTTATAGTGGTGGATGACGGCAGCACTGACAATAGCGTTGAAATCTTGTCGCGATATTCCGACCGGATCACGAGGCTGATCAAGAAAGATAAAAATATTGGGCTGACCGCAAATATGACAGAGGCCGCCGATATTCTCATGAATGAATATGGCTGTGATGCCATATGCAGGTATGATGGCGATATAGAGTTCCTGTCGCCAGGCTGGGATCTTAAGATGCTGAGATACTTTGAACATGATCCTCAAGCCGGTGCTTTGGGCGGTCTCCAGCTCACACCGTTCGGATCAGTGTGGGCATTGGGGGATATGGTAATACATCCTGCCGGGTATACGCATATACTCGGACCGTCGCCCGTCAAAGGCAGAGAACTGGCTAACCCTGTTTATATGTCGAAGGATATGGTTCTTGGCAATATGGAATGCGATTCGGTTATGGGGTGTCTCGCGGCATTCAGGAGCTCTGCATATAAGAAGGTCGGAGGGCTTAAGTCGGAGTTCAATGATTTGCGGGGCGAGACCGAGGACCTGAATCTTCGTCTTATGCTTGAAGGATACCGATGCTACGCGCTGGGAGGTGTCTCTTTTATTCACCGGCATATGGAGCACAAGAGTAAGACTTCGATATATGACACCAATGACAAGGTTAGGAAGTCATTTGATATATGGGTCGATCTCTGGGGCTGGAATAAGCTCAAGCCTGATCTTGCGGCGATATACGATAAGTGGAAGGGCACGCTGATTACCCGCAATCTGGTGCAGACTTCTGACGGAATTGTTCATTACATAGGACCATGATGAAGATGATACCTGTAGTTGGAATAGGAGCAGGCGGTCACTCTGCAGTGATGATAGAGGCGATACGCCTGGCCGCTGAATTTGAAGTTGTAGCGCTGGTTGACCATGATCCTTCTTTGATCGGGGCTGATGTGCTGGGCGTGAAGGTTGTCGGTGATGACGGCAAGCTGAAAGAACTGCTGGCAGGCGGACTGCGGCATGCGTTTCTGGGCGTCGGTTCGGTTGGCCGGATGGAGGACAGAGGCAGGCTTATCAAACGGATTCTGGATCTGGGTTTTGAATTAATAACGGTAGTGCATCCTTCGGCATACATATCGCCGTCAGCGGTTCTTGGTCGGGGGGTGAGCGTGCTGGCGAAAGCTGTAGTCAATGCCCGGTCGGCAGTGGGTGATCATTCGATCGTCAACACGGGTGCGCTTGTTGAGCATGACTGTGTTGTCGGCTCTAATGTGCATGTCGCCAGTGGGGCTGTGGTCTGCGGCGGCGTAAAGGTTGGAGCTGACAGTCTTGTTGGCGCAGGATCTGTTATCCGGCAGTACCTGCAGGTTGGTGACAATGCGGTAATAGGAGCCGGATCAGTTGTTGTTTCAAATGTCGCGTCATCGTCGACCGTGTTAGGTGTCCCTGCACGATCAGTAAACCTATATGGAGCAGTTCAACTGCTCCGCAGCTGAAGAATGTTGTCGTTATTTGCTCAACAGGAAATACTTACAACATGCCTCTTCGGCCATTCCCTCTGCACCAAACGAGTGCGAAGCGACACTTAACCGCATTCTTAACCGCCACTCTTTATCGGATACCCTTAATCGACTTGATCCAGCGAATAGCGACTATCTGGCAACGCGTATCCGAGTAAGTGGGGCGACAAAGTGTAAGGTTAAGTGTGCGCTCGAGTGTCTATCCGCCCCGCTCAACTGCTCTTTCTAGGGTAAAGCGGTGAGCCTGTTGCCAAGGGCAGGCAAATGCTGAAATTGAGCAAAGTGTAGCGGCGCATGCTTGCCGGGCCGAAGTGCTTGGACGAAGGATGGTGTCATGCGCCGGCGAAAAAGACGGGCGTCGCAAGCAACGCCCCTACGGGAATCTAATTTCCGCAGTATAAAGGCCTTAGCTTGAGAGCAATGGGCTTCGCCCTTCTACGTAGCGGTAATCTACATTCTGTACACTCAAAATACCAGGGTGAGCCGCAACTCCTGCGCTAAACAGTATTTTAAATCTTTTTATCGTCCTGTTCTTGTGGATCTGTGCGATGATGGCTGGCAGACCAAGTCACGTTACATGGCTTAACGTGCCAGATATCTCTAGCGTATTCCTGAATTGTCCGGTCTGAAGAGAATTTTCCCGACCGTGCCACGTTGAGCAGTGCTTTCTTGTCCCATGTTTGTGGATCACGATAGGTTTGATCCACCTTCTCCTGGGCATCAATGAAGGCTCTAATGTCAGCCAGGAGCATGTAATGGTCGCTGTTTAGAAGCGAATTGACAATTGGGTCAAAGATGCCGGTCTCCACCATACTGAAGAAGTTAAGCCGTATCATCTCGATGGCCCTGTGTATCTCGGGGTCTGCTTCGTAGATGGCACGCGGATTATAAGAGTTCCGGCGTGCCAGGACTTCTTCTGTTGTCATTCCGAAGATGAATATGTTCTCCGCGCCCACTTCCTCCAGAATTTCCACATTGGCGCCGTCGAGCGTTCCGATTGTCAGCGCACCATTGAGCATCAGCTTCATGTTGCCCGTGCCGGATGCTTCTGTGCCGGCCAGTGAAATCTGTTCGCTCAGATTTGCTGCCGGTATTATGCGTTCAGCCAGCGAAACCCGGTAGTTTGGCAGAAAGACGACTTTGATCCGGCCGTTGATGCTTGTATCGGCATTAATTGTCTCTGCAACCTGGTGTATGAGCTTTATGATGAGCTTGGCCATCATGAAGCCGGGCGCGGCTTTTGCGGCAAAAATGAAAGTACGCGGTGAGTTTTCTATGGAAGGATTGTCTTTTATCCGGTTGTACAGGATTATGATATGCAGGACTTGCAGAAGCTGTCGCTTGTACTCGTGCAGACGTTTTATCTGAACGTCGAATATGGAGTCAGGTGAGACCTCAATGTTCAGTTTTCGTTTGATATAAGAGGCCAGCGCGACTTTGTTCTTATCCTTTATCATCCTGAATCTTTCCAGGAAGTTCTTATCCTTCACAAACTTTTCGAGTTTACGGAGCTGATCAAGCTCGGTTATCCATTTTGTCCCAATGGCTTCGGATATCAACCCGGCCAGGCCAGGGTTGGCCTTGAGCAACCAGCGGCGTGGAGTGATGCCGTTTGTCTTATTGGTGATCTTGTCCGGCCATAAATCGTTGAAATCGCGCAAAAGGTGTTCTTTGATCAGGCGCGTGTGCAGTTCAGCGACTCCGTTGACGGAGCTGGAGCCCACGACAGCCAGATTTGCCATCCGGACCTGAGCTGGATTTCCTTCTTCGATAATGCTCATTCTGCTCAGCTTATCTGAATCCATGGGATATTTAATGGAAACCTGTCGCAGGAAGCGCGCGTTGATTTCGTAAATGATCTGCAGATGGCGCGGAAGCAGGTGCTTAATCATATCCAGCGGCCATTTTTCGAGCGCTTCGGGCAGTATGGTATGGTTTGTGTAGCCTACGCATGAATTCGTAAGCTTCCAGGCGTCATCCCAGCCCAGGCATTCATTGTCTAATAGAATACGCATGAGCTCAGGGACAACCAGAGTCGGATGCGTATCGTTCATTTGAATGAATATCTTGCTGGGCAGATCGCTTATATTAGAATTCTCTGATTTGAAGCGTCTTATGATGTCCTGCAGTGCGCAGGATACGAAGAAATACTCCTGCCGCAGGCGCAGTTCTTTGCCGACAAAAATGTTGTCGTTGGGGTATAATACCTTGGTGAGGTTTTCGGCCAGAACCTTGGATTCAACCGCTTCGACATAAGATCCGCGGTTGAAGTCATCCAGATGGAAGTCGTCCGCAGCGCGGGCTGACCACAGGCGCAGGGTGTTGACAGTCTCGCCGGCGTAGCCCACGATCGGCAGGTCGAATGGCGTGCCGACGATTACCTGGCCCGCTTCCCATATCCAACGTCTGCCCGCAATTCCCTGTTCTTCCCTCACGTTGCCTCCGAACTTGACAGTGAAAGCGAACTCAGGGTGTTGGATTTCCCAGGGGTAACCGTTTTTATGCCAGGCATCCGGTTCTTCGACCTGACAGCCGTTGACAATCTTCTGATTGAAGATTCCGTAGTCATATCGGAGCCCGTATCCCACGGCGGGTAACTTCAGCGTTGATAGTGAATCCATGAAGCAGGCTGCCAGCCGGCCGAGACCGCCGTTGCCCAGCCCGGCATCGACTTCAAAATCTCTGAGCATATTCCAGTCGAGCCCGATCCCGGATAATGCTTTTCGGCATGTTTCTTCGAGGTTCAGGTTGACGACGTTATTTCCAAGCAGGCGGCCTATGAGAAATTCGAGTGAGAGATAATAAACGCGTTTTACATTCTGTTGGTGATGAGCCTGCTGTGTTGCAATCCAGCGCTCGACGATACGGTCACGGACTGCAAGGGCAAGGGCGTAGTAACGGTCGCGGTTTGAGGCTGTATAACGATCCCTGGCCAGGGTGTATAGAAGGTGATGTTCGAAGCTGGCCTTAATTGCCTCCGGCGTCATCTGATTATGCCATTGTGCAGGTGTGTTCTTCCGCTTGTCTGGTGGCTTTTTCATCGTCCTCCCTGTTTTACGTTATAATAAACCAGTTGTATAACAGCTGGCATTTAATCGTTGAGATGTTCCATCAGAAGGCCGTCTGTGCGGCGCAGTCTTTGGCTCATGAGCCGTGCAATCTTCCACATGATCTTGAGTCCCAGTCCGGGCCAGGTTTCGCCAAGCTTCAGAAAATCATCTTTAGTGATGAGAAGTACGATTGCCCTCGATGCCGCCACGCTGCGAGCTGAGCGCGGTTCGCCGTCAATCATGGACATCTCTCCAAATGTGTTGCCGGGGCCGAGAATGGCAAGTGTCTTCTGTTCCGTCCGGTCAATTTTGATGATCTTGACCTCGCCTACGATGATTATACCCATCGTCTGGTCCGCGGCGCCTTCGAGAAAGATGATGGTGTCGCGCTGTACCTCGTAAGCCTTCATGTTCTCGACTATTTTCTGCAGCTGCACGAAAGAGAAGTCGCGGCTCCAGGAGGTACGCTCCAGCAGTTCCGCCACCTTCTCGGTCGAGGTGATGATCTGCTTAGCGTCCTGCATTACTATATCAGTGCTGTGGGGCATGGCGTTTAAAATATAAGTGGAGTATTACTCCTTATCGGAATCGTTCTTCAGTTCCGGGTAGTTGGCCTTAAAGCAGTCCGGACAGAGTCCATGCGAGAAGTTGATGTTCAGATGCTCCTGCACATAGCTTTCCACGCTTGCCCAGTACTGCTGGTCGTTTCTGATTTTCCGGCAATAACTGCAAATGGGCAATATTTTCTGAAGAGACTTCACGTGCGCATTTGCATTTTTGAGGTCGGAGATATTGTCCAGCAATTTACGTTGGAGTCTTAACATTCTGAAGCCTACTTCTATTCTCGAAATCAGCTCGTCATGATCATACGGCTTGGTGAGGTAGTCGTCGGCTCCGTTCTGGAGGGCATGGACTATGTCCTCCTTTGCGGTTCTGACGGTCAGGATAATCATGTAGGGTGGGAGGTCGGGCTGGGCCTTCCGGATTTTCTGCATAATGTCCATTCCGGAGATTTCCGGCATATTCCAGTCCAGGATGACCAGCTTGGGTGAATCCTTGCCCTGAATTATCTCCAAGGCCTCACGACCTGAACGTATAGCTGATACTTTGTAGCCCTGCTTGTTCAGTAACGCTTCTAGCATGTTGCAGGAGGTGGCATCGTCATCGGCGATAAGTATCCTCTTGTCGCCGCACAGGCCTTCCGCTTGTGGCGCTGGCTTGAGTTTCTTGGTGCGTGTTGTTGTCATTATTACCTTCCTCTATTATGTCTTATTACCCGTTTCTTTAGCGAAAAGCACGCGAATTCTTTCAAAAGCGCTGCCAAGGTTGGCCATAAGCAGGGTGATGTTGTTAATGTCCCGGCGCTCAACGGCACACTCTATATCAGCGGCTGTATGGAATATTTCCATGGTGCTCATGTTCATAGATGCACCTTTGATCTTGTGCGCCATTTGTTGTATTTGGTGGAAATCTCTGCTTTGAACTGCGTTGGCTATTTCTGCCAGTTGAGAAGGCATGTCGCAGACGAAGGTCTGCATCATTGTCTGTGCCAGATCGGGGTCGCCGTCGACTCTTTCGTAGAATGCCGTCCGGTCAAATATGCCCGGATTCTCAATTTGAAGTAATTCTGTTGCTACCGGATGGGCTGAAGGCGCGTGGAGGCTCCAGCGGTCAACTATAGCGGAAAGCATCTTCCGGTTGAGAGGCTTGGGCATGTAATCGTTCATGCCGGAAGCGATACATTTCTCACGGTCGCCTATCTGGGCATGCGCGGTCATGGCAATGATAGGAGCGTCTTTGTTCTCGTTTCCTGCCTTGCCTGCTCTTATGTTTCTGGTGGTCTCATAGCCGTCCATTACCGGCATCTGGCAGTCCATGAATATGATGTCGAACCTGGTTTTGCTCAGGATGTTCATTGCGATCAAGCCATTCTCGGCTGATTGGATGTCGCATCCCATCTTCTCCAGCAGTTTGGTTGCCAGAAGCAGGTTTGTCACATTGTCCTCAACAAGGAGTACTCTGACGGAGTTCAGCCGCTTCTGCCGGCTTGTGGGAACAGGGTAGTCCTGCTGTTCAGGCTGATCTGCTGAATCCATATTTTTTCTCAATACGCATGTAAACCAGAATGTGGAGCCCGACCTCATCTCGCTTTCCATTCCGATGTCTCCGCCCATGAGGTTTGCCAATTGTTTGGATATGGCAAGGCCCAGGCCGGTGCCGCCATATTTTCTGGTAATGGAGCCGTCGACCTGGGTGAACGGCTGGAATAATTCGTCCTGCTTCTCCTTTGGAATGCCTATACCCGTGTCGCTTATGGCGATTTTAATAACTACGCTCTCGGCTTGATCGCTGATTAGTTCGGCTTCAAGGGAAACTTGCCCGAGTTCTGTGAACTTCGTAGCATTGGAAAGAAAGTTATTGATGATTTGACGGAATCGTCCCGGATCTCCAAAGAGTATTTCCGGTATGTCCGGGTCTATGCTGCATTCCAGCCCTATCCCCTTGCTCTTTGCCCGCAATGCCGCGACTGACAGGCACTCCTCTATGCATTTTCTGATATCAAGTCGGAGAGTCTCAAGTTCCAGTTTGCTTGCTTCGATCTTGGATAGGTCGAGGATGTCATTGACGATTGACAGCAGTGAGTCGCCACTGCTCTTGATGACCTCGGCGAACTGCTTCTGCTCCTTTGTCAGGCTCGTGTCCAGCATGAGGTCGGACATGCCGATTATCCCGTTGAGGGGTGTTCTGATCTCGTGGCTCATATTGGCCAGAAACATGCTTTTGATCTTGCTGGCTTCTTCCGCCTTGGTCTCGGCCTGTTTGCGTGTCTCGACTTCCGCCAGCAGTGAGGCATTTGTCTTCCCAAGTTCGGCGGTCCTCTCGTTTACGAGGTCCTGCAGGTTGTCCTTGAGCGTCTGTAATTCCTTGTTACGCCCTGTCAGCTCATCTAGCAGATCCATATTTCTGGCGATGTTGTCCTGGTTCTCCTGTATGACCAGCTCCAGTTCATTGATTGCCTGCCTGTACCGTATCTGGAGCTCTTCTATGGTCTCGGAGCCTGATAGTGTTGGAAACATATTTATCATGGTCTGCTATATCCCTGCACGCTCACCCAAATAGTCCGCCTGTCGATTCGAGCTCTGCAATCTCTTTTTTGATGTCCGCCAGCATTACTTCCATGGATTTCTGCTGGATGTTGAGGCTGGCGCATATCTTGTCGGCGTCTTCCTGAGTCTTGGTAATTGAATATTCGAACCCAAGTCCGGACGCGTGGCAGTAATGGTCTGCAATAAAAAGCGCCATGGAGAGCTTCGCTGTCGGCTTGCTTGCGTCGGGAAGAGAGTGATGTCGCCCGATCACATCAGTCATGTCCTGTGGCAGCTTCCAGGCGGTACACAGTCTGGCGCCGATCAATTGATGATCATAGCCGAAGGTCTCGGCCTCGGCCGCGGTTATTGGCATGCTGCTTGAGGTCTTGTCCAGCATGACGGAGAATGCCTGCGGCATGACTTCCTCCTCGGCCACAATTCCGATGTCATGAATGAGGCCGATAGAGTAGATGTCGTCCCCGCGCTCTTTGAATTCCCTGCGGTAAATCATTTTTGACAGCAGGGCAACGGCTAGAGAATGCTTCCACAGTGCTTTCCTTGAGTAACGCACTGATTGCATCCCGCGCTCGAATATCTTTGCAACCTTCATGTTAAGGGCCAGTTCCTTGACGCCGTTGAATCCGACCATCACGATCGATTCCTGAATGGACGAGATGGATCTGTTAAGCCCGTAGGAGGCGGAATTGACTCGTCGCAGCAGCTTTGCGGCAAGGACGGGATCAGCCTCTATTACCTGCATGAGCGCGGCGGCATTGGTGCTCTGATCCCTGAGCATGGAAAGCAATTTGTTTACAACGTTTGATATTGAGCCGAGTTCGGTCTTTGCTACGGTGCGTATCAGCTCGTTCAGATCGTACTTCTCAATTTTGTTAGCAGTAGCCGTCATGCTTATACAATTAGCATCATTGAGGTGGCATTGGAAACAATATTTACCTTAAAGTAAGGCTTCACTTGGATTTGTGCGTTTATTCTCAATGTGAGGACATTGGTGCAAAGAATCGTCGATGAGGGCATCGACTCCTACAGTGGGAAAAAATAAAGACGAAGACGGAACGGGTCCACATCATGCGATATGGCAAGAGCCGTTCCACTCCAGAAGAGGGAGCGATGAGGTTGATTCCTGTAGGAGCCGATCCCCTGATCGGCGATGAGGTGAACGCGACACGGGGATAAATCGTCGATGAGGGCATCGACTCCTACAGATGCAGGGATGCAGGCGAGGGCGGGCGTCGACTAGCAACGCCCCTAAAAGATGCAGTAAAAAAGGCTTCACATGTGCCTGCCGTGCTGATAAGCTTCATGCGTCTTAGTTGCGGTATTGCAAGGTGTTGCGTGATCTGGTTCCTGCCCGTGTGGAAAAACGTGCAGTGAGATATGCCGGAAGGATGTATTAAGGATGACGGATAAGAAAGCGCTTATTGAAACTCGGTTCAGCCAGGATCAGTTAAGAAGGATAGAGCGGCTTGTTTCTCTCGGCTCCATCATTTCCGGAGTCGTGCATGAGCTCAATAACCCCAATACTCTTGTCATGCTCAATGCCCCTAATCTTAAGGATATGCTGCAGGCTGCCATCGGCGAGCTGGAACAAAACGGTATCGACGGGATTAACGGCTGTGGCGTTGGCGAGTTTAAGGCCGAGGCCAAGGTGCTGGCCGATGACCTGGTTGCCGGTTCTGAGAAGATTAAGAACATCGTCAAAGGATTGAAGAATTATGCCTGTGACGAGAAGGCCGTGGAGAGCGAAGAGTTTTCTGTGAATGATTGCGTAACTTCTGCTGTTAATCTGGCGTGGAACAAGCTGAAGAATAAGTCCGACAAGTTTTCTATGGATCTGGACGCGGACCTCCCGAATATCAGCGGGCACTCCGGGAGCCTGGAGCAGGTTGTCCTGGCTCTGCTTATCAATGCCTGTGATGCAATGTGCGACAGACGCAAAAGCATTACTGTTTCGTCCGCGTATGATAAAGCCGGTAAGCGTGCGATCATAAGAGTCAAGGATCAGGGCTGTGGGATGGATGGTAAAGCGCTGAAAATGGCAGGCAATCTATTGTATACCACCAAGTCTGATTCCGGAGCGATTGGTCTCGGTCTGTATGTGGCGAAGGATATAGTGAAGAGTATGGGTGGAGTAATTGAAATTGAGTCGGTGCCGGGCGAGGGAACGACTGTGGCGGTAAAATTGCCGGTGGAGTAGAGAGAAATAGTAACGGACGAAAAGAGGTTTTTTCTGCATCAGATTTTTGTAGGAGCCGACTGCGTCCGCCATAGTCCTTAAGACGACGGCTGGATCCCCTGACCCGGCTTCGCGGAAGAATAACGCTACGCCGGACGCAGTCGGCGATGGGAAAGAATCGTCGATCAGGGGATCGACTCCTACAGAAGCAAGGCGTAGGAGACGCAATATTTGTCATGTCGAATGACGTGCCTGTTTCGGCTCTCCCGCAGATGTTGAACAAGTTGGATGCTGTTAGTCGAAGAAGAAATAAATGGTAAAAAACAAAACATATCCAGATCTGCCGGTTCTGCTCGTTGATGACGAAGAGCCCATGCTGCGCAGTGTAGAGGTCACCCTGATCAAGGGCGGCGTAAACAACATTGTCACCTGTGGCGACTCGCGTGAAGTGGAGAAGCTTATAGAAAGCCAGGCGTTTTCCCTGGCGCTGGTTGATCTCTCGATGCCGCATGTCACGGGCGAAGAGTTGCTTGGTCTGATATCGACCAGATGCCCTGAGCTGCTGGTCGTGGTGCTTACTGCAAATAATACAGTGGATTCTGCTGTATCCTGCATGAAGAAGGGTAGTTTTGATTATCTGGTCAAACCTGTTTCGCGCGAGCGTCTGCTTACCGCTGTGCATCATGCGTTATCTATGCGGGATCTGGCGCAGGAGAATCTGCGGCTCAAGAGCGGCTATTTCTCGCGCGAAGTTAAGAATCCCGATGCCTTCCAGAGCATGGTTTCCGGTGAAGGGCCGATGTATCCGATATTTTCCTACGTGGAGGCCATCGCCAGCTCTATCACGCCTGTGCTGATTACAGGTGAGACCGGGGTGGGGAAGGAGCTGTTGGCAAAATCAATCCATACAGCCAGCGGGCGCAAAGGCAAATTCGTTGCCGTGAATGTCGCCGGGCTGGATGACAATATGTTCGCTGATACACTGTTCGGTCATAAGAAAGGCGCGTTTACCAGCGCTGATTCCAGCAGGGCTGGAATAATAGACGAGGCGGCCGGTGGCTCGCTGTTCCTCGATGAGATAGGTGATCTAAGCATGGCCTCGCAGGTAAAGCTTTTGCGGCTTCTGCAGGAAAATGAATATATACCGCTGGGCTCTGATATGGCCGTCAAGTCGGACGCCAGAATTATAGTTGCTACAAATATCGATCTTGCCGCCATGAAATCATCGGGCAAGTTCAGGCCGGACCTGTATTTCAGATTAAGCACTCACAATATTAGAATCCCGCCACTTCGGGAACGCGTGCGCGATATCCCGCTTCTCATAAAGCATTTCGTGACAAAGGCGGCAGAGGGGAGAAACGGACCTTTGCCTTCAGTGCACAAGAGCGTTGTCTCCTTGCTCAGCGCCTATTCGTTTCCTGGAAACGTTCGCGAGCTCGAATCCATGGTGCGTGACGCAGTAAGCAGAATGTCCGGGAAAGTGCTCTCAGCTGAAGTCTTTACTGAACATATTATCGCCAATACAGGAGCGCTGCCTTCTACCGGGGCGAATGGCTCAGCGGCATTGGGCATAGATCAGAATGGAAATTCCGTGTTTGGGCCGATTCTTCCATCACTCAAGGAGGCGAAGAAATTGCTGATAGCAGAAGCCCTGCGCCGGAGCGACGGAAACGTCACCAAGGCCGCCGAACTTCTCGGCACCTCCCGCCAAGCCCTGAGCTGGCAGTTGAAGTCCGCAGATTGATTCGCAAAGCCTGATATAAAAACAAATAAACATACATGAGAACAAACGATGCTTTTTACATGGAAGCTGGTCAGCAGCAAGTGGTCGAGTCATTGCGGGAGGCCAACGAATATCTTGAGAATCTGATTAATTACGCGAATGCTCCTATCATTGTTTGGGATCCGCAATTCAATATTAAGCGCTTCAATCATGCCTTTGAGGTAATTACCGGTAGAAGTGCATCGGAAGTTCTCGGCAAGCCGCTGGAGATACTATTTCCACCTGAGCAGGTTAAGGCGTCGATGCAGCTCATCCAGAAAACTCTGACCGGTGAGCGCTGGGAGATCATTGAAATTAACATTCAGCATGTGAATGCTTCTGTCCGTACAGTGCTTTGGAATTCTGCTACGGTGTTCTCGGCAGATGGGAAGAAGCCGATAGCCACCATTGCGCAGGGGCAGGACATCACTGAACGTAAACGGGCGGAAGAGCGTTTGCGGGAGAATAAGGAGCGGCTTGATCTGGCTTTGGATTCGGCAGGCATGGGCACCTTTTCGTGGGATGTGTTAGATGACAGTTGGAAGTTCGGCGTAAATGCGAATAGGTTGCTCGGAGCAGATCCTGCAACATTCAAGGGTACGTCAGAGGAGTTCTTCAGTCTTATTATGCAGGAGGACAGGGTTCCGGCAAGAGAGGCTGTCGACTTGGCCATGTTAAACGGTGTTGATTATGAAGCTGAATACCGGGTGATCTGGCCCGACGGCAGTATCCACAATATAATGGCCCGCGGTAAGTTTATGCATGACGTAGTCAGTAGGCCGGTACGAATGATAGGTGTTTGTTGGGATATCACCGAGAAAAAGAGGATGGAGGCGCGGGATAAAGCCAGTCTCTTGATGCTTGTTAATGCAGACAAGCTTGTCGCCCTGGGCACACTGGTGGCTGGTATCGCGCATGAGATAAACAATCCCAACATGTTTATAATGCTCAATGCTTCCATGCTGGAGAAACAGCTGAAGCAGCTAGAGGCTGTCATCGAAGATTCTGAGGAGTTGAAATCCAGGCTGGTACAGAATATGAGTATCGCTGAGATCAAAGATGATGCGATATTGGAGTGCGGATATGTACTGGAAGGATCACGCAGGATCAAGAGAATCGTTGAGGAGCTGAGTGAGTTCACGAAAGATAAGTCTATGATCGTGGAGAGCGTTGCGATAAATAAAGTGATAGGGAGTGCCGTAACGTTGACGTGGAATAAGATTAAACATTCAACAGATAACTTCAATTTCCTGCCGGGTGAGGACCTGCCGGTTCTTTGCGGTAATGCCCAGAAGCTGGAGCAGGTAATTATCAACATGATAACTAATGCCTGCGATGCCCTTAAGAATAAGAAACAGGCTTTACTGCTTACAACGCAATACGAGAAAGATTCTGATTCGGTGGTTATAAAAATAAGAGACGAGGGTGAAGGAATGTCGCCGCATGTCAGCAGTCATGTCAAAGACCTGTTCTTTACAACAAAGAGGGATTCTGGCGGAACCGGGCTGGGGGTTCCTATTTCCGCGCGTGTCATAGAAGAGCATGGCGGCACGCTGGAATACGAATCGGCTCCGGAGGCCGGAACCACCGCGATAATACGTTTACCTGTCAGGAAAGGATAAAACAAATGCAAACAGCGAATAAGAGTCCGCTAAATCCCATTCTTGTTGTTGATGACGAGCTGCCCATTGTGGATGGCTACCGGATAGCTTTAAAGCGGGCAGGGCTTAACAACGTAATTTCCGTAACGGATAGCCGTGAGGCTTTTGCCGTAGCCAGCAAGCAGGTCATTGATGTGGCCCTGGTGGATCTTAATATGCCGCATATCTCCGGCGAGGAGCTGATAGACGAGATAGTCAAATGGCAGCCGGGGGTTCCGATAATTGTGGTTACAGGGAAGAACGACATCAGCTCTGCTGTTAATTGCATGAGAAAGGGAGCACATGACTACATTGCGAAACCTGTTCCCGAAGAGCGTGTGGTGGCGAGCGTCAGAAATGCCATTACACTGCGCGAACTGCAGAGAGAAAATGAACTATTGAGTCATTCGATATTCTCTGACACTCTGCGAAATCCTTCAGCATTCTCCAGTATTGTCACTAATGATGCAGTAATGAGAGCCATCTTTCTGTATATTGAAGCAATAGCCACTACCAGTTATCCTGTGTTGATTACCGGCGAGACCGGAACGGGTAAAGAGCTTATTGCCAGGGCATTACATGTGTCCAGTGGTAAAGGCGGAAAGTTTGTTGCCGTGAATGTGGCTGGATTTGACGATACATTGTTTGCCGATACGCTGTTCGGGCACGTAAAAGGTGCGTTTACCGGAGCGGACACGGAGCGTGCAGGAATTATTTCTCAGGCTGCCGGCGGTACATTGTTTCTTGATGAGATAGGGGACCTGTCGCTGACTCAGCAGGTCAAGCTTTTGCGGTTATTGCAGGAGCAGGAATACACCCAGCTGGGCAGTGATATTCCGATAAAGACAGATGCGCGGGTTGTTGTTGCAACGAATGCAGACCTTGGTGCTTTGCTTGAAGCCAAGAGGTTCAGGTCAGACCTGTTTTACAGGCTTAATACTCACAAGATAGATGTCCCGCCTTTACGTAATCGGCTAAATGATTTGCGTTTGCTGCTGGTTTCATTTATTTCTGCTGCTGCGAGCAAGCTTAATAAGCCAGTGCCCACTGCGCCTGCTCAATTGATTGCGTTATTGGCGGAATACAGTTTCCCGGGTAATATTCGCGAACTTGAATCCATGGTTACTGATGCAGTAAGCCAGCACAAATCACATATGCTGTCGCTGAAAGTGTTCAAAAATCATATTAGCAAACGAGACAAAACCGACAAAATACAGCTTGACGAAGAGCTGCCATCCTTTCGGAAGGTAAAGAAAATTCTCGCGGAAGAGGCCGTCCGAAGGACCGGAGGTAATTATACCAGAGCCGCCGAACTGCTGGGAACTAGCAGGCAGGCCCTGATGTGGCATCTGAAGAAGGCGAAGCCTGTCGAATAAGATAAGATTTGTTGCTCACTCATGCTGCTCAGCCATAGTCCGCAACCAAGTGAAGACGGCTCGGCCGGACCTGCCCGCAATGCTACGCATAGCGTTGCAGGCGGGGCTTCGCCCTTCTACCTCAAGTCCGGTAGGGCGAATCCTCAGGGTGAGCCGTTGGTTCTGCTGAAAAACCTATCACGGGCGTCGGAGCGGCCGTCCCTCCCATAGAAAAACTAAAGAATCCATGTAGCTCTTGGGAAGGGCCGTGGCCTCGCGGACTGTCTTTCTGGGCGTATTCAACGCAATCAACCGACACCCTTATTCGAAATAATGTCTTTGCCGCATCAATCCGGACTGGTGCAAAGTATTCATTCGGCAGCAAAATCATTTGCTAGCGCAATCCTTGCCGATACTGCATAGCATTATGCTGACGCATGCCTTCTTTCGTCTATTGGATGCCGCAAATTTATTTGCGCCACTAGTGCAAACAAGCATCTAAGTGTAACCATCTTATTTCCAATCTGTTATCTATCGTTTGTGCTGTTGGCATGAACAATGCCTCTTATGCAATCGCGCTGACTAGAAGCTTTGCAGGAGCGCATTTTCAGTCGTTGCGACAGCGGGGTCAAACGGGAGAATGAATATTATTTCTCACAGAGCGCGCAGAGTTCACGGAGAAAAGTGTGATGTGATCGGACGACAAACATGGAGTCCGTGTTTAGCGAAAGTATTGTCTCTGCGGTCTCTGTGAGCTCTGTGAGAGCTGATTTTTCGAAAAACAAACAAGGGGGGTGTGAGTGAGTACAGTAACAACGGAAAAGAAAGGCGGGGGGATGGCGTCGCTGGCCGGAAAGTATCTGACTTTTCGACTTGCGGCGGAAGAGTACGGCCTTGAGATCCTGAAAGTGCAGGAGATCATCAAGATGCAGGACATCACCAAAATACCGCGTGCACCAGGCTTTGTGCGCGGCGTGATCAACCTGCGCGGGAAAGTCATCCCGGTTGTGGACCTGCGTCTCAAGTTCGACATGCAGACGCTGGATACCACGGTCAAGACTTGCATCATAGTGGTGCAGGTGAAGAAGGCTACCTTCACAGTGACGATGGGAATCATCGTGGACGAGGTAAACGAAGTGCTCGACGTCAACGGCGAGCAGATTGAGCCAGCTCCCGAGTTCAGTGCAGTTGTGGAAACATCGTTCATTCTCGGGATCGGCAAGGTAGGTAAAAAGGTTGTGATACTGCTGGACGTCAACAAGGTGCTGGCATCCGGCGAAATAGACGCTTTAACAAAAACAGAAGCAGTGGCTTAGTGAATGAAGATGTAGCGGCGCTTGCATGCCAGGCCGTAGTGCTTGGACGAAGGATGGTGTCAAGCGCCGGCAGAAAAGACCTGAGCATGACACATGCTCAGCTACAGGTTAAGATAATAAACGGAGGTAGATTAAGATGTTCAAGAATATGAAATTGGCGGCGAAGATAGGAATGGGGTTTGCAGCGCTGGTGTTAATTGCCTGCGCATTAGGTAGTTTGGCTGTGTTCAGCATGAATGGCGTTAAAACTGTAGCCAACGTCTTGGCGAAGGAGAATGTTCCTTCCGTCGGTGTGGCAAATGATGTAGAGCGCTCGTCTCTCTTAACGATGTATGAGACCAGAGGATATGCGTTTACAGAAGAGACGCAGTATTTGGATGGCGCAAAGAAGAACTTGGCGGAGGTAAAGTCAAATCTGAAGAAAGCCGAAGATCATGCAGTCAAGTTTGATATGAAGATTCTGAAAGATAATGCAGCCAAGGCAAAAGCAAACGCGGAGACATACGAAAAGCTGCTGCTTGATACTGTAACCAAGACCGAGGCCATGGCGAAGGATAAGGAAACATCACTTGTCGCGGCTGACAAATATATGAAGGTCTGTGCTGATTACCTAGCATCTCAGAACCAGGCGCTGGATAAGGATATTGACATCGTGCTGGCCGCGACTAACAGCGGGACAGTCCAGACGAAAGAAGAAAAAGAAGCATTGATTAAGGACAGAATCTGGAAGATATCCATCGCAAACGATATCGTTGATGTAGGAAACTGGATTCGCATTGGAACCTGGCAGGCAATAGCAACAAGAGATCCTAAGCTCTTTATCGAAACAGAGAAGAGATTTGAAGTGGTAGGCAAGAAGCTTGATGAATTGAAAGCCAAGACCAAGCAGGAACAGAATCTCAGACAGATAGAAGACTGTCGTGCGGCTGGAAAAGCATATCTGGATTGTATGGAAAGCTTCCTTGCGAATTGGACAGCGCGTGAAGATATCGGCAAACAGCGCGGCATAGCGGCACAAGCAGTTCTGGATGCGGCTAAAGATACATCGCTGGCCGGTATGGACGACACGGCGAAGTCTTCTGAGAAAGCAGCAGGTTCACTGTCCTCTGCCTCTACGACTATGGTCATAGGTCTTGGCGTTGGTGTAATTGTGGGCATCCTGCTTGCAGTATTCATAACCCGCTCGATCACACTGCCGATAAACAAGGTTATCGAAGGTCTTACAAATGGCAGTGAACAGGTTTCCAGTGCATCCGGACAGGTGGCTAGCTCCAGTCAGCAGTTAGCGCAGGGCGCGAGCGAACAGGCATCGAGTCTCGAAGAGACATCGAGCGCTCTTGAGGAGATGGCTTCGATGACCCGACAAAATGCTGATAATGCCACGAAGGCTGACGGTCTGATGAAGGAAGCCAGACGTACTGTCGATAACGGCGTGGGCAACATGAAGCGTATGACAGCGTCGATTGACAAGATCAAGACCAGTGCATCTGAGACCGCTAAGATCATTAAGACCATTGACGAGATCGCGTTTCAGACCAACCTGCTGGCATTGAACGCGGCAGTTGAAGCGGCCAGAGCAGGTGAAGCTGGTAAAGGCTTCGCAGTTGTAGCCGAGGAGGTCAGAAACCTTGCACGCAGAAGCGCAGAAGCGGCAAAGACAACGGCCGACCTGATAGAAGGTTCACAGAAGAATGCCGATGAAGGTGTAGCAGTTACAAATGATGTAGCTAGGGCCCTCTCAGAGATACAGGACAGCTCCGGTAAAGTTGCAGTGCTGGTATCCGAGATAGCGGCGGCATCGAAGGAGCAGGCGCAGGGCATAGAGCAGGTCAATACTGCAGTTGCCGAGATGGATAAGGTTGTTCAGACCAACGCGGCAAATGCCGAGGAATCATCAAGCGCATCAGAGGAGCTGAGCAGTCAGGCGCAGGAAATGAACGGTATCGTCAGTGAGCTGACATCTATAGTGAACGGCGCTAACAGCGTACAGAACGGTGTTCAGCGGCGGATAGAAGGCCCGAGACATAGCGGTGCGCACAAGATGGGGCCTATTGCGCATATTGAGAAAAAGCAGGTCAAGCAGGCACCCCATTCGACAGGCTCAGGGCAGGCGAAAAAACTTGCAGGTTCAGCCAGGCCTGAGGAAGTGATTCCGCTGGATGACGACGAACTGAAGAAGTTCTAATCCGTACTACTCGCAAAGCGAGCGTCCGGATATAGGCCGGGAGCGGCCTGTTAGAACAAGAAGAAAAATATTCTGGCCGGGGAAAAGTCCCCGGCCAGTTTTTTGAGGTAGGGCACGCCCCTGTAGTTTGGCTCAAACAAGCGTTTCTAGTAACGCAAAAGCAGGCATATTGCAGGTTTGGATGAGTTTCTATGGCATCGTGTCACAACTAAGCGCATATACGATGCCTGAGAAGCTATTTGGAGTGCGGCGGCTTGACGCCGCTTTCCTTTGACGTGGCTTGCCTGCCAAGCCGTAACCTTGGCGAAGGCTGGACACGGCATCTTTCTCTTTCAACTAATTACAATCATATTTGCCTGTTTCGCAACCAGTCAAGCCTGTTTGCAAGAAAGAGCGGCGTCAAGCCGCCGCACTCCAAAATGTCACTAATTTATACTAGTAAAGGCCAAACCCCAGAGGCGCGCTCGGAGAGTACGCCCTACCGCAGAGGAAGAACAGATCGCCCCGATCCGGATCGGGGCGCTACGGTGGAACGATTTGATTATGCCAGAGGATCCACGACCCGGAGCCCGGCTATCCATGAAAAATCGGATATATTGTGAGTGACGAGTTCAAGGTGGTGAACAAGAGCGGTAGCGGCAATCAAAGCGTCACCCAATTTCACAGCTCGTTGTTGTCGCAAGCGAACGGCTTCGTCAAGAACAGATTGGGAGATCGGAAGCAAATCGGCGTTATCAAAGAAGTTTTTAAACCAGCGGCGTTCGGCATTGTTGAGGCGAGAAAACCCAAGAACTTCAACATAACTGATAGCGGAGACAAACGTGTCCCGCGTTTCGATGTAGCTCAGAAGTTTGAGAGCGTCAGGGCGCGCCGCATATATGATGATGTTACTGTCGATGAGCATTTAGACCTCGCGTCCGGGCAACGTTCGCTCGCTACGCATTTCCTGTTGCCAAGCAGAAGGATCAGAGATGGATGGCGCCGAGTTTTCGTTTGCCAACCGTCTCAAAATATCGGCCAGCTTGCGACCAGACGGAACATGCTGGTTTTGCGCGGTCGCCGTGCTTGGCAATACTGTTACAAGCACAGATACAGTAGTCGTCGAGTCAGGCGGAGCGGTCTCCTCCCAATCGAGCTTGTTGCCAAGCAAATGCGCTTTGTATGTTGCAATCATGTAAATCTCCAGATGACAAGCAATAGAATGGCAATATTTATGGTCAATAGGAAGCAAAAAAACGGGTTGTAGCGGCGCGGCTCTTGTCGTGTCGATATGATCCTGATCCTGCGCTGGAAGCGACGCACGGGTCGCTGCCGAGCCGCTCTTATCTGAACCGCACGGGCGCATCTGCGATTCGGCGCGAGTACAGGCGCACATACTGGTCTGCTTCCTTGCGTATGTGCTTTGGAAAACTCTTGGTCAGCTATGCAGCAAAGCCGGGCTGGGTGATGAGCCAAGAAGAATATTTGATGAATTGGGGACGATTCGCATGGTGGATGTAATACTGCTGACAACCAGTGGCAGAACTTATACGCGCCGATGCGTAACCCGCCCGACAGAGCATCAGGCTATCCTGCTTCAAAAGCTCGGCATTGATCTCCCGAAGCAGCTTCATATTACCGATTGTAGTGAAGACTTTTGAGGCGCTTTCCTTGCAAATCAACAACTTATGCAAGCAACTGCGGAACTTGGGTTAAGAAATCCCCCTTACCGCAAGGATTCTTGCTATTACCGCAAAATAATTTGCGTTCCGCGCCATCGCTTACTTTGACCTATATTTCGCAACCACCTCTTTTGTAGGGACATATGTAAATCACCCCTGCTTGGCATGATTGATGCGATGTTTTTTTTAGTAATAAAAAAAACAAAGGGAGGGGTGAGTGAGTACAGTAACAACGGATAAGAAAGGCGGCGGGATGGCGTCGCTGGCCGGAAAGTACCTGACTTTTCGACTTGCGGCGGAAGAGTACGGCCTTGAGATCCTCAAGGTGCAGGAGATCATCAAGATGCAGGACATCACCAAGATACCGCGAGCACCCGGCTTTGTGCGTGGCGTGATTAACCTGCGCGGGAAAGTCATCCCGGTTGTGGACCTGCGCCTCAAGTTCGATATGCAGACGCTGGAGACCACGGTCAAGACTTGCATCATCGTGGTGCAGGTGAAGAAGGCTGCCTTTACAGTGACGATGGGAATCATCGTTGACGAGGTAAACGAAGTGCTTGATGTCAACGGCGAGCAGATCGAGCCCGCGCCCGAGTTCAGTGCAGTTGTGGAAACATCATTCATTCTCGGGATCGGCAAGGTAGGCAAAAAGGTTGTGATACTGCTGGACGTCAACAAGGTGCTGGCATCCGGCGAAATAGACGCTTTAACAAAGGCAGAGGTTGCGGCTTAGGAAAGAAGGCGAAGACGGAACGGGTCCACATCATGCGATATGGCAAGAGCCGTTCCGCTTCAGAAGAGGGAGCGATGAGGTTGATTCCTGTAGGAGCCGATCCCCTGATCGGCGATGAGGTGAACGCGTCACGGGGATAAATCGTCGATGAGGGCATCGACTCCTACAGATGCAGGGATGCAGGCGAGGGCGGGCGTCGACAAGCAACGCCCCTACAGTAAGAGTTGAAGGCTGATAAATAATAAAAGGAGGTTAATCAAGATGCTTAAGAATATGAAATTGGGCAGTAAGCTAATGGGCGGGTTTATCATTATTGCGATCATGGTTGCGGGTCTTGTAGGATTCAATTGGCTAAAGATAAATCAGTTGAGAGAAATGCAGGACGAGGGGGCGACTCGCGCCGAGGATGCTGTAAGGGCACAGGAAGGCGCAGGAATGGCGGGCGAACTGTACCAGATAATTGCAGATGCCATTATTAATCGCGACATGAAAGAATCTCGCGAGCGATGGGCGACGAAATGCAAGGAAGCTGATGAAGATGTGGAGGCGATATCAAAGAGCGTTGACACAGCTGCAGAAAGAGAATGGGCATCAAAGGCAAAAGGGGCCTATGTCGAACTTAAGCAGATAGTTGAAACGGAATTGTTTCCTCTGCTGGATACTACAAAGGATTTTACGGATGGGATAAAACAGCTGGATGCCAAAATGGATAAGCCCGTGTCCACCATGGAAGAAAACCTGACTGAAATATGTCTCAGCCTTGGAAAAGAAAGCAAGGCTGGCGATGTCGAGTTCGATACGGTCAGTTCTGGAATAGTTGTCGTGTGTCTCGTTGTGGGCATAGCGATTGTCATTCTTTCTGTGGTGTTGGGTGTATCGTTAACGCTTGTCATTACAAAGCCTATCAACAAAGTAATAGAAGGCCTTACCAGCGGCAGTGAACAGGTGACCAGCGCCTCCGGACAGGTCTCGAGCTCAAGTCAGCAGTTGGCACAGGGTGCCAGTGAACAGGCATCGAGTCTAGAAGAGACCTCGAGCGCACTTGAAGAGATGGCCTCAATGACCCGCCAAAATGCCGATAATGCCAGCAAGGCTGACGGCCTGATGAAGGAAGCCAAGCGTACGGTTGAAAACGGCGTTGGTAATATGAAGCGCATGACGGTCTCTATTGATAAGATCAAGACCAGTGCGTCAGAGACCGCGAAGATAATCAAGACCATTGACGAGATTGCGTTCCAAACGAACCTGCTGGCATTGAACGCGGCAGTGGAAGCGGCCAGAGCGGGTGAAGCTGGTAAAGGCTTCGCAGTTGTGGCAGAAGAAGTCAGAAATCTGGCACGCAGAAGCGCAGAAGCGGCAAAGACAACGGCTGACCTGATTGAAGGTTCGCAGAAGAATGCTGACGAAGGCGTATCAGTGACAAATGATGTAGCCAAGGCTCTGTCGGAAATCCAGGAGAGCTCCGGTAAGGTGGCAGTGCTGGTGTCTGAGATAGCGGCGGCTTCGAAGGAGCAGGCGCAGGGCATAGAGCAGGTGAACACGGCAGTTGCTGAGATGGATAAGGTAGTCCAGCAGAACGCGGCGAATGCGGAAGAGTCGTCCAGCGCGTCCGAAGAGTTGAGCAGTCAGGCGCAGGAAATGAACGGAATTGTCGGCGAGCTGACCTCCATAGTCAACGGCGCGAACAGTGTTAACAATAATCAGCGTCAGATCGAAGGCCCGCGACACAGCGGCGCTAAGAAGATAGGGCCGATCGCGCATATTGAGAAGAAGGCGCCCCGGCAGGTGAAGAAACTGGCCGGCACGGCCAAGCATCAGGAAGTGATCCCCTTGGATGACGACGAGCTGCGAAAATACTAAACAAGAAATATTCTCGCAGAGTTCGCAGAGAGCTCAGAGATAGAGAAGTAAAACATACAGGCCGGGGAAGACGCCCCGGCCAGTTTTAAAAATGATGTTTTATGTTTGAATGTAGTCCCGGTGTCTCACCGGGCGATAAGAACGAAGATCCCGGTGAGACACCGGGACTACATTAAGAAGTGTGCATATTGATTGCAGGTCTTTCTTCTGTAGGAGTCGATCCCCTGATCGACGATGGGAAAGAATCGTCGACCTGTCTTGCCGTAGCAATGGGCAGAAAGGGGCAAAGGCAGATGCGGGCATCCAGCCGTCGTCTTAAGGACTATGGCGGACGCAGTCGACTCCTACAGAAGAGAAGAAATTAACAGGAAAAGACTTTTGTAGGGGCGTTGCTAGCCGACGCCCGTCTTAGGCGATATCAGGCGGATAGATGCGGTGTTTGGGTCAGCAAATAGAGGAGGTTGCATGAAGGGATGTAAAGGGTACAGGGTTGCAGTAGTGCTAATGGCAATGTTATCTGCAGTCATATCCAATGCAAATGAATTGCCGGATGGGCCCGCAGCGTCGGCGGTTGTCAAGCCAGCGCCAGTGGAGTCAGAAGCAAAGTCAACGATGGGCGTCAAGGGCCTGTCGCTGGAGACTACTCTCACGCTTGAGTATATTTCTAACGTGTCCGGCGGTATCAGCAGGGATTCAGCATTTCTTGGTAACATTGACATAATCGGAGGGTTGGATACAGAGGCGGCAGGATGGTGGAGTGGTGGAACATTCTCTGTTTACGGCCTTGGCAATTTCAACAACGGCCGGGTTCCAACAGAAATCATCGGCGATATACAGGCCAGCAGTAATATCGAAGCGCCGGAAACATTCAAGCTTTACGAAGCCTGGTACAACCATTCTTTTATGGATAATAGCTTGCTGGTTCTCGTAGGTCTGCACGACTATAATTCGGAGTTTGATGTTATGGAATATGGCGGCGTATTCCATAACAGCTCGTTTGGAATCGCACCTGGAATATCGCAGGCAGGTCCTTCAATATTCCCCACTGCGGCACTTGGACTGCGTGTGGCGGTAAAGCCGACAGAAGGCGCTTATATACTTTCGGGCATATACGATGGCGTGGCGGGGGATCCCTGCGATGACGAGTCGTCGGACATTCAATTTGACAGCGGTGACGGCGTCTTCTATGCCTTGGAAACCGGACTGACCCGTGCTGAGGGCTCGGATGCGCCTTACTATAAAGTAGCACTCGGCGGATGGTATCACACCAAAAGATGCGAAGACTTGGCAGGTCAGCCAGTAGAAAACAATGGCGGCGGTTATGTTATTGTCGAACGACAGATATATCAGGAGCAGGATAAGGCGCAGGGACTGGGCATATTCGGACAGGTCGGTTCCGCCCCTGATGATATTAATGTTATTGCGTATTCCGTTATCGGAGGACTGAACTATACAGGGCTGATACCGGGTCGCGATGAAGACGTAACTGCTCTGGGCTTTTCTCAGGCCATACTCTCCGATGACTACCTTGCTCTGGAAGAGAATGCAGGGCTGAACGATTCCGAAACTGCAATCGAGTTGGTCTATCAGGCGGGACTAACGGAATGGTTCACCATCAAGCCTGATATTCAATACATTATCAATCCAGCTTCCGCGCCTGGCATAGATAACGCGTTACAAATCGGTGTCCGCGCTGAATTGGTATTTTAGTTCTGAAGACGGGATCCTCGCGTCTTTCGGAATTTAGGTAGGGCGAGGCGCCCGCCTGCAACGCTATGCGTGGGCGTAGCATTGCGGGCAGGTCCCTGCCTAGCCGTGTTGCTCCGTTCCTGATTGCTGTCGATTGCGTGATGCGCAGTCGTTTTACACGATTTGCTCTGAGTGTCTACTCCATTCATAATCGTAATCATAATCTTTTCGCTGAAAACCTCGCAAAAATCGGATTACGATTATGATTATGATTACGATTAAGAACGGAAGAGCATTGAATACTGGTCCCGGCGTCATCCGGAATTAAGAAATCCCCCTTACCGCAAGGATACTTGCTATTACCGCAAAATAACTTGCATTACACACCAGCGCGAACTTTGACCCACATTTCGCAACCATCTATTCTGTAATGACATATGTAAATCACCCCTGCTTGGCATGATTGATGCAATGTTTTTTTTAGTAATATAAAAAACAAGGGAGGTGTGAATGAGTACAGTAACAACGGATAAGAAAGGCGGCGGGATGGCGTCGCTGGCCGGAAAGTATCTGACTTTCCGACTTGCGGCGGAAGAGTACGGTCTTGAGATCCTCAAGGTGCAGGAGATCATCAAGATGCAGGACATCACCAAGATACCGCGTGCACCCGGCTTTGTGCGTGGCGTGATTAACCTGCGCGGGAAAGTCATCCCGGTTGTGGACCTGCGCCTCAAGTTCGATATGCAGACGCTGGAGACCACGGTCAAGACTTGCATCATAGTGGTGCAGGTGAAGAAGGCTACCTTCACAGTGACGATGGGAATCATCGTTGACGAGGTAAATGAAGTGCTTGATGTCAACGGCGAGCAGATCGAGCCCGCGCCCGAGTTCAGTGCAGTTGTGGAAACATCATTCATTCTCGGGATCGGCAAGGTAGGTAAAAAGGTTGTGATACTGCTGGACGTCAACAAGGTGCTGGCAGCCGGCGAAATAGACGCTTTAACAAAAACAGAAGCAGTGGCTTAGTGAATGGAGATGTAGCGGCGCTTGCATGCCAGGCCGTAGTGCTTGGACGAAGGATGGTGTCAAGCGCCGGTGGAAAAACCTGAGCGTGAAATATGCTCAGCTACGGTAAGAGTTGCGATAATAACAGGAGGTAGATTAAGATGTTTAAAAATATGAAATTGTCAGCGAAGATTGGAACGGGATTTGCGGCGCTGCTGCTCATCGCCATAATACTTGGCAGTATAGCGGTAGTAAATATGCGCAGCGTGAAAGAAACTGCAACAGTGATGTCAGCGGCCTACGTTCCTGCGGTCAGTGTGGCAAATGAGGTGGAACGTGACTCAATGATAACGATGTATAACATGAGAGGTTATACATATACCGATGACGAGAAATTCCTCAAAGATATGCGCGCTAATCTTGAAGAGGTAAAAAAGAATCTGAAGCAGGCGGTTGACCATGCCGAGAAGCAGAATCTGCCAGTGCTCAAGGATAATGCGCAGAAGGCTCTGGCAGGCGTAGCTGAATACGAGAAACTGGCGAATGAGACCGTTGCCAAGACGGAAGATATGCATAAGGTCGCGCAAACTATGAATACTGCTGCGGGAGCTTATATGGATCAGTGCGTAGCCTTCATTAATGATCAAGAAAAGAAGCAGGGCGAAGAGTGTGATGAGGCCTGCAATTCGGCAGCAACAAAGAAAATTACGGCCGCTGAGCTCAAAGAAAGGGCGCATAAGATCAAGATTGCAAATGATATCGTCGATCTTGGTAACGCCACTCGGATTGGGGCATGGAAAGCCATGGCGACGCGTGATTTACCTTCGCTTGAAAAGGCCCTCGACAATTTCAAAGGCGTAAATGAGAAGTTGGACGAGCTTAATACTATTTGCAACTCCACGGCAAACAAGGAGCAGATAGCAAAGTGCAGGGCAGCAGGCGAAGCTTATAAAGTAGCAGTTCAAGACTACATAAAGGACTGGACTGAAAAAGATAAGATCAGTGCTGAGCGCGGCAAAGCAGCCGATCTTGTGCTCGCAGCGGCAAAAGGAACAGCCACAGCCAACATGGAGAAGGTAACAAAGGGTGCAGATACTGCGGAGACTGATCTTGGCAGTGCCAATATGACAATGACAATCGGGCTCGTAGCTGCCACAATCATAGGCATCCTGCTTGCAGTATTCATCACGCGCTCGATCACATTACCGATAAATAAGGTTATCGAAGGCCTTACCAGCGGCAGTGAGCAGGTATCCAGCGCGTCAGGTCAGGTCTCGAGCTCAAGTCAGCAGTTGGCACAGGGCGCGAGCGAACAGGCATCGAGTCTCGAAGAGACATCGAGTGCGCTAGAAGAGATGGCCTCAATGACCCGCCAGAACGCCGATAATGCCAGCAAGGCTGACGGCCTGATGAAGGAAGCCAGGCGCACGGTCGAGAACGGCGTTGGCAATATGAAGCGCATGACCAGTGCCAT
>CAMCYG010000021.1 GCA_945883775.1 Victivallis vadensis
CGCCGCTTCAACCATGAACTTTTCGTTCGCTTCTTCCGGTTCGGCCTGCCAAATGGATTCAGGTTCTTTTTCGAAATGCTGGCGTGGACCGTATTCCTGCTCTTCGTCGGCAGGATAGGCGAAATGGATATCGCCGCGACCAACATCGCGTGGAGAATCAACATGTTTGCCTTCTTTCCGATGATCGGACTTTCCATTGCCATCCAGACAATAGTGGGTCAGGCACAGGGCATGGACCGTCCCGACATCTCCACCAGATGCGGATGGCGCGGGCTTATCATGACCCAGATATGGATGATATCGTTCGGCCTGCTTTTCATTCTTTTTCCGGAGCCCCTGGTCTCGCTGTTCAGGGAAAACGGGCAGGCCTCTGCCGCGATGATGCAAACTCTGGACCTGACAAAGACCCTACTGCGCTACGTCGCCGTCTACTGCCTGCTTGACGGGATCAGCGTGGTGACAGTAGGCGCATTGCAGGGTGCTGGAGATACACGCTGGACTATGATTGCCTCCGTCATCATGCATGGCGGCTTCATAACCGTAATGGCGCTCATGGACTACATGCACGCAGGACTCCATGCTTTCTGGGCCGTTGCGACAGGCTTTGTCATGCTGATTGCGCTGGTTTGGCTCAGCCGCTTCATCTCCGGGAAGTGGAAGACGATGAAAGTGATCGAACCCTCCGAGATCAGCCCCACGCTACCGCCGACAAGCGCGAAGGCCACGGCAGACTGAAGCTACAGTGTCTATTTATGGCATTGTTCATTTAACCAGCACCCACCTCTCCGCATTACAGCCACGGGCAGACATCACAGGCCAGACAAGACGCTGCCAATACATAATTTGGACTAAAAGCGTAATAGACAAATCAAGCCACAAACCACTTTTGTTCTACTCCATCCATTATCTCATCTTTGCCCAAATCAACATTACTTCCAGTCCTTAAAATCCTGTTCAAATAGACAGCAGAAACCCCATCCTTTGACTCCATCTTCATATGCAGGACTTCTTTTCTGTCAGCATTGTTCAGCTCACTTACCTTGATTTCGCCATCCATGATCTGAGCTACTGTATGGTCTTTGGGATTCTTCGGCAAATACATCCAACATTCGCCAAGTAAAATAACGCCATAAAGGTCATACTGGATAATACTGCCCCTAATTGCCTCATATACCTGCAAATGCTCTACTTTCGGCGGAACCGGATTTACTGATATTATGCCATCCTCGTTAAACAAAAACATAATCTGCACATGGGTCTTATCCTGTAAAAATACTCGCACAGACTCTTGATGTAAATATTCCGCATAAGCCTTGATAGAGCCGGTTAAATCGAACTTATTCCAGACAGGTGCTTGAGGTGTAGTCATATCGCAACTTTAGTATTATTTGCAGTATCCATTTAATTGCAGAAAAATATCAGTAAATTATGACAGAGGCAAGCGTGGTTTAGGGATCAATTAAACTTGCTTTAGAAGCGATCAGAACGCAATATCGCCTCACATAATGAAGCGATTAAGCGATGTTATCGCTTCAGGAGCAAATAATGAAATATATATGGCAAAATCAGTCCTGGCCGGATTTTACATGGGATAGCAGCTCACTTTTGTCTCTTTTAGGTCAGGCGAGACGTACACAAGGGGATTTTCTGGCCCGAGTCCGACGTTTAGGATTCAAACTGAACGAAGAAGCACAGGCCAATATCCTTACGGAGGAGGCTATAAAGACCTCTGCGATTGAAGGGGAACTGCTGAATCTTCAGGCGGTACGTTCATCAGTTGCCAGACACTTGGGGTTTCCTTTAGCGGGATCAGGAAAGGCACCCAGATCAGTAGATGGATTGATAGAGGTCATACTGGATGCCACACAGAATTATGAGAACACCCTGTCTGCGGAAAGGCTGAAAAGCTGGCATGGAGCGCTTTTCCCAACAGGGTATTCAGGTCTTTATAAGATTCGCGCGGGCCAATGGCGGGGTGAAGAACCGATGCGTGTTGTGTCTGGAGCTATTGGCCGTGAAAAGATTCATTTTGAAGCCCCGCCTGGAACTGCAATTGAGGCTGAAATGTGCAAGTTCTTTGAGTGGTGGCAAGTTAGCCTAAACAAAATGGATGGTATTTTGCGAGCTGGTATAGCGCATTTTTATTTTATAACGATTCATCCGTTTGAGGACGGTAATGGCCGTATCGCCCGGGTATTGACAGATATGGCTCTCGCCCAGGATGAGAAACTTAACGTCCGTTATTACAGTTTTTCTTCCCAGATCATGGAAGAAAGAGACAGCTATTATAAAGTGCTTGAGAAATGTTCAAAAGGCGAAAGTGTGGATCTGACGCCCTGGCTTATTTGGTTCTTTGAATGTTACCAGCGTGCTATTCAGAGGTCTGATAAGATTATTGGCAAAGTCCTGGCCAAGGCGGATTTCTGGAATGAACATGCTCAAGCAGAACTTAATGAACGCCAGATAAAAGTCCTGAACCGAATCATGGATACGGGACCTGATGATTTCGATGGTGGTCTGACAACTCGCAAATATGTGAGCATGACAAAAGCAAGCAGGGCAACCGCGTTTCGTGAAATATCGGATATGCTCGATAAAAAGCTGTTACGTCAATTACCAGGCAAGGGACGCAACGCTCATTACGATATTCAATACGGCAAAAGATAGGACTGGTGTCATACCGGTATTTTCTTCCAATTAACATTAATAAGAGATCGCTTTTCTGCGGTACATGCACACGCCCGGAACGATTAACTTTGGCAAGCGCGGCTTAGAGCTCATCGCCATTTGAAATCTGCAATATGGAATTTGTGATGATTTCAAGCGAAGCTTGAAATATTGGTACCCCCGACAGGATTTGAACCTGTGACCCACAGATTAGAAATCTGTTGCTCTATCCAACTGAGCTACGGGGGCATCAATGAGGGTGGCATTATTAGCCTACGCTCCGTGTTGTTTCAAGCTGAAAAACAAGCGTATCAATAGATGACTGTACAGCTGGCAGGAAGATCTTTCTTTAACTTCTCGATATCAGCCTGCGCTATCGGATTCTTCTCCAACCTTATCCACTGCAGCTTTGTCAGCTTTTTCATGTCAGGCGGAAGCGATGTGATACCGTTTTCTTCAAGATTCAATCTTTCAAGATTGACCAGATAAGTTATTGCGGCGGGGACGGATACCAGCTTATTCCTGCTGAGATCAAGATCCGTGAGATTAGTCAGACTCATTAGCTCCCCCGGGAGCCCATCAAGCATGTTGCCAGAAAGATATAAACGCTTAAGATTCTTCAACGATCCCATTTCCGCAGGGAGTTTCTGAAGTTTATTGCCGTTCAGCCGCATATATAACAGCGATTGAAGGTTGCCTATGCCGGTCGGCAGGCTCGTAATCGAATTCCTGTCCAGGTTCAGATACCATAAACCCTTGAGACCTCCCACGCCTTCAGCCAGATTAGGCATCTTGTTATCGCTTAAATATAGAATCTCGAGACCGTCCAAGGTGCAGAGTTCCTTGGGGAACACGGCAATGTTATTCTCACCAAGGTCCAACAGTCTCAGGGTCTTGATCTGACCGAGGAAAGGCGGAACGGTCACCAGCTGGTTCTTTCTTAAATACAGCGACTTTAATCCGGGAAACTGCGTTATCTCCTGGGGCACCGCCGCATACGAGTTTCCAATCAACCAAAGCTGGCTCACATTAGGGCTTTCTGCGAGCGCCTCTTTAAGATTGGTATACTTCTTCTCAGTCTGCGGTTTTTTCCAGGGAAAACAGCCGCCAGCCAAAAGAGTCAGTGCTAAGCAGACAACTAACATTGATTTTAGTCTCATTCTCGCCTTCCTTACAAATTGCATAATTTTTTAGATTATCATTACCCGGATATTAATCAAAACAAAAAACATCAAATAAATCCTTGAATATTGCATCTCATGCGCTAATAATCTGCCCCATGAATACCAAATACATATACATGCCGGTGATTGTCCTTTCTTTCATTGCTAACTTCGCCTCAGCAGTCCCCATCGGGAGCAGCGGGCAGGACCGCGATTACTTAATCAGTGAACAGCCTCTTCAGCAGTGGAGCCTTGGTGTTTTTGCCGAATCGAGAACGAGAGACGTGAAGCTTAACAACAACGGATATCCCGTAGAAATGGAAACAACCAAAACTATGGGATATGTCGGATATGATGCAATATCTTGGATTAATACTTACGTAACATACGGATTACAAAAAGACAGCGTCTATGGTGATGGCTCATCAGAAGCGGCCTACGGCTTCGGCGCAACTTTCAACCTGCTTGACCACGAGATGATGGACCCTTCCCTTATGGAAGACAGAATAAGATTGTCGGCTACAATTCAATACACATTTGGAACATTTGACAACGGATTTGGAGATTCTGAAGCCATGGACGAGCTGTACGGCTCGTTCATAATGAGCATAGTCAACGACATAGAAGGCAACAAGCAATACTGGCCCAACGCCATAAGCATCTTTGCGGGACCCATCTTCTCCCAAATAATAAGTGACTCCATACAGGAGGACAGCATTGTAGGACTCACAGTGGGCGTTGAAGTCTTCCTGTCTGACTATGTAACCTTGGGCATAGGCTTGGAACAATTCGAAGACAACGGAAGCTGGATGGCATTGTCGATCAAGTTCTGATCCAGGCAGCCAAAGGCAATCAACGTAATGAAGACATTTTTGACGGCAGTGACAGCGAGCATCACCCTCTTCTCCTGCAATCTCATGGCGACGTTGGATACTCTGAGCACTAAAGCAGAGACTCATCTGGGCATGTTCAACGGACTTAAAAACGAGAGGTTCGTTTTCCAGCTCGCCAACGGCAAGGAGCTTAAACTGATGAAAGCGGCCGTCACCTCAATAACACTTGCACCACCCGGCAAATTCACGATCAAGCCGCGCGGCAAAAAAGACCTCAAAGACATGAAGCTCAAATCGTTCGAGGCGCCTAACTTTATATATGACGACGAAAGAGGTGCGGAACAGAAGATTTCGATAATGAATATTTCCTCTATCGAGCCAGGTTTGGATTTTTCGAGAGGCGCAATAGATGAATCGGCCGCCAAGACTGATCCCGTTGAAAAGAAGACAACAACACAGATCGGCCCAACAGGCGAACAAAACGAGCTGCCGGCCCCTGCAGATGCTCCTATCGAGACACTTCTAAAGAAGGGCGTTGTAAATGTAGTGTGTTTTGTCAAAGACGGCGACATGGCCAGCATACGCCAAAGCAGCTCCGCGGAAAGCACCGCACGTGACAGTAAAGGCAAAGTTTCAATCATCAAGCTGAAGGTAACCGACGGGGACGACCCGATATCAGCGAAGTATTCCATCAATTCATATCCTCAGTTCTGGGTTTATGACAAAAGAGGCAGGCTGTACAAGAAGCTGGCAGAGCGTTTCACCGAAAACGATATTGATGAAACCATAAAGCAGGCGATGAAGAAGATGTAGGAGACGGCAAGGATTCAGCTATCGGTTATCAGTGGCGCATCGGCGTTCCGGAGTTTTGACGCAACCCCTGTAATCGTAGTTCATCGGGCCGGTTCGCCCAACCAAACCCATACCGGGTATATCTTAAACTGGTTGTTCTGACATTGTTATATGATACTGTTTACCTGACCAAGGAGGCTGCATGCTCAACGTGAACAACATCTTCAAGCTGTCAGAGAACAACACCTGCATCCGAACCGAAGCTCTGGCCGGCATCACAACGTTCCTTACGATGGCATATATTATCATCGTTCAGCCTGCGGTGCTATCAATGGATTTCACCGGCAAACCCACCGGACTCGATTACGGAGCGGTACTTCTGGCAACCTGCGTTGCATCAGCAATCACCTCTATTTTCATGGGGCTTTATGCAAAATATCCGATAGCACTTGCCCCTGGAATGGGCGAGAATTTCTTCTTTGTGACCGTTGTCATGAGCCTGACAGCGACTCACCCAGGCAACAGCTGGCAGACCGCACTTGGCATAGTTTTTATATCAGGCTTCCTGTTCTTCCTGCTTTCGATATTTAAAGTACGACAATTGGTGATAGATGCCGTGAGCCCCAGCATGAGAAACGGCATAACCGCCGGGATAGGCCTATTCATAGCGTTCATAGGACTACGCAACGGCGGTATCATTGTGAAGAAGCCGGAGAGTACCTGGATCGCAATCAACACGGACATGCTTTCAGCAGATGTTGCTGTATTCATCGTAGGCTTGCTGACAGCGGCAGCGCTCCAGGCACGAAAAACAAGAGGCGCGGTGCTTTGGGGCATAATCGCCTCGGCAATAACAGCACTGGCTCTGGGAAAAATCCATCCGCCTCAAAGCATTTTCGGTTTCCCGGAGATAAAACAATCAGCAATATTCAAGATGGACTTGTATTCAGCACTTGATATCGCCTGCATTCCTTTCATCATCGTATTCCTCTTCATGGTGTTTTTCGACACAATAGGAACACTGATAGGAGTGGCCGAACAGGCCGGCTTTATGAAGGACAATAAACTACCCAGAGCAAGCCGCGTTTTAATCGTCGACGCCACCGGAACAATGCTTGGAGCAGCGCTCGGGACCAGCACCGTAACCAGTTATATAGAAAGCGCCGCCGGGGTGTCTTATGGCGGTCGCACAGGCCTCACGAGTGTCGTCGTCGGACTCTTATTTCTACTGGCACTATTCTTCGGCCCGGTCATAGGGATGGTCGGGCAATACCTCCCAATCACAGCACCTGCACTTGTTATAGTCGGCGCAATGATCATGAAAAGCGTCAGCAGAATCGACTGGGACGACCACTCTGAATCGATCCCGTCATTCCTTATAGCCATCTGCATCCCGCTGACCTTCTCTATTGCGGATGGGATGGCACTGGGCTTTATCGTGTACCCAATAATCAAACTCCTAGCCGGCAAAACGAAACAGACAAGCTGGTTGATGTATGTACTGTCATTTATATTGATCCTTTATTTCATCAAGGTTCGGACAAACCTGCCGTGATGCCAAGCTGCATAAAGTATAAGATGAAAGGTATACAGATTTCCCGCCTTGTACCTGTAACCTTAAACTTTTAACAGTTTTGATTATAATATTTGGCATTGATAACATAAACACATAGGCTTACACTTGACGGCATGCAACATAGGGACTGGCTATTCGGAAAGAGCGGTGCACTGTTCATGGCGGCGGCTACAGGTGATCTTGCACTGGTTAAAGAACTCTTAAAAGATGGAGCAGACATCAATACTGCCAGCAAAAACGGCTATACGCCCCTTCACCGTGCTGCCCAGAACGGACATCTTGAGGTAACTAAACATCTCATAGAGCATGGCGCAGACCCGAAAGCCACCAGCATCGACAACAAAACGCCGCTCACCATTGCAACCGAACATTCGCAGACCATTATCGCTGATCTTTTGCGCAAGGCTATCTGACCGCCGATGAAGATGTTATTCAAAGCCCCGATATCGCACGGCTTTCCTGCCATCAAGGCCAAACACAGACAGTCACGCCTGATGGTCATAGATACCGTAGCTTCCACTAATACATGGTGCAAAGATAACATATCCAACCTTAATAACGGCGACATAATAACCACACTCAAACAGACGAAAGGGCGCGGCCGGTTTAAAAGGAAATGGTTTTCCGCCGTTAATGCATCGATCATAATGTCGACGGTTATCGATGGCAGTTTATACAAGAACCCAGCCTGCATCGGGCAATCTGCCGCAATTGCTGTGGCTGGCTTCCTGAAAGAACTTGGCCTCAGGCCACAGCTCAAGTGGCCAAACGACGTTATGGTAAGAGGAAGAAAAATATCCGGAATACTCCTAGAAACAGCCGGCCACGGGATGATAGTACTCGGCATCGGCATAAATATCAGCACATCCAGAACGGCTTTCCGCAAGAATGGACTCGCCGCCATCGCCACATCCGTAAAGGCAGAATCGGGAATGCAGCTGGATTGCATGATGCTTCTACCCCTGCTCATCCTGAGACTTGGCAAAGAACTGCAGCTTTACAGAAAAAAGGGGCTAAAGCACATAAGCACCAGCTGGACAAAGAACGACTTCCTCAAGGGTAAACACATCAAGGTAAGCCAGCCAGGCAAAACCATGACCGGAAAATATATTGGCCTGTCCACCGATGGATTCTTATTACTGAAGACGGATGCAGGACGCACCGAGGAGCTGACATCAGGGGACATATCGGTTCAGCTTTCCAAGGCGTGATAAGCCCATGGAAACATCCTAAATTAGATGTCTTCCCTTACTTTAGCTGAGCTTGCATGCCAAGCCATAGCCTCTTGGCGACGGCTGGTGTCAAGCTCAGGTCTTTCGAAAATCCGGCGCTTGTCACAAGCGCCGCTACACTACTCCGAACCAATGGCCAAAAAAAAAAGGCGCCGGGTGACCGGCGCCTTTTTTGCTGTCTTTAATTATCCTACTTCTGCAGTCTGGACCGCAAGCTATTCAACTCAGACTTGAGTGCCGGCGGCACTTTATCGCCGAACTTGCTGAAGAACTCCTCTATGCTCTGGAGCTCCTTGAGCCAGCCTTCCTTATCGACCGCAACCAACTGCTTGATGGTATCAGCCTTGAACTTCTTCAAGCCCTTGATATCAATCGCGTCCTCTGTCGGCAGGCAACCTATCGGAGTCTCGACTGACTTTGCCGTGCCCTCGATCCGCTCGCAGATCCACTTCAGGACTCTGCTGTTGTCGCCGTATCCAGGCCACATAAACTTGCCGTTCTCGTCTTTACGGAACCAGTTGACGAAGAATATCCTGGGCAGCTTATCGCGCTGCGTCCTGCCGGCCATCGACATCCAGTGCGCGATGTAATCGCCCATGTTATAACCGCAGAAAGGCAGCATCGCAAACGGGTCGCGCCTGAGCACGCCAGCCTGACCGATCGCCGCGGCGGTTGTTTCAGAACCAGCCGTTGCACCCATAAACACACCATGCTCCCAGCTGTAAGCCTCATTCACCAGCGGGATGGTAGAAGGCCTTCTGCCGCCAAACAGGAACGCCGATAGCGGCACTCCGTCCGGATTCTCCCAATCCTCATCGATAACGGGACACTGCTTTGCAGGCGCTGTAAAGCGCGAGTTAGCGTGGGCACCCTTCCTGCCGCAATCAGGAGTCCACTCGTTACCCTGCCAGTCGATTCCCTTTGCCGGCGGCGGAACTCCCATGTCCTCCCACCAGACATCGCCATCAGGTGTAAGCACGACATTTGTGAATATCGTATTCTTCCTGGCGGCCTTGAGAGCATTAGGATTGGATGCTTTTGATGTTCCCGGCGCGACGCCGAAGAAACCTGCTTCTGGATTTACGGCATAAAGCCTGCCATCCTGGCCGACACGTATCCAGGCAATATCATCGCCCAGACAGGTGACCTTCCATCCCTTCAGGGACGGGCGCATCATCGCAAGGTTTGTCTTGCCGCAAGCGCTTGGGAAAGCTGCGCCAACATAGAATTTCTTACCTTCCGGATTGGTCAGGCAAAGGATGAGCATATGCTCTGCCATCCAACCCTCAGACTTGGCCATGACTGAAGCGATTCTTAGCGCAAGACACTTCTTACCAAGAAGAGCATTGCCGCCGTAGCCCGAACCGAACGACCATATTTCTCTGGTCTCAGGGAAATGCGCAATGTACTTGTTGGCTGGATCAGGCACGCAGGGCCATGCCGCATCCTTCTCGCCCTCCTTAAGAGGCGCACCCACCGAATGCAGGCAGGGAATGAATTCGCCGTCAGCGCCCAGCGCCTTCAGGACCTTCTTGCCCATCCGGGTCATTATCCGCATATTGACGACAACGTAAGGGGAGTCAGTTATCTCTATACCGATCTTAGCGACAGGCGAACCAAGCGGGCCCATCGAGAACGGAATAACGTACATCGTACGACCCTTCATACAGCCGTCAAAGAAACCGGTCAGCTTTTTCCTGAGCTCAACTGGATCGGTCCAGTTGTTGGTAGGCCCGGCGTCTTCCTGCTTCGCCGAGGCGATATATGTCCTGTCCTCCACACGGGCGACATCACTGACATGTGACCTGGCAAGATAACAGCCAGGCCTCTTCTTCTCGTCCAGCTTTATGAATGTACCGCTCTGGACCATCGCATCACAGAGCTCCTGATATTCCTTTTTGGATCCGTTACACCAGTAGACTTTGTCCGGCTTGCATAGCTTCACATTCTCATCTACCCATGCGCGTAACTTCTTGTTCTTTGTCGGTGCTCTCTGCATCGTTCACTGTCCTTTCTTTTACGGTGTTCTCTCCGGCACATTCCGGAAGTGGCTGGAAAATCTATTGGTTTCCTTCAGCGTATTCAAGAGAAATATCACAAGCCATCACAACATTATGACCGATAGCCTCTTATGCGTATTTTTAACCATCAAAAGCTTGTATATGCCACCGGCATAACATAAACTCCTGGCATAGAAAACATCAACATGGGGGTTCACATGAATGGTGCTGCCGTTTGGATAGATTTTGCGACCATGGAGCAGTTTGTTACCGATGTATTCAAGGGAATAGGTGTCCCCGAGAACGAGGCAGGTACATGTACTGATGTGCTGGCAATGGCTGACAAATTCGGCATCGATTCACATGGCATAGGCCGACTCAAGCCCATTTATTATGACCGGATTGTCCATCAGAAAATACAGGAGGCCGTCACACGCTTCGAGATTGTGAAGGACAACATGGCCACAGCCGTCGTTGACGGGCATCACGGCATGGGCATGGTGATATCGCAGAGGTGCATGCAAATGGCCATCGACAAGGCGCGCAAATACGGCATGGGAATGGTCGTGGCAAGGAATTCCACCCATTACGGGATTGCCGGATACTATGCCCGCATGGCTTGTGATGCAGGCATGATCGGAATCACCGGCACCAATGCCAGACCATCGATCGCGCCGACATTTGGAATAGACAACATGCTGGGAACGAACCCGCTCGTGTTCGGCATGCCTACTGATGAGCCATTCGATTTCGTCAACGACTACGCTACTTCCATCTCACAGCGCGGCAAGGTGGAGCTTGCCGAACGCGAAGGCAAGGACCTGCCGCAGGGACTGATTATCGACCGCAACGGCAATTATATGGTCAACCCCTCGCAGATACTGAAAGCATTGGACACCGACCAGGCCGCTCTCCTGCCGATAGGCGGCGCACTCGAGGAAACAGGCAGTCATAAGGGTTACGGATTCGCAACGGTAGTCGAGATTCTTAGCGCCTCGCTTCAGCAGGGTGCGTTCCTGCGCCAGCTGTGCGGGATCGACGCCGAAGGCAAGAAGCGCCCCTACTCACTCGGACACTTCTTCATCGCAATCAATGTAGAGTCATTCACTGAACTTGCCTCGTTTAAGAAAGCAACCGGTGAACTCCTGAGAGAATTGCGCAATTCCACAAAGGCGCCAGGCGCCGAGCGGATATACACCTGCGGCGAGAAGGAATATCTGACCTGGCAAGAACGAAAGAACAAAGGCGTCCCTGTGAATTCGGTCTTACAGAAACAAATGATTGCCATGCGAAACGAACTGGGCCTGAAAAAGCACAAGTTCATTTTTGAATGATCATTCTCCGCTTGTCCAACGGCCTACTTGCCCTGACTCTTTAGAATCAGAGCCGCGACAGCTTCTGCCAACTTCTTGTAGCCTTCTGCATTCGGATGCGCATAGTCACTCTTGAGAGCCGGCGACGAAAGAATCTTCGGTATAGTTTTAGAATCACAGGGAATGCCATGCTTATCGGCAAGCTGCTGATAAAAAGACGGCGCCTTCATCAGAAGCCCAGGTTTAGGGACACCGATGATGACAACATCAACTCCTGCATCGCGCACGCTGGAAATCATGCGGTCGAGATTCTCACTGATAATTTCGTCTGGTTGCTTACGTAGCATGTCATTTCCGCCTTCACAAATGATAACGAGATCCACCTTCTCTTTCTTAAGGACTTCTGGCAGCCGCTTTAGAGCAGCGGAACTCTCTTCGCCAGGGACCCCCTCATTGACAACTCGGCAACCTATCATATCGGCAAGAACCGCCGGATAGCTTTCCGTCGCATTTGCACCTGTCCCAGCAGTCAGACTATCACCGAAAGCGACAACCACGGATGATTTGGAGAGCTTCGCAATCTGTGGACGCCCGCCGCAGCCGACGGAGAGGATGAGACTACAGACAATTACTATACAGCTATTCTTCATATACATGCGTGCTTTCAGAAATTTCACAACCTCTCTCGGATAAGTCATAGACAAAGTATGACCGTCAGCTCAACTCGTACACTCAAAAGCAGCACTGCAACAACAGGGACTAACCAGCAAGCATATACCCAGATCGGAAGCGGAGTGGCGGAAGCCCCTACCAGAACCATTCCTACGACAACAAACATCGCCAAAGCAGAACGAATACGTCCCTTTTGAAAAAGCAAAAAGATGCCAGACGCTAACACTATAAATAGACCGACAAAGAATGTTGTACCGTCAGCAAAGCTTAAAACAATTGGGCTCATAGTTATTCTTCAGCAATACCTCTTTGCTTTGACTTTTCTGAAGGTCCAGCATCGAAGCCGCCGTGTAACCGCCTAAATTCCCACCGATGAGAACGCCGCAAGGACAGAAACCAGTAGCCACATCTTAAACATTTTATTCATCATGCCCCATCGAGATCACCTGATCAGTCGACACAGGGCACTCACTTTCCTTGGGATGGAAAAACCCGCATCACATGCCGCTCATAAAAATTGGTTTCTACATTCACCGCCACGCTCGATCGGTAGTTGTCTAGTGCGTCCAGGAAGCGACTCCCCATCTCGGCGGCCACCTTGTAGCCCACATGCAACAACTGCCGCAAGTTGGGATTATAACGGGGGCACGACTGATCATGCCGCAAAGCGGCGGCGAATGCTGCCCCATCCCATCGAGAGACCTCACTCATGGCAGGCAGGGCTTTCCGATCAATATCGATGACCTCTGAATAAGGCCCGCATAATTCATCGAACCGGTCTATTGCGGCACGATACACATCCTTGGCAATAGCCAACCCCTCGCCCCCGGCCTCCGCCAAGCCGACAACCTCCTCGAGCCAAGTCGTACCAGCCGTCTTCAGGTGCAAGCCCGCGCCGGATTTCCGAAGTACAGCGTTGATGGCGCCATAGATTTTAAATTTGTCGCTTCCTGAATGCACGCTCAACTTCAAGTTCGCAGGCAAGTCGAACCGCTTACAGGCAAACCTGACCACCGCCACGTCAGCCTCGAATTCACAAGCGAACTTGGCGGCATCGCCTACATAATCAACCCCTTTATTGAATCGACCCGAGAAACGCGGCGCTATGGTCTGAGCAGGAATACCCTCGTCCGCAATGGCCGCCAGGATCACCAGCAGCTCGGAAGGTGTTTGTGGCTGCAGGGTCTCATCCATAGACACTTCCGTCACAAAGCATCCCGCCCCCTTCGCCTGTTCCACCCTGCGATAGATCCGTCCCGCTTCCTGGACAGCAAACAGATATTTCTCCGCCACGGAAAACAGCAAGTCTCTGGTAACGGTCATCGGCTCGGCAAGGCCTTCAACCGCCAGCCTGCCACACAAGTCTTCATGTCTTGCCACGAACGCCTCCAACGCCTTCGAGTCCGCCGTAGTTCCGATGGCACTGGCAACATCCAGCGTGAAGAAATCACTCGAGCCAATAAATCCGTCCACCGTCTTGAAGTTGATATGGTCTGCGTCCACGAAGTAGGGCAAAGGCCACCCCGTAGCCTTCACGGCCGAATCCGCCGCCTGGCGGACGCTTAATGGCTCAGTATGGATAATGGAGTGTTCCCGGAACGATTTGTTCCACACCGGCGACACATCAACCCCATCCTTTCGGGCCCTCAGTAACGCCGCCAATTGAGCCTGGCCTTCCTTCCCAAAACGGTCCCCCACTCCCATGGTATATTTCGGCAACTGTAATGTCTTTTTATTCATTATTTTTTCTCCTTATTCTATCGCTACATAAACTACACATTACGACTGCAAAAATCCAAAGCTTTTTCCACATTTCCTTCCATTTTCATGTTGGAGCAACCCCTTGCCGGAAGCCAGTCATGTTTACGCCTTGACTCAAAGCACTCCACTGTCATACTACACCCCCAACCAAGGAGACAATACCGTGAAAAAATTAATATTCATTGCTTTTACGCTAGTCACACTAGCCTGCCTCGCGCAGGCCCAGGACGAAACAACCATCAAACACAAATTCCTCGCCGTCGACTTCTGGAAAGGCAAAATCCATTTCGTCGACCAGAACGATCCATCAAAAAACTGGTCCGAACCCTGGGGCGGCGGCCTCCGCGATCTCCAGCTCATCGGCAACAATCAGCTCCTCGTATCCGAACATAACGGCTGGAAAATCTACGATCTTCTTACCAGAAAAATGATCTCACAGATCAAACTCGATGGCATCTCCGGCATCTCAACTCTCCGCCGCCTCCCCGATGGACGCACCTTTATCGGCACCAACCAGAAAATCGACGGCAAAGAAGGCGTTACCATATGCGAATTAGATGCCGCCAATAATCTCGTACGCAAAGTCACATTCCCCCAGTTCCGCTGGCTACGACTCATGCGCCCAACGCTGGCCGGCACCTGGCTGCTCACGGAATGGGACGGCGCAGTGGAGGTGACCATTGCCGATAACATCGCCGATGACAAACGCGTCCTGAACCAGTTCAAACTCCCACGCCCCCGCAACGCCTACATGGCCCTGCGAAAACCCGACGGCAACACCCTCGTCGCAGGCGGCTACGCAGCCGGCCTCTTCGAATACACACCCGACGGCAAACTCCTCCGCGAACTCGTCGCAAAACAACCCGAGGGCATGCAAAACCATTTCTATGCTGCACTGCAAATTATGCCCAACGGACATGTCATCCAGGCCAACTGGAACGGACACAGCGACAAAGACTACAAACCAGGCTGGAAACTGATTGAATTCGACCAGGACGGCAAGGTCGTCTGGACCTGGAACGAACCCCCCGAGAAAATCGGCACAATCAACGGCCTCCTCGTCCTCGACGGCATCGACACCTCCGTCTATAATGACGACATCAGCGGCCTGCTCGCGCCAGTCGCTATCAAAAAATAGACAGCTTCAGTGGATGGGACAACGCGTACGCCCTCTCTTAACCTACCCATGAGGACCGAGCGCGGCCCATGGACGTAACCAATGATCGCCGCAAAGGGTTGCATCTACATCCGGAGGTAGGAGCCGATCCCCGCATCGGCGATTCTGTGACAAAATGCAAGAATATCAGAATTCGCTAAAGACTGAGCCATCACCATTTTTCCTACAAGGGCTTAAAGGTTATTATAAAGGTCAGGTTGCTGCTGGCAGGTGCGGTCTGTTCGCAGAAAATAAGTTTGCAGTCCTTATTAGGGGAATCCCATTCGTTCACCGGTTTACTGGCGTCAATAACATGCCACTGCACAGGTGGCACGTGGAGCGCTGAAAGCTTGAGCTGTTTTTTGTCAATAGACAGGACGATGGCTCCTGTGCTGGCCTCGCCAGGTGTTGCCTTGGTCATCATTTGCCAGCGCACGCGTGCGCCCGGCTTTAATCCCGTAAGGGTGTCGGTCAGCGTATAGAGGCCGTCAGCCTTCATCTCGCCTGTACGGATAACCTGCTTGGCCTGAGGAAAGACAGGCGACAGATCAATACTGACTTTCGACGCTTTGCCCTTATCTTTAAACTCTATGACCTTTGCCTGGCCTTTCGCCTCGTGTAATTCGCCATCAATGATCAGTGTGTTGTGGCTCGCGCTGCTGAGCCTGAAGATTTTCCACCGTTCAGAGTTCTGCAGCTGACTCCAGAGGTTCATCCCTCGTTTTTCAATACCATTGTAACCCTCCATGCCGAGATCATATGCCCAGCGCACACCCAGCGCATCATAGACAAAGGAACCTGCATCCATGTGCCCATGCGGTCCGGAGGCCGCTCCAGCCTTGAGCCCCACAAAGACAGCGCCGTCATTGTTCCAGCTTGTGCGCTGGATCGTAATAGGAACAGAACCCTCTGATAACCAGTTGAGCGGAGTTTTCTTCTCACCCTTGGAGCCGGAAGGAATATTCCAGAGCAGCGAAAGGGCAAAGAGTCGGTCTCCGCTTGAGGACTCGGAAGGCTTGGATCTTTGTTCGCAATAACGCCTAAAGGCGGCATCTTCAGCGTAATCGAGTAGATCTGGACGCTTAAGGCGCTTGGCAAACCACCAGGTTGCACAGCTTGAACCTCTCCAGCCCGCACCGCAGTCTGCATAGTTAAAGGTCAAGCCGCTGGGACCGGTGACCAAATCAGGATATTCGGCAGTTGCTGTAAAGCCAGGCAGTTTAAGTAAACCATGGTCGGTCTTTTCGGCGTGTTCCAGCATGGCAACGGCCAGCACGTTGAATTCGATACCATAAGCCCAGTATCCGGGCCCTTCCGGGTATGACCCATTGGGGGCTAGGGCGGCCATGGAGATGGGGAGCTTCTCAATCGCGCGCTGGATAGTTGCAGTCGCGAGAGCGGGGTTGATCGTCCGTGTGGCCAGGGCGCCAGCCATCATGCCAGCGTGACACACCTGTCCCCAGTTATTTCTGGCTCCTACCCATCCTGTTGTCTTCTGGCCAGCCTGAAGCCCTTTTGCCAGGATCGCCTCTTCAATTATTTTGCGATCCTCCGGGCTGAGCACGGCATAGAGCCAGTCGTAACCGATGGAGACGGCCAGTGTCATCTCGGCGACATCCAGAAAATGGCTAGGGTTCCAATCGGCAAAGGCGGCCACGGCCTTCATCTCTTCCGCGCAACGCTCCGCAAAGCGCTTATCAGCCGTCAGGCGATAGGCCATGGACAATGTGGTGGTGCGCCACAAGACACGGCGAGAGACGCCAAGCAGGCGACGGCCCTCCATTTCGCGTGCACACGGTTTAAGGCTTAATATCCCGTTTGCATCAAATAAAAGGCGCTCCTTGGCCAGCTTGCATTGCTCCTCGGCTTCACAGCGTCGCTTGAGCGTTGAGAAGTCGGCCTCGGAGGCAAAGAGAACCGGGTGCTCCTGTGCAAGAAGGCGTGATGCCATCAGCACAAAAACGGCAATAACAGTTGTTACATTCAACAGATCCTTCGCTGGCCAGGAAATCCTATCTCTTGATCTTGAAAACGCTTACCGTATGCCACTTGTCATACTTCTGGTTTGTCAGACCGGGAAAGGACATGTCAAAACAGGCGCAATACATTTCTTTGCCCCTGATGACCACTTCACACGGCTGATCCAGCAGGCCGTCCGACCCATCCGTATCGCCGTTTTTCCAGAATGTCCACCACTTGCCTTCAGGCGTAAACGCGTGAATCGCGTTTTTCTCGGAATCGGTCACATAAATTATGTCCGTCTTGAGATCGCAGAACATTCCATCGGCGCAACTGAGCTTCGGATCGTTGATCAGGATCTTGCTTGTCGCCTTGCCGTTCGCATCAACTGTGATTTTCGAAATAACCCCATCTCCGAAGTTTCCGGTGTAGATGTTCTTTTTGCTGTCACGCGTAAGCCCGTCCGACCCGGCGGTATCTTTGCGATGGTTCGGCACAGTCGTAAACTTGGCTATAAGGTGTGGATCATCTGTCGGCTTCAGATGTACCGTGCCTTTTTTCATCTCTTCCATAGTAATGCGAAAGACTCCACTTTCACAGGACTTGTCGAAGAAAGTATCCGAAACATATACCGCATCATCCATCCACAGCACGGCATTGGCCAGATTGAAACCGTCAACAGCAACGTCGCAGTCTATGGGCTTGCCGTTCTTGCGAATTATACGCATCAAGCGTGACTTGTGATTTTTGTCGGCGAAGTACTGATTGTCCGCAACGTACAGGTTGTCGTCCGGGCCGATATCCATACCCATCGGGCAGCCGCGCTTTGTTTCGGGATGCACAGGCGGGACGTAATAGATGGAATAGTTGTTTTTCTTGTCTATTTTCAGGATCATGCCGGGATAAGACGGATCATTGAAGTTTGGGCTGGCCAGAAAGATATCGCCAGTTTTGTCGTCTAGCGTCATTCCGTCAGGCGTGTTGCCGAAATCAGGAAATGCTACGGCTAGCTTTGGCTTGTCAGCTAAGGTAACGCCTTTTTCATCCCCGATATACTGCCCCTGTGCACCGGCATTCGCCAATGCGAGAACGACCATTGCCCCAGTAATACTTGCGAGTTTACTTACCATTCTCATGCGCTACCCCCTATTTTTGTTTAATGTTGCACCTGCTGACAATAATCAAACAGACCATGTGTTATAACATACGCAATTCAGAACAAAAGACTATTTTTCTGTCAGCCCTCGAGCTGCACCCTGACAATGCCGCATGCAATTCAGCCGAAGCATGATTTTTAAATAATATCATCCGAGATTATGGCTTTCGGCATAGGCCCTTACCGTCAATATATCACCATCTTCGCCGACTTCGGCGCGAACGGAACGATCTTGATTTTGTTTTCGCCGGGCTTGAGATGTTTTGTTACATCCAGCCTGAACGGCTTGCAGATGAATCCGCCTGCATAAACGCCATTCACGGATATATTTGCAGCAGCTTCCGGAGTGAGCTCGTCCAGCTCAAGACAAACCCTCGCATTCTTCAGGTCAACACCTGCAGGAATGTCGCATATTCCGTTAAATGTATTATCCTCAACCGGGCTTTCGACATAATGCCTGCCGGCGGCAATGGAAGCTAAGTCGTTAAGCGCAGGAATCGAGCTGCCGCGCAGTGATACCGTCTGGCGATCGGTTCCCTTGATATTGAACTTCTTATCACCTGCCATGCAATCAGCCTTAAGCGTCTTTACCACGCCGAATGCCGGGTCATCACCTTCAGCCAGTTCCCCTACCTGAAGACGATTAACACCAGAATCAATCATCTTCTGCAGTCTTTCCTTAACATCACGACTGCGTGCCGCATCGCCAGGCACACCGTACACAGCCTTCTCCACGACAGTCTTCTCCACGGTTATCTTAACCTGCTTGGTCTTTTCTGATTCCGGATTACTGTCCCTTACCAGAATCTCCTGCTTTCCAGCCAACGCAGAAGTCAAACGCGGCGGCAGACCACGATTCTTCTTATTGAACACAACAAGCACGCTTTCCATAGGCTCAAGCGAGACAGAAAATTCAACAGCCTCACCGTCCCGCTTGTTCTGGAAGAGCTTGCGGCTGAAGCCGGAGTCTCACGACGGCAACTCTACAACCTCTTCCGCAAAGAAATGCGTTGTTCGCCGCACGATTACATTATGAGTGTCAGACTGCACCATGCACAGAAACTGATTATCAACAACGAACTCAATCTTACCCAAATAGCACAGGACAGCGGCTTCAACACGCGCCGCACCTTGAACCGGGTATTCATCCAGAAGTTCGGCATGCCGCCTTCAAAGTGGCGGAAACAGACAAATGCTCTGTAGTTGGACCATCCCGTGTCGCCCCAGTCACGCAGATCACGTCATGCGACATGATAAAAGCGTGACCTCAAAAAGACCATCCTTATTCCATACCTCGGAGAGACGCGTTTCTACGCGTCCGTTTCATCCGACACTCCAACTACATTCCTGTCCGTTTATTTTGCCGCCTTGCCGGCTCAAAATGCGATAGGAAATAGTTCTGCAATTGTTTCACATATTGATTTACGCGGCTTGATAATTTTGGATCTTTCGTTGGCATAGTCCGGACAAAATCAACAAGCGGCTCAGCCTTCGGCCCAAGAACATCAATAGCATTCATAGCGGCGATCCCGGCGTAAGCGCTGGTATGCGTGGGATCGGCAATCTCTTTCAATGCCGCCAAAGCGAGCTTGAGATCGGACTCGGCGCCATAACGCCCAAGCGCTTCTGCTGCAGGCACACGGACACTCACAGAGGTATCCTTCAGCGCCGTTGTCAACTCAGCCTTACAGGCATCAACCGCAGACTGACCGCGCAGAAGGATTCCTGCCGCACCCCAGTAACGGACTCCGCTATCAGAATCACTCAAATAACGCTTCAGCTCCGGCAAAACATCCGGATCAAGCGACGATGACAGTTCAGCGGCGGCAAATATCCGGTCGAAATCATACCGCCCAGCATCATGTCCCATATCATAGGGCGCATCCTTGCCCGAGCGCTCGTGCACTTCTGCCTCAGCAAGAAAACCGGTGTCACGGATTTTTCGCGCGAGATCCTGTTCAGCTTGCCGGAGTTTTTTCAGCGTACCCTGATGTTCCGGATCCCCTGCCAGATTTCGGACCTCGTCAGGATCTCGCTCCAGATCATAGAGTTCTTCAGGCGCCTTGGGTGTCTTCCAGAAAACAGACTGTGCTTCGCTCATCTTGCCTTCCGAGAAAAGCTTCCACCATATCTGCGTGGTAGGCGTCTGAAACTGAAAGTCAACGTGCTGACCCTGCGAGCGATACATCATGTAATTGCGCAGATAAACATAACGGCCATCTGTCACACTGCGAACCATATCAGTACGCTCATCCATTCGCCCTCTGAATCCATAAATAAATGGCTGAGGCACTTCCTGATATTTCCCTGCAAACGCGTGGCCCTGCATCCATTCTGGCGGCTGTATGTCCGCAAGACTCAGCATCGTCGGCGCGAAATCCACAAAACTGACCAATCGGTCCGATTTAGCGCCGGGCGCGTATTCCTTCGGAGCGAGGTGCCGCCATTTTTCAGGGAAATAGACTACCATCGGAACCTGCAATCCCGAATTGCTGGGCCACCGCTTACTGCGTGGCATACCACTGCCATGATCCGCCCAGTAGAACATTATCGTATCATCGGCAAGACCGGCATCCTTGATCTCCTTGAGCCGGACGCCCGCCTCCGCATCAGCTTCAGTTACCGTATCGTAATACTGAGCCCAGTCCTGACGGACCTCCGGAGTGTCTGGATGATAGGCTGGAACCCGAACTTTTGCCGGATCGTGCACTGGGGTATGCGGCCGTTTACGAAGCATACTTTCGTGAGTGGCTGTCACATTGAAAACGGCAAAAAACGGCTGACCCGGCTTGCGGCTCTTCCAGTGCGCTTCGGTAGAGGAATCATCCCAGACCTGACCGGGTTTAGTCAGATTGTAATCTTCCTTGCGGCAGTTACTGCAGTAATAACCGGCCTCGCGAAGAAACTGCGGAAACATCTTCTTCCCAGCCGGCAGGGGCACCTCACTGCGCATGTGCTCGGCGCCCATGGATGCAGGGAACATACCCGATATGATCGTGGTGCGGGCCGGTGCGCACACCGGCGCGCATGACCACGCTCGTTTGAAAAGCATACCGCGTTCAGCCAGCTTGTCCACGTTCGGAGTAGTCGCATAGGTATCGCCGTAACATCCCATCTGCGGACCGTGATCCTCACTCGAAATCCAGAGTATGTTCGGCTTATCGGCAGACAGCGACACGCCTATAGAGCAGAAAAACATCAGCACAAACGTCATAACCCTGTGCCACAGGCAGGCAAACCTTTTAGACTGAATAACCATAAACTCCCTTCATTTCATATAGGCATTTCCACAATCAATGTCACATGCTATCTATGACCTAACAAAATAACAACCCCATCCCTATGTATACAGCGCTATTGTTACATTCCCCTTTTGCCGTTTTCAATATCACTTACTGTCATACCCTGTCATAGAAAGTGATTTCACTATATCACAACCTCTCGGCATGCAAGTATTTTCATTCTAGAGGATGGCAGTAAGAGTTTTGTAGTTGCCCTTGCTCATTAGGGTCGTCGGTAACGCCATCTGTTACTTTGTTCACATACGCCCCAGCACACCAGCACATGACCATTTATACTCCCAGGCGGCACCTGTCAACATTCCAGATCGGACTGGATTACGTTCAATGTAACGACCACAACTCACTATATAAGGGCCAATCTCCACAGGCATGCTCGATTGAATAAACGAGGAAGGCTCACCGGCTATTTTCCTGTTTCTCGGTCTGAGTGCCCCCTCGAGACTTCCCCCTCGAGACTTCTGCTTCGGGCAACATCCAGAAACGCAAGAATATTGTCCAGCGGCACATCGTTCTCTACCGCATGAGACGGCGCAAATATGTAGCCGCCCTCACGGCCAAGTTCCAGCAGCCGCTCCGTCTCCCGCCTGACCTCATTGACCGAGCCGTACGGCAGTATGCGCTGTGTTGAAAGACCGCCGTGAAACGCAAGGCGCCCCCTGTATCTGCGGATCAAATCTGACGTATCCATCACTTCCGGCTGAAATGGATTAAAACAATTCAACCCTAGATCGACGAGGTCATCAAACAACTCATCGACTTTCCCGCAGGAATGTATCATCTGGAATTTCCCGGACGATCTGACAAAACCGTACATCCGTCTTAACTGAGGCTTGATATACTCATCCCAGTAAGGCTTGCCCATTATCAGCCCGTTCTGCTGCCCCCAGTCGTCACCGAAATATACCGCATCGATATCATACTTCAGAGCTTCCCTAACCTGCGCGATATTGTAATCCGCGATTGCGGTGAAAAGCTCATGGACAAACTGAGGATTATCAACAAAATCAAAAAGCAGATTCTCCATTCCGCGCAGGGTCCAGGCCCGCTCAAAAAGCGAGAAGCCCAGATAGAACACGCGAAAACGGTCGCGATACTGTCCGATCTTCCCGGGAATATCCCTGAAAAACCTTTCATCGAGCGGATCCGGGAATTCAAACCCTTTCAGGTCCGGCTCACTCAATACACAGCCTTCGACTATACCTATATCCTTGTCGACAGTCCGGTCCCAGGTCACCCCGAATACGTCTCTGTATCGGTTGTTCGGCAGCTCCTGAAAGAATCCTATTGCCGAGCCCAGCTCGAGAATATGGTTATCCACGGCAGCTTCGGCAGCAGCCTCTCCGCCGAAATGCTTTACAAGCATCTCCCATGGCTCCCTGGTAAACTGGCAGTGCCAGGGCACATAAGGCGCTTTCTTTCCTGCAAACACAAGACGGACTGCTTCACGTTTTGTCATAACCTAACTCCTTCTTAAAAGAATCTGATATACAGCGCTATTACTGACAGCACCAGTATCGCACTCCAGAATCCAAACGATTTGTACCACGGCAATGCCGCCAGCTGAGCGGCGATCTCGGGCGGCATTGTGCGATCGATGATTGCGCTTTGAGGAACCTCACCCTTCGTACGGAATACCCAGAGGATCAGGCATACTACCGTGAAATCGATTATCGCACGTGTCAGGAACGGAATTGTCGGCGCCAGATCAAAATACTCAGCAACGGTGAACAGCGTGGCAAATAACGGACCGGCAATTATGGCAATCAGGCTACCCCTTGCGTTTGCACGCTTGTAGAAGAATCCCGCGAGGAACAATGCGCAGACTGAAGGATATGCGATGGACCAGTATTTCTGGATGTATATGAATATGGCCTTGAGATCGCGCAAAAAGAATCCTGCAACTGTCGCAGAGATCAGCACCAGCAGGGTGATGATGCGGCCAAACCTGATGAGCTCGGCATTGGTCGCACCCTTATTCACGTAGTTCTTGTAAATATCAAAAGTGATTATTGATGAACTTGCGGAAAGCATGGAGGCAATATGCGACATCACGCAGCCCATCAGTCCGGCCATTACCAGGCCGGTGAAGCCAGCCGGCAGAAGCTGTTTCACCAGCGTCGGAAAAGCCATATCGCCTTTCTCCAGGACACAAACGTCTTTCAGTATCCCGCATTCGGGACTGTACAGCCGGAAAGCAATGATACCAGGCAGAACGACAAGAACCGGGACGAGCAGCTTGAGAAAACCTGCAAACACAACGCCCATCTGTCCGTGCCAGACGCTTTTCGCCGCCAATGTACGCTGCGTGATGAATTGATTACAGCCCCAGTAGAAAATATTTGCCAGCCACATACCACCGAAAAAGACGCCTATCCATGGCAGTTCAGGATCGTTCCAAGCTCTTACCATGTGAAACTTCTCAGGTGACTCAGAAAGCAGTGTTTTCAGCCCGCCAAGCACTGAAGCGCCATGTTCCGGCGAAAGAACGCCGACTTTGTGAAGTCCGAGGAATGTGACCGTCAGCCCACCAAGAATAAGCACCGTCACCTGTATGATGTCGGTATAGGCAACCGATTTGAATCCGCCATAAATTGTGTAACCCCCACCAATCAGACATAAGATCAGAAGGCCTGCAGTCAGCGGAAGGCCGAAAATGGAATGAATCGCCAGTGAACCGGTGTAAAGCACCACGGCAAGCTCAATAACTATGTAGCCGATAAGACTTATGACAGCATAGATCAGCCTCACCTTATTGCTGAATCGCCGCTCCAGGAATTCCGGCATCGTGGTTATTCTGCTCTTGATATAATACGGCAGGAAGAATTTACCATAGATCACAAGCGCTATCGCAGCCATCCATTCGAAACTGGCTATTGCCAGTCCTATCTCATAAGCCCGGCCGGACATGCCGATGAAATGATGAGTAGAAATATTGGCGGCTATCATAGAACCACCGATTATCCACCAAACAAGATTACGGCCGGCAAGAAAGTAATCGTCAGTCTCTTTCTCTTTACGAGAGGCAAGGAAACCAACAGCCGCCACCACGACCAGATAAACGCTGAACACGATGACATCAATATTCATATGCAATTCCTATCTTTATGGCTGCACAATACAGTGTTTGACAAAACCGCTCTGCACGGCGATTGACAAATACTGATACTATATTGACATCTTTGTTGATACTTCCCCTGCCTGGCTGTAGATTAGTGCTGCAAATGAAAGTTTCAAAAAAAGCTGAACACGAACTGGTACCGCTGGAAGAGAATGCGTCTTTTACTGTGCGCGAATTCAAATTACCGCGTTTCACTTCGCCCTGGCATCTTCATTCTGAATGCGAAATCACATTGATACTCAGCGGACGCGGTAAACGATTCGTTGGCGACAGTGTATCAGGATTCTCTGCCGGGGATTTGGTGATGATCGGGGAAGGCCTGCCGCATTACTGGTGCAGCAGCGATTCCGTGAAAGAAAAGGCTCACTCCATCGTTATACAATTCAAGAATAACTGTCTTGGAGAAGGTTTCTTTGACCGACCGGAAATGAAACCCATCAAAAACCTACAGGCACGTTGCCGACGCGGGATAAGGTTTCAAGGGAAAGCAAGGGAACTGATTCCAGCGAAATTGCTCGCCATGAGAAAAGCTTCCGGCTTTCAGCGTATTCAGGGATTTCTCGCCATACTCGACATACTTGCAAAGTCAAAAGACTATCGCTTCCTTGCCAGTGAGGGTTTTCTTGCAGTAGCCGATGGCTGGCGTGATAAACGTATCAGCAAAGCCTGCCAGTTCGTGTTCGATAATCTGACCGAACCGATTTCACTTGGCGCTGTAGCACGGACCGCAGGAATGCATAAGGATGCCTTCTGCCGATTCTTCAGGAAAATGACCGGACAAACGCTTTTCGAATTTATAAACAACACGAGAGTCGGTCACGCCTGCGCTCTGCTGATTGACACTGATATGAACATTACCGAAGCCTGCTATGCTTCCGGCTTCAACAACCTTTCCAATTTCAATCGGCGTTTCAAGATAACAAAAGGCATGACGCCAAAACAGTTCCGAAAAATCATTGCCGCACCATAGGTCCAGGCCTATAGGGGTCAGCCGGGGCCTATAGGGCCTATAGGGGTCAGCCCTTGAAATAAGCATTTGCGCCTGCCTTCGCGGATTTACGTAAGCCGGCGAGATGACTTTCAGCCTTCTCAACCCTGCGACGAAGATTCTCATCTTCTGCCAACACTGCAGTAGCATTTCGCATCTGCACGCTGACGGCAGAACCAGTCCCCATTCCAAGCAATTCAGCAGCTGTTCTCTGCGTTTGCCCGCCGTACTTGATCAGCAAATGACCAGCTATCCCACGCAATACAGAGTTTCTTCGTCGCTTCCTGAACACCCCGACATCCGTTTTCAACACATCCGCTAATGCCTCAAGTACTTGCTTTGTATCAAGCGGCTCGGTAACACGCCGAAAGCTGACATCTTCTTTTACGCCATGCTTATCAACAAGCTTTTGGTAAAGATCATCAACCCATTCACGGAAAGCATCTCCCCCTATGCTCCGGGGTGATGCCTTCAATGCCTGCATAAATTCTTCATCTTCTTCTGCCAATCCAGTCTCAACAAAGACGCGGTAGCGCTTAGATCGCGAGCTGGCTTTCCCGCCCATCTCTGCCAGCATTGGACCATAATCCATGAAACCCAATGCCTTACCCTCTCTTATATACCCCCTGTAGCTGCTCCACTCATATTGTCGCAGAATCCGGATTTTCTCTTTGATTGGCTTGTTCTGAATCTCACCAACACAAACAGGGTTCAGGTGCACATATCGCGTCAGTGCCAGCAGATAAGTGTCCCCATCGACCAGTTTGGCTTTGTACCGTCCATCCAGCAAATGCCCATGACGGCCATGTCTGAGGTTATAGTACACCGTATACGCAGTCGTCAGCGCCTGCATGAATTTAGAACAATTCCCTTCAGGCGTTTCGAAAACCAGATGGAAATGGTTGGTCATCAGCACAAACAGATA
>CAMCYG010000022.1 GCA_945883775.1 Victivallis vadensis
TACCTGCGGGGTCTTTTTTTGCCCAAATAACGCTTTATTACTGCCAGCAACACTCGTATATTCTCCTGCAATAGGGAGAGTTGCTTATGCCTTACAGCCTTATCGATGATGACGTATCTTCAGTCGCGCCGGTTCGTAGGCCCAAAACCTCTTATCGGCGTGTTTCCGGGTTAGTGTCTGGCCATTCCGGGCATGTGCCCGTACTGCCAGAAAAGCGATTTCTTATTAATCTTCGGACGGTTTGGGCCATGTTGACTATCGCTGGGTTGTCGACTCAGGTTCATGCAGTGGACGGACTTCAGGATCTGGAGCCCTACAAGGTTTGGCTTCAGGGGCAGGAAGTCCACCGGAGCATCCTCGCCTCGGAAGTGACAAATCTCTCCTGGGTCATCAAGGAGTATGGGCTTAGGAAATATAACACGGTGGCAACGAATGACTCATACACTTATCACAACAATCGGACTGGCGTTGAGTTTGTCGTGTATCTTGAGAGCTTCCAGAGCAACCGCTGTCGCCGCGTGAGTAATACCCTGGCCTACGGGGTCGGAGCTCCCTATGGCGCCCCGATCATATCGAGCGCGGGCGAGGAAGTCGCTGTAGTCAACAGGCCTTACCAGTATCAGATCACGACCTCCGGCAACCCGACCAGGTTCAGCGCCAAGGTGCTTCCCGATGGAATGCTTCCGGTCGGGTTGAGCGTCGATTCAAATGGCCTCATCAAGGGAACACCCCAATATACCGGCGACTACGTGATTTCCCTTTACGCAGAGAACGGCCGCGATATGGCGACTTCAACCCTGCGACTGCATGTGGTGAGCGGAAACAACGGAGGGGGACTGCTGGATTCCCACACGATTGTGATTAATGAGAACCGCGTCCTCACCCGCACGAGCGGGGACGGGCCTTCCGGTGGCACCCTCTACTGGATCGCCAAGCTGGACGGAAGCATGGTCCAGTCGGCAGAAGCCCTGCGTGACACACGATTTCTGTGCGACTACAACCACATGATCGGGACGTTCACCATCTACCTGGCAACCGACGTAGGACAACGCGTCTCAAATATCGTGACCTACCATACCTCAATTCCTGTCTCACTGCAGATAACGAGCGGAGTCTTCCATCCAGGGACTGCTGGAAATGAAATAACCCCGTATACGATCACAGCAAATGAACCCTTCGGCATGTTCTCTGCCAAGGGCCTGCCTTCAGGGCTCTTTGTTTCCGGAGATCGGAAGATCAAGGGGGTGCCCACTGAATACGGGACATTCCCTGTGACCGTTTCGATCCTTGGCTCCGGGTTTGCCTCAAAGAAGGTCTCGTTCATGATCGACCGGGGGCCTGAAGACTACACGGCCAGATACACCCTTGCCATGGATCCGGACCATGTGGTCACGAGGACGGCTGGGGCGCACACCGGGCTGGTCTGGGTGGTGCGGTCCAACGGAAACCGGGAAGTGGTTCGGCGCAGCGCGCTCGGCGAACTAAGCTTCAGCTATAGTCCAGGAGAGGCGCCGGAAGATGTCCACATCTACCTTGAAGCATGGATCAAGGGCAAGTACCGCCCTGTTTCCAATGTGGTTGCCTTCCGGACTGGCGGCACGCCGGAGCAGAGGCCCGTGTTCCTGATGGATGACTCTTACATGGCCTACCAGGGCGCGGCCATCGAGCCTGTTCCCGTTCATGTGGCCGGGAGCCCATACTCCATAACCATGCAGAATCTTCCACAGGGGCTCTACTACGACTCGGCGACAAATGCCATCATGGGCGTGGCGACAAACTCCGGAATCTTCCACCCCCAGGTCACCGCGGCCAATTCATACGGGACTTCCGTGCTGGACATGACGTTCGAAATCCGGACGGACACGCGCGTTGCGGTGGAGGATCGCTTTCACCTCGCGGTCCTGCCTGGCTATCACATCCTGAGAACATCCGGAAAGGGCGACGCATTGCGCTGGGTCGTGTGCCGCAACGGACAGCGCGTGTACGAGTATGCCGACGCCGGAAGGACACAGTTCAGCTATGGCCGACACTCCGTGACGGGGGAGTTCACGGTGTTCCTCGAGGATTTCACGGGAGGCAGGTTCACCAGGGTTTCAAATATCGTAGGATATCGGGTTCCTGACGGACCGCAGGGGCCGGTTTTATCGAGCGACCGGACCTATGTCCTGCAATCCGGAATTTCCGCCGAGTTGCAGCTTCAAGCCAGCGGCAGCTCAAACCGCTTCGCGGCAGAGGGGCTTCCCGCCGGGCTGGCCCTCAACGACACCAATGGTCTGATTGCGGGGGCTCCGTTGGCCCCTGCCGTTGCCGAGGCACTGGTGACCGTCATCGGCCCTGACGGGGTTTCCACCTCTCCTGTCGTCTTCCATGTGGAAAGCCCTCACAGCATGGATCCCTACCTGGGGCTCTACCTGATCAAGTTGGACCCGCTGAACGGCCTGATCCGGTCCCCCGGAAGACACACTAACCTCACATGGATAATCTCAAGGGATGGCGAGACTGTGCTGAGGCGAAGCGCCGACAGTGAACTCTCGTATACGTACGACAGGAACTACGTGACTGGCGCCTATACCTGCTGCCTTCAGGCCTATGTCGATGGCGCCTATCGCCAGGTGTCGAACCTGGTCGGGTACAACGTCGAGGACAGTTCCGATTTCAGCGGGCGCGGGTTCCGGAACCTGGTCGAGCACGCCATGGGCACCCGGACCGGATCCGAACCGCATCAGCTCTTTCCCTCGCTGGTCAATTCCCGATCGACCAATGAGTCGAACTATCTTACCTATCGCTATCCTGTGAATACAGCTGCCGCAGACGTCAGCCTCATTGTCAACAGCTCGGAAACCTTGGGCAGCTGGACCAGGGCCACACCGATTAGTGTGTCGACTGTTTCGGGCGACGAAAAAGGTGAAGTTCGCGATGCAGTGTTCCGGATGGACTCGAATACCGGCTTCTTCCGCCTGTCCGCTGAACCTGTCCGCTGAATTCACATGTGCTGGCGCTCCCGAGCCAATACCTGAGCACTGACGGTTGGGTGCAAAGCAAAGTGTATTTTACCCCGCACTTGCATTTCAGATCCAGTTCTGCCACATTTCAAGCATGAGAACACTCTTTCAGGCTGGTCATTCCGGGCATGTGTCCGTACCGCCAGAAAAGCGATTTCTTATTAATTTAATTCAAGGAGGTTAATATGAGTAGTGCTTTTGAAAAGAAACGCCGGTCACTTGAGGACGAGTTCTTCTACAAACATCATGCCGAGTTGATGGCGCAGAGAAAAGCAGAGAAAGACTCTCTCGACAAGATGAAGGCTATGTCGGAGGCCTCCGGAATAACGAACAAACAACTGCTGACTAAATTGCTCGACTTGGGGCTCCACAGCGAAACCATGTGCGCGCTTACTATCATTCCTCTTGTCGAGGTCGCATGGGCAAACGGATCAGTAGAAGATGGCGAAAGAAAGGTCCTTATGAAAGTTGCTGAAGAACATGGCGTTCGTAAGGGAACACCAGGTCACGACATGCTGGAGTTCTGGCTCAGCAAAAAGCCCGGCAAAGATATGCTGGATGCATGGATACATTATGTGAAGATGCTTATTAAGGAATTAGACAAGGATTCCATCGCTAAAGCCAAGTCTGGTATAATGAAACACGCGGAAGAGGTAGCAGAAGCAGCTGGCGGATTCCTGGGGCTTGGCAAAATTTCCATGGACGAACAGCATGTCCTTGATAAGCTCGCAGCAGCCTTCAAGCCATAGTGTCATTTGATCTTGAGAAGCTCAGCCTTCTCTTGTTTGTGATCTTTGAGAAATGCGATATGGTCCTAAGCAAATTCAGGATGTATTCTTTTTCCTCTTTTGCACGCATTGTCAGTTGAATTGCACGCATTGTCATGGACGATGACGCCCTCATCGCTTATTGTTTCATCAGTATTTTCACATTTGTTATTCGTGCTGTTGCACTTCCGTATCTGGAAATGACAACAGCACTGTTGGTTTTCTTTCGGGGTTGTACGTACGAGTTATCGTCAAAGAGATCAAAGGGGAAAAGCTAAAATGAGTTTTAAAACTGTAACCCGATGATTTCTCAAATAGAACACAAAAAACCGGTGGTGTTACATAAGCGAGGTGCGCTTGTCTTCGATCCGCTTGATATGTTCTATTGTGTGTGCCCGAAGATGCTTGAGTTCATCCAGGGCGTGAGTTGTCAGCGGCTTGAATATATCAAATACGTTTGACTCCAGCGTGGCCCGTTCCATGTTCAGGGCGATAACAACTGCTTTGAGCTCGGAAAGTGAATCGCTCTTTGCTTCATCTTTAAACTTATTCATGAATGCGAGAGAATTACGGACTCCTTCCAATGTGAATGTTGATTTAAGAGAGAATTTGTTTTGTGTTGTTTGAGTGCGCAACGATTTAATCACATCAGCATGGGCTTTTTCTTCTATTGCAATCGCAATCCAGAATTCCTTCATGGCTGGAAAACGTTTTGCGAACCCTGAGTATAGTTCGGCTAATGTGAGTTCATGCTTCTCCATCAAGTCCAGTATTTGATTCAACATAGGTGTTTCTTTCAAGTCTCCCACATGCTTGCTGAAAGACGTTTCTTCATATTACTTCGGCTGAAGCGTGGCTGCATATTTCCCGATGCCATTTGCAATGCCTTTTGCAATGGATCGTCGGTATTTCATGTCGGTAAGCTTAGTTGCTTCTTCTGTGTTGGTAAGGAACCCGCATTCAATAAGTATTGCGGGGGACGAAGCGGTTCTGAGTACTTCGAAGCGGCCTCTCCTGATGCCTCTGTCATTTGCCTTTGTCTCGGAAAGAACGGCGCTGTGGATGATATATGCAAGTCGGCTGTTGTCTGCGTCAAGATCATTGCCAGGGCACTTGTCGCGTGATCCGTTGCCGCCCGATGTGGAGTCGAAATCAGGGGCTGGCAGTACATAGGTTTCTATTCCTGCCGAATTTGTGTTTGAGCTGGCATTCATGTGGATGCTGATGAACATGTCGGCATCAAGCGCGTTTGCTTTCTCTGGCCGATCGGAATTCTTGACGTTAGTATTCATGGTTCTGGAGAATGCCACATTCAGCCCGCTGTCCAGAAGCTCCTTATTGATCATCTGGGCAATATCCAGCACTAGACTTTTCTCTGAGATTTTATTCGGGGATGATGCTCCAGGACTCTGCCCGCCATGGCCGGGATCTAAAACGACTGTTATCGTACGTGACTTCTGCCTGACCTTGCCGTTTGTCAGATAGATTGATGGAAGCAGAACGTTATTTAAGTCGGCGCTTGCTATGCGAAATGAGCCGTCTTTCTCGGTCAGGATAGGGGCATTCATCCAAATCATTCGCCTGTTAACCTGTATAAGCCTGCTGTTGGGATGGCAGATAACTGATGCATTGCTGGAAACGCAGAGTATGTTAGTGCCGTATTGACCTGTCTTAAAGCCATGTGAGGCAAGCTCCTTGCTGAGATCGGATAAAGGGTATGTGCCTGCGAAGGTCAGGTTTGTCACAAGTATGCCAGTAAGTAAAAGACTGTTTCTATTAATCATGTACCATTTGTAACACAAATTATGAAAATTTCAACACTTGACATACATAATATCTTGTAGCATATACTCTTGCATACAAGTCAAATTATATGACAGAAGAAATGACAGTTGAAACAGCTCCTAAAGCCATTAAGGATCTGTATAACAAAGGGTTTGTTGCGCTGGAGCGCAATAATATAGATTTTGCCATCGAGTTGTTTGCTGTCGTAGTTGAAAAAGAGCCCTATTTTCACCAGGCCCGGAAGTATCTCAGGGTCGCACAGATCAAGAAGTCCAAAGGGAAGAAGGGTAATACGTTTACGTCCATTGCAGGCATGCCTGCCATAATGAAGATCAACAGCCTTATAAAAGCTGAGAAGCCCATCGATGCCTTGCGAGAGGCCGAGAAACTGCTACGCAACGACCCTCTTAACATGAAATATAACATGGCCTTTGTTAAGGCTGCTGTTGCGGCGGATATGCCTGATCTTGCAGTCCAGAACCTTGAGCTTCTCTCTGATTATTATCCTGAAGATATAGAGTTTATCAATATGATGGGGCAGTTATATCAAAGCCTGGGCCGGACAAGTTCTGCCAAGCAATGTTTTGAGAAGCTCTGCGAACTTTGCCCAAATGATCCGGATGTTCTGAAGGCGCTCAAGGATTCCATTGCCATAGAATCGATACACAAGGGCAAGTGGGAGGAGACAGGCAGCTTTAGGAATAAGATGAAGGATACAAAGGAGGCCGAGAAGCTCGAAAAGGAGAATAAGGCTGTTAAAACCGATCTGGATGCTGATTTTCTTATTGCTGATACCATCGCTAAGATTCAGGCCGAGCCCGGTAATATAAATTACTATCGCGCGTTGAGCAGGCTATATGTGCAGAAGCTGATGTTCGATGAGGCAATCGCGTCCCTTGTCAAAGCTATTGAATTGAGCCCAGGTGATCCTGAATTGGAGAACGCCCTCACTATCGTCAAACTCCAGAAGTTCGATTCTGACATCGAGGAGCTGCGTAAGGCGGGTGATATGACTGCGGTTGAGGCTAAGACATTTGAGAGGCTCCAGTTTGAGTTTGATGATCTGCAGGACAGAGTGAAGCGTTATCCTAATGATTTCAAGCTCCGTTACGACTGGGGTGTTATGCTCTTTAATAACGAATATCACAACGAGGCTATTCAACAGTTCCAGCTGGCCCAGCGTAATCCTAAGTGCAGGATACAGGCTCTGTATTATCTTGCGATGTGTTTCAAGGCAAAAGGCCAGTACGATATGGCTGTGCAGCAGTTAGAGAAGGCATCTTCCGAATTGTATATAATGGATGCCAGCAAAAAAGATGCTATATATGAGCTTGGCATACTGCACGAGCTCATGGGCAATAAGACCAAGGCTATGGAGTACTTCAAGCAGATTTACCAGGTCGACATAAGCTACAAAGATATTTCTCAGAAAATAGAGTCGGCCTATAAATAAGACCTGATATCTGCCAGTTACTATTCAGCTTTGAATAAGGTTTTATGAGGCCTCTTGACGTCAGAATTCAGATCGAGTCCGCCCTTATCCATCCGGAGCTGATACCGCTTTCTATTTTTATCCAGTTCCGGTAGCGTTCGGTAACCTGTACATTTGATCCTTTGGGTAGATGGCATATTGGGGCTGCCGATGCGGATGGCGCGATACGTGCCTCATCATCCTGTTTGGTTATGTATTGGGCACTCTTTGTCGTATTTGATCCAGTATATATATGGTACGATAAATAAGTGCATGCAGATAAAAGGGCACAGGCCAGTACTATTTTCAATGCCTTTTGCGTCTTACTGGTTTTTGCGGCAAAGCTAAGGGTGATGAATATGAATCTGATAAACATTACGGAGATGACGAGCATTACGGCCGAGGTAATTGCCTGGACCCAGGTCTCTCTGCTGACTTTCTTTGCATCTTCATATCCGGCGCTGATCACGGATCGCGTTTTGTTTGAGACGGATCCTTTCGAAATGGCATCGTCGGGTCTGTACTTCTCATAGATTGCGGCTTTGTCCGCCTGGAAAATGAGGTTAAACGGCCCTTTTGACACGGTCTTGTATGTGCCTGAACTGGGCTCAAAGAAGGTCAGTGATAATTTGGGGACTGTCAGCGCATTTGTGCCAAGCGGCATCAGTACCTGTTCATATTGAGAAATGTTCGGGTTTTGTGACGGAATCTTTCTTACCTCATAAACTTTGAATCCTGGCAGATCGCTATAGGCTGGCGCTTTAAACTCATCCATGTTGGCGGTGCCGGTAATCGAATAGGAAAGTGTGATCAGGTCGCCAGGGGCCGGGTTATGCGGAGAGACTGATGCTTCGAATGCAAGGTTGCCGATGCACCCCGAGAAGTCTTTGGGCTTGTCCTTTTCCGGTATCGGCATGATGGATAACATCACCGGCGACACCCCCATCCTTTTCGATGTCGTGATGACCGTCGTGCCGAAGATGGTATTCCGCCGTTGCAACACGCCTATGTCCAGGCCTGGCGATAACTGGATTACGCCGGGACGCTGTGCCCGTGCCTTGCATCTGAACCGTCTTGTTTCGGTTGCTACGCCGTTGACTACTTCCTGTACCGGCGGCAGCTCATCGAACTTCTCAAATCGCAAAACTTTCTGGTCGGGCATATTCATCAGGTTCATCTCTTTTGCGAGAGTGACTCCGGAGGCTGTTACGATAAGGTCGAAATCGAATGTCTGGTTTACATACAGTGTGCCGCTTTCAGGTCTGATAACAGCACTAACAGATCCCTGCTGTGCAAAAGCCTGCATGCTTATCGTCACTGCCAGGCATGTAATAAGATTTGTCAGCCATCTGTTCATGTTATTTATCGCTGTCTCCCCGTATTCCATTTATAAGCTCAGTGTCAGGTTTGGATATTGTGATCCGTTCGCTTTTTGACTCCTGATGCATTGTCGTTATGGCGCTTGATCCAAATAGGACCAATAGCACCGCTGATATGACCGTTAGATTATGCGAAAGCGCCTTCAATCCGAATATTCTTAATGCTAGTGCAAGCCATATACCCGAAAATCCGAAAACTGCAAGGGTAAGCCGGATGCTGCCTGGCAGGTTGTAATGCCAAAACATCAGGAACCTCGACCATGGCATGATTTGATTGCCTTGTCCCTTATTCATTGCCGACAGTGCAATAGTCATGTTATTCCTGACGTCCCTGCGATTACCGAGATACCGTTCTGACCGCTCAAGCATTTTGCTCGCACTGTCGAATTCTTTTGCTTTGAGCAGGCATGTGCCCATGTTGTAATACAAAAAGCCGTTTCTCACTCCAGCCTCATCAAGTTTACGGTAGGCATTGTAAGCCTTGATGAAGTCATCCGGTTTTCGGGCCGACATGATGATAGAACTTGCCTCGTCCCATATAAAACGGCGTTCGCTATCATTGAGCGAGATTTGCCCTGCTATAGCCGGGGCTGCCACAAATATTGCCATAACCGCAATGAAAGCCATGATTCCGCATGCAGCACGTCGCATCGCCATATATAAGAAGTCAGAATTAGGGACTAGTCTTATCATGCGGGTTTCTTCTTTCTCTCGAGGTTTTCAATCTCGAGAAGCAATGATCTTGTGAGCTCCACGTCAGCTATATCAAAAACATCCTTTACTGTTTCTGTCGCTGAATAGACCGCGTTAAAATGTCGCTCCATAATATTCAGCATGGGCGTGGCGATTGTCTCAGGAGTCTGAATGTCCTGCAGAACCATCTTAACATCAGATGGTGTGACTCCGCTTGTGTTCATTCCAAACCGCCATCCAAAATAACGTTTAAATGCCTGTGTAATGAGCAGGTGTGCATTCTTGATGTCCCCGCTTTTTGCCTCATGGGCGGCTTTCTGTAGCAATTCTTCGGCCGTGTGGAATGCGTGACGCCTCTTCCTCGTGGTCATCCGGTGCTGATAAAGCTGGGAGACCAGTCGCCAAAATAATGCAGCAATAAAGGTGAAGACGCCTGCTGCGGCAATCAGGGCGTGCTTGTAGTCAAGTGCCAGCGATTCCGGATCCGCGCCGCTGGGAGTCATTGTAAGCGGTGCTATCAAGGCGTTGTCGCCCGACGATATCTTGACATTAGTCGATGCTGTGTTGGTTGATGTGTTGATTATGATGTTCTCGTCTATTTCAATGCCTTTCTTCACGCTGATCGGAATAGGTCTCGTTTTGATGGTCTGGTATGACCTTGAAACCGTATCATAATATGATGCTGATATGGGTGGGAATTCATAAGTGCCTGGCGTCACCGGACGGATCGTGTAGGTGTATTGCCTGGTTTTATCGTCTTTTTTGACCGTGTCTATCGAGTCATCGTATACCTTGAAGTTTAGAGACACGCCTTCCTGTTCATTCAGGAAGAGCGGGTGTGCATTTGCAAGATTCACATTTCCTGTAAATGTTAGTGACAATTTCAGCGGGTCACCGGCATTGCAGGTCTGGGTATCCAGTTCAGCATTGGCTGTAAGATTGGATCCGATAACCCCGATATATGTTTTCGGCCTGTTTTCCTCAGGCGGAGGGACGACTCTTACAACGACTGCGGCCCCGACGGCGAATACCGGTTTTGTCCTGATATTCCCGCTCGCATCGACAGCTGTTATTGGTGCTCCTTTGAATATGACCGGACCGAACGTATGGGAATTCTCCTCCTTTGGCGTGTATTCAAGCGCTATTTCGTATTGGATGTATTGCTGTCCGTTGATGGTGACAACGGCATGGGGCAGCATGAACTTAGCCTTCTGCTGTTCCAAAAAGCCGCCCATATTAAACATCCCGCCGAAGCCAAAAGGGCCCTGGTTGAGAGTGAAATCATTAATCAGTACGCCAGGCCCGTTTTGCTGTTCTGCAACCATTTTCTGCAGCAGTGCCTTTATGTCAGACCCTTCCAGTCCGGGATAATCAACTTGGCCCAGGAATGGAATGATGAGAGTAGGGGGCTCGCCAGCGTTAAGCGGGTGCTCCTGGGTATATGGTGCAGGTAAGGCTTTGATGGCGATTGTAAGCTTGATTGTAAATGTTTCGTCGACAAGAGTCGTGTTTCTTGAGGCGCTTACGTTTACGAGTACAGTATCTTGTTTTTCGATACCATGGACTTTAACCACAGGCCCGGCAGCAGAAAGCATCTTACCGTCCGCTTTCAATGATACTGGGCTCGTAGCTATGAGCCCTTCTTTTAAGGGCGTCAATTCGTATGAGAAGAGTCGGCCGGTGTGTTGCTCTCTCTGCATCCGGCCGTTGACTATAACGATGCTCAATCGGCTGTCGCTCTGACTGCCAAGAAATCTGATAGTGCAGTCCTTGATCGCGGATAGATCTGGTTCTGTCGGACTATCAGCGCCGGAAAGTTTGATCTGCAACAGGAAGGACTCGCCGGTATATATCTCGCTGCGATTGACCGCTGCCTCAAGCTTAATGTCTTCTGCAAACAGCGGAATTGCAAACAGAGAAGAAAATGCTACCGAATAAAGCACAGCGCGCAGAGTACGCACGTATTTCGGCGGGGCTATGTGATTTGTCGCACTGTTCACTGTTCACCGTTTACTTTTCACTGCTGCAAATTACCAATCCTTTCCTACTGGCAAAAGCGGTACATTTTCTCTTCTCTGTTTATCCTTTTCGTGGTCTTTTTCCCGTTCAAGTGCTTTTTCTAGCATTTTTTGAACATCTTCCGGCAGTTTCTCTTTCTCCTGTTCCTGCGGCTGTTCTTCTTTTTGCTGTTCTTCTTTCTGCTGATCTTGCTTTTGTTGATCCTGTTTCTGCTGTTGATCCTGTTTCTGTTCCTGCTGCTGATCCTGCTGATTCTGTTGCTTGGGCATTAGCTTTTCGATTTCCTTCAGCAAGTCATGGCTTTTTCTTGCGCCAGGCAGGATTGCGGCAGGACTATTGGTCGCGATACCGGCCGCAGTCTGTTTCTGGAGTTCAATGACCTGATCAGTGTATTGAACAATCTTTCTTCTGTCTTCGGGTTTGAGTTTTTCCTGTGCCGCATTGTCTTGCTGGCCAGCCGCCATTGCCATGGTCGCTGCATTGTTGGTGGATGTTTCGGGGTATGCCTCTTCGAATCTGATCTTGAACAGCTCTGCGAGGCTGGCACACTCGGTTTGGTTGAGCCGCATATAATCCGTTGTCTGGGCTGAAATGCTGCGGGAAAGGGCACTTGATATCACATTTGTCTGCCGCAGAATATCTTCGGAAAGAAGGGAATTGCAGTCTGCAATAGGCTTCCATACCTGGTACACGCCTGATTCTGCAGAGACGGCGGCATCATAGCCGTCAGGATCTGCGTCTCGCAGGCGTGACGCACTTTCTTTCAGCATTTCGTTGGTCGCGTCAAGCAGCTTGTTGTACATCTCGGTGTTTTGCACTGAGTTAGTGTCATTCATCTTTGCCTGGGCCAGTGCCTCGTTAATCTTTGCCCTGAGCGGTATCATTATATCGGTGATTTGTGACTGTCTTTCCGCGAATGTCTCGTATTGTTTGATGGATGCTGGCGTATCATTGGTCAGTGCGGCTGGAATATTGTTTGTCAGTCCTCTTTGCTGTTTCAGTAAGTCAGCGGCGATCTGCGGGGCACCGGACTTCTCGTATTGCTGCATCAAGCGTGCAGTCTTTGCCGCGAGGTCAGCTTTAGGCAGGGCATTAAGGGTCACGGCAAGGTTTTGCTCAGCACTGCTATGCTTTGATTCGTTTCGTGCCGCCATTTTGTAAGATTCTCCCGAATTTCTAAGCATATTCACTTTCTCGGTCAGCGTATTGGCGTCATTTGTGGAATCTACAGCTGAAGCCTTATAGAGCGACGCACCCAGCGCCATATTTATCGTATTCCTGTTTATTGCATCCGAGTTTGCTATTGAGCCGAGTACATCAGCGGCTTCTTTGAATTTACCTGCCTTATAATATGCAACTCCGGCGTTAAACATAAACTCGTCCTGCGATCTGCCCGCAACACTCTGTGATGATGTCTTGTAAGCGTCGCCGGCTTCTTCGTATTTTCCGAGCCAGTATAATTTCTGGGCATCGCGTGCGCCTTGCCGGCCGCTGCTGATGTCCAATGGCTTTTGCGGCATTTTAGCGATTGCCGGTTCAGTCTGTGCTATAACGTTGGAAGTACTGTTCTGCTCAATGGCCACGGAAACTGCCGTTGAGTGAGATAAGGTCAGCATCAATGCAAAGGGCAGTAACGCTGCCTTGGAGGCAGGCAGGGGTGGGGGAGCAACCTTTTTTGTTTTTCTATCTATACGGTTGGTGACTACTTTCCCGCCAAGCCTGCCGCGGCTGAGATAGCCGGCGATTATCAACATAATCGTGCCAGGCAGAAGGAACAGCTGGTAGCGATCGATATAATTTCTGTGCAGGCTTTCTTCTATTTCTCTGGCCTGAATCTTCCGGAGATGATTGTTGTATAACGTTCCCAGAGTGATGCTGGTCATGCCCGCTGTCTCTATGGGCACATAGGCACCGCCAGTGGTCTTGGCAATGGTATAGAGGGTCTCGTGATCCAGTTTTGAATTCACGCTTTCTCCCTTATACTTGATCGTTGCTCTTTTGTCTGACGGCTCCGGTATCGTCGATCCGGCGCGACTGCCCAGTCCTACCGTAAATATAGGTATTTTCAAATCTGCAGCTTTCTTTGCTGTTTCAATGGCCCGCCCGCTCAGGTCCTCGCCATCTGTTATCATAATGATGGCTTTATGGGATGACTCAGTGTTGTCAAACGATTCTATAGCCTTTGTGATCGCTTCCCCGATGTCTGTTTCTCCGCGCGGGGCAGATTCGGTGTTTACGTTGTCCAATACCTGCCTCAGGAAAGAATAGTCAGTTGTCAAGGGACATAGGACGGCTGATTTGTGCCTGAAGGTGATAAGACCGGCGCGATCACCCTTCAGTTCCTTGATCAGGTCGATGATATCTGTCTTTGCACGTTCAAGCCGGTTCGGCCGTACATCATTTGCCAGCATGGATCTCGAGACATCAAGAAGTATCATCAGGTCTCGGCCTTTTTTCGTGACCAGTTCCTCACGGTGTCCCCATTGTGGCCGTGCAGCTGCGATTACCGAGGCTAATATGCCGAGCGAGACAAGCACCAGCTGGATAATGAACCGCTTCTTTCCTCCGGCAGGGAAAAGTTTCTTTTGCATCTCGGCTGATACGAATGCTGACATGGCCTTCTCCTGCTTTTTTCTTATCATGATCCACCATGCCGACACTGCCGGTATCAGCCAAAGCAGATACAAAACCCATGGGTATAAGAATCTCACTAGATCATCCTTTTTGTAATAAGCATATTAAGAAAGCACGCAAAAGAGGCCAATGCCAGTCCACTCGTTGAAAACCATGGGAACATCTCGTTGTACTGATTGTAAATCTCGTTATCGGTTTTTGTCTTTTCAAGCTTATCAATCTCCTTCATGGCTTTCGCGAGGCCGTCCGGATCAGTTACGTTGAAATACAGGCCGCCTGTATCAGCCGCGATTTTTTTCATCAATGTCTCGTCGAATGTGACAGGTATTCTCGCGATAGTCTTCTGGCCAAATTGATTCTGGCCCCATATCGGAGCCCAGCCTGTTGAGCCGATGCCTATGGTGTAAACCTTGATGCCCATTTTTTTGGCAGTCTGCATTGCTTCTTCAGGTTTGATTAAGCCAGTGTTGGATTCTCCGTCGCTTAATAGGATGATGATACGTGATTTCTGTGCTGCATTCTGCAGTCTGGCGCAGGCCGTTGCCAGACCATCGCCTATGGCAGTCCTCATTTCTTCCTCATTGATAATCCGTCCATTGCTGTCAAACGCTTCTTGCGGGACCTCAACGCCTTTAAGTACATGCAGGAGTGCCTGATGGTCGCCGGTGAGTGGCGAGCGTGTTGTGGCATATCCTCCGAATGTGACCAGGCCTATCATGTCGTCCTGCCTTCTCTCCACGAACTCTGCAAAAGTCTTTTTAACCATGTCGAGTCTTGTTTTGTAATCGATACCCGTTGCGGTGCGCGGCGACATGTCCAGCGCTCTCATCGATCCAGACATGTCCACAGTCATCTGAATGGCTATTGAATCTGTCGTCCTGTGCGTTTTCGAGAAATAAGTCTGCGGTCTCGCGAGGGCTGTAACCATAAGCATCAGCCCGGCTGTAAAAAGCAGCGGGGTGGCGATGGACATAAACTCGCGCCAAGACCGTGATTTTAGCGGGATCCTTCCTGTTGCCGAGAAGAGGATTGCAGACACAGTCTTTCTGCGGTAAATGAACCAGAGTGCACCGATCACAGGTATTACCAGCAGGAAATATATGGGATCTGCAAATCTGAACATCAGGATCCCGCCTTTCTGCCGGTTTTTTCCAGCCGTTCCTGTTCCTTTATCCACTCGACTTCCTGGTAATCAGTTTCGATGTATTCTTTTGCCGTAACGGTCGAGTTGTTTATGGCACTATCTGACGGCAGGTATGCAGCGAATTTAACCAGGTCGGCTGCCTCCAGGAAACTCTTTAACTTGTCTATCACCTGTTTGTTGAAACGTACGTCGTTGCTTACGGCCGCAAGGAATTCCTCAGTCGTCTGTTCAGGAGCCCTGACTTTATGGCTTCTTTCAATGTAGCGCCGCACAATCATAGTAAGTTCGACATAGAATTCTTTAACGAGATGTTTGGCGATCATGTCCTTAGATAAGAGTTCGGCGAGTTCGAGCAACGCTCTTTCTTTCGGAGACATCCGCATGATCTTTATTTTCCTGTTTATCCGCTTTACCAGGAGGATCAGCAGATATATCACTCCCGCAGCAGCAGCGATAAGTACGAGACCGATGATTATAGTCTTGAGTCCGGGGAATATCCAAATAGGCTTGAATGCGGCAATTATGTCATCAGGAACCTTCCCTTCATTGACAGGGGCGAGGGACAATATGACAGGTCTTGTCGCAAACCAGCCTGATTCTACGGTCGGGCCGCCTTGCCCCCGGTAAACTATGGGCATGGGCGCTATGCGGTGTTCGTCGGAGAGCAGGGGAGTTAGCTTCACTGTACGTTCCTGAATGGTTTTCCCTCCGTCATGCACAGGTTCCTTGTCGTATTGGCCGGAGATGATGAAGCCCTTCATCCGGTCAGAGAGTTCCGGCATCGTAACGCTGATTGATGATGGAGCCGTTATCTTTAGAGACATGATTACGTCTCTTTTGTAGTCGACAGTGCCAGGATCGAACAATAGCACAGCCTGGATCGCGCCGCGCGAGTTGTCGAATGACAGCGGCTCGCCCTTGTCTGAGGATACGGCCGCTTTGGTTCCGGCCTTATCGCATCCAGTAAAGGCGATTATCAATATCGCTATCGCTATTGAAATGTTAAATCTTCTCTTCATGTATGCTTCAGTAAATATGACGCCCCTGGTGTCACATTTACCGTCCTGCCCGTGTTTGTCGTTTTTTGAACATCTTTCTGACTTCGTCAACAAACGGCCGGTCAGTAGAAAGATGTATCGTATCCATCTTCAGCCTCCTGAAACTGGTTGCAAGCTCGGCTGCATGCGCTTCAGCCGCCGCTTTGAACTCGTTTCGCACCTTGCGTGAGGAAGTGTCGACGATAAACAGATTGCCGTTTTCCGGATCCTGCAATTCTATAAGCCCAACATCTGGAAGGTTTGATTCCACGGGGTCAGATACTGGACAGCAGATGACATCATGTCTGCGTGCGGTTACGCGCAGTTCCTTGACGTAATTGCTGTCCATAAAATCAGATATTATAAAAACTACGGCTTTGCGTTTCTGGATATTGTTCAGGAAGCGCAACGCGCCTGCAATATCGGTTCCGCGCCTGGTTTCTTCAGCAGCCAGGACTTCCCGCACAAGACGTATAGCCGCTCTTCTGCCTTTTCTGGGTGGAATCGTCTTCTCGATGCGATCGCTGAAGAGTATTAAGCCGACCTTATCCTGATTTTTAACGGCCGAGAGGGCCAGCAGGCATGTTATTTCGGCTGCTACTTCCGCTTTAGAACGCTTTGCCGACCCGAAGCACTGTGATCCGGATATGTCTACCAGAAATATGATGGTCAGTTCGCGTTCTTCTGAATACCTCTTTATATAGGGATGGCCCATTCTGGCTGTCACGTTCCAGTCAATGGAGCGTATATCGTCGCCGGCGATGTATTCCCGCACCTCATCGAACTCTATGCCCTGTCCGCGGAATACCGAATGGTACTCGCCGGACAGCTTGTCATCCACAAGCCGGCTAGTGATTACGCGAATCTTGCCGACCTGCTTCATCAGTTCTTTGGTGTCTATTGCCATGGTATAAAAATCACAAATCGCAAATCACAGATCACAGATCGCAGATTACAGATTACGGTACTGGGATTTCGTTCAGAATCTTTGTGATGATATCCTCTGAAGTAACTTCCTCGGCTTCGGCCTCGTATGTAATGATGATGCGGTGTCTAAGCACGTCATGGGCAATCTCTTTAACGTCTTGCGGCGTCGCATATGCGCGTCCGTGCAGCATTGCATTGGCGCGTGCGGCCAGATTCAGATAGAGCGTTGCTCGCGGTGACGCGCCGTATTCTATCTGATGTTCTATGTCCAATTTGTATTTCTTGGGCTCACGCGTGGCAAAAACGATATCCAGAATATAGTCACCGACTTTTTCGTCGCAATACACCTGATCAAGTATGTTTCTCATGGCATGTATCTGATCTGCCGTTATAACATTGTTGACCTTGATGTCGTTCTTCCTCGTGAATCTGTTCATGATCCTGCGTTCATCGTCGCGGGACGGATGTACTATCCTGCACTTCAGCATGAACCTGTCTACCTGTGCCTCGGGCAGGGGATATGTGCCTTCCTGCTCAATGGGGTTCTGTGTTGCCATGACCAGAAACGGCTTTTCCAGTTTGTACGTGTTGTCGCCGATTGTGACCTGATGTTCCTGCATTGCCTCCAGCAGGGCAGACTGGACCTTGGCAGGGGCCCGGTTGATTTCATCTGCCAGCAGAAGGTTAGTGAAGACCGGCCCTTTCTTTGGGCTGAACGTGCCGTCCTTGGGATTGTATATCATTGTGCCAACGACATCAGCAGGCAGGAGGTCGGGCGTGAACGATATGCGATGGAATTTCAAGCCCAGCGCTTCCGCCATTGTTTTCACCGCTGTAGTCTTCGCAAGGCCTGGTACGCCTTCGATCAGGATGTGCCCGCCGGCTATCAATGCTATAAGCATCCGTTCCAGCAGTTTCTCCTGTCCGACTATAACTTTGCTCAACTCAAGACGCAGGTTCTCGATGAGTTTTGCCTGCTCGCCTATCATGTCTGTTGTCCGTGCAATATCAGGATTCATATCAGTGCCTCTATTTGTTTTCAGGAAGAGTAAATGTTGCTGGGGCAGGAGCTGTCTCCTGAACCGTTCCGGGTTGTACAACCTTTTTGTCGACTGTATTTTCCTTTATAACTTTATTGTTTACCAGTTCAGCCCGCGTGGCGATCATTGAATCGGTGCGATATCTTTCCATGATGAAAGTCCACTTTCCAAGCCGATCGTTGAGGTCCTTTATCTTCTCTTCCTGTTGTTTCATCTTTTCTGCCTTTGCTTTTTCTTCCGCCTTCTTTTGGTCTTCCGTTTGTGCCGGTGCATTAGTGGAGGTCACGGCAGGCTCTGTTTTTGCTGCCTCTTTTTTTGCGTCGAGCAGAGCAAATTCAAACCGCAAGTAGCGCGTTTCATCGGATGTCATTTTGCTGCTGATCTTTGCGGTATATTTTTCGCCGTCTTTCGTCGTGGCTGTCAGAATGTACGGCTTATCAAGCCCCATTTCTGCATCCTTGAGGGCAGGGTCGGCTACATCGTCCAGCCGCAGGTATCCAAGCGCTGATTCCATAGCGCTGATTTTGGAGGTGTTTTCTTCCTCTAAAGACTGCAGTCCGTCCACGCGCATCGTACCGTCTTTGCGGTACAGCCTTATTGACTGGTTTGAAGGAGTCTTCAGCGTCATTTCCTCTATGTCACTGTTCTGTACGCTGAACAGTTCGCCATTCAGCCACATTTTCTGGTCAGCGCCTAGATCGTCCAGAGTTTCTTTGACCAGATAAGCAGTCTTGCCCTGATCTAACGAAATGAATGCCCCGTCAGGATATGAAGCACCTTCCGGCATGCCTGGCTGATCGCCCTTCTTCATGTGCTGGGCTCCGATCATAAATGATTGGATGTTCTTGCCTCCGCCGCTTAACTCGACCACAGTGGCACTGTTGGCTGCTGTTGCTTTGTCTCCTGACGGATCGTTGAACTTCAGCGAGTCGATGTGTTTCTTCGCCACCTTCATAGACTGCGTGATCTTGATGTTGCTTAGGCTTATAAGCGCATTCTTTATCTTTTCGAAGTTAGCAGGGTAGTTGTGTCTATCTGTTGCTACCCACAGATCGCCGACCCTGGTTACAGTGGCCGTGCCTGTTTTGCTTTTAATCTTAATCGTATCAATATCGTTGACTGGCAAGTCGGAGAACACCTTTTTGCCGATATTCTGCGGAGGTTCCTGCCTGCGGCTCTTGTTGATGTAGAGCGCCATCCCGCAAAGGATGATCGCAACTATTGTCATATAAAATATGCTTTTACCCTTCATAAATGAATTCTCCTTGTTACTTACTCTTCCTGTATAGTCCGTATGCCACACCTGCAAGTGCCACCAGTAGCGGCATCAGCACAATGTTGGCTGTTTTTACCTTTATTCCAAGTTGCTCTATGTCGCTGCGCAGGTTCTTTCTGACCTGTTTGAGCTCCTTCTTGATCTGCTGTTCATCTTTTTGGAACAGTTCAATGGCATCCTTCTGCTCTTTGCTCAGGATTGTGCGCTGGTTTTTATCCTTGCGCATCTGCATCTCATTGAGCTGCTGCTGAGCCTGTGTCAGTTTCTCCATCAGACTGCTTTCCTTTGCCTGCCACTGGTCGCGCGCCTTTCGTTCTATATCCTGAACATAGGTGAACGGCCGGTTGAATTTGCCGCGTGACCGTATGCTCACCAGATCAGAGCTGCCAGCGATCTGCTCGATGACATTAAGAATAAATGCTATATTGTTATTGATCGGCTGACTTCCTTTGTAACCGAAGAAGTTGAGTTCCTGCACGCAGAACTGATCCATTAACATGTCGACGTCAGCAACCAGAACAACTGTGCTTTTACCTTCCTTGAGGCCCGGAACCGGTGCCGCAGGTTTCTTGTCTTTGTCCGTTTCGCTCGCCGGTGCGGGCTTCCCATCAGGAAAGGCAGTCTTGAAAGTTCCATTCAGGCGGATGGCCATGCTCTGTCTCATGTTGCTGGCTTTAAATTCGCGCCTTATCGCTTGTGCGCCGAATCGTGCTGACATCGATGATATCAAGCTGGAATTGGGTGACGAAGTTATAAGCGGAGTTACAGTCAGATTGCTTGCGGCCGTGTAGTCGAAAGCGCCTGACAGCGGAAGCATCATGGTTTCCAGCTGGCTTGTCGCAATGTCGTCGGCGTTCATCGTGCTCTTGTCTAGCGACAGCCATATGGGATTGTCGTCAACAGTATTATTGGGTCCCTGCAGTTTCGATGAGGCCCGAAGGTCAGCTAAAACCTGCCCCGGGTTATATGTCACGCCCCAGGCTTTAAACAGGCTGCTTAGATCGGAGGTTCCCGGCATCGCACCCATTGGATTGTTCTGGTTCATATCTGCAAGGCACATCGGGTCCACCATTGCCAGCACCCGTCCGCCGCGCATGATGAACTGGTCTATGGCGAACATCTGCGAGTCTTCGATGTTGCTGGGGTGTATGACCACCAGTACATCGACATCATCGTCGATCTTGCTGCTGTCAGGGCGTATGCGCTTTATGTTGTAATCATCCTTGAGCTCTTTGAATATTGCCCAGGGTTCAGCGCGCCGCTGCTGAGGCTGTTGGCCGAACTGCATCGGATTCTCTTCGCCTAGCACAGGCAGTGGGCTTAGCACTCCGATTGTCGGCTTTTCAGGGTTTATGACCCTGTATATCAGTTTAGTGATATTGTATTCGAGCAGTGACTCTGCGCGCGGATCGAGCACCGGGATCGAAGTCTCAGTGTTGCCCGCAACGGCTACAAGCCCGAAGTATATAGGCGGCATCATTGCGGCCAGCTGCTGGCCTGGTATTCCGCACTGCTGAGCGGCTTCCTCGGCATCAGAGTCCGGGGTGGGGTCATACTTCTCCAGTATTATCTTGCCGTGCGAGGCCTTCTGGTATTCCTTCAGAAGATCCTCTACGTTGCGCGCGTATGACTTCAGGATCACCGGTATTTCAGGTGAACTGCTGTTGAAGAACAGCTTCAGGGTTATCTCAGAGTCAAGCTTACCCACAATGGACTTCGAGCCCTGTGACAGCGTGTATATCTTTTCCTCTGTCAGGTCAAGTCTTGCCCTGAGTGAGCCTGTTATCACGTAAACGGCGATGATTATTGCCAGCAGAACCAACAGCCCGAAAAGGCCGCCGCCTGCTTTTTTAATGAATGTTGAATCGTTGTATTTCATTGTTTGTTATTCTCCCAGGATTAGCTTGATTTACGGCTGTCTACTACGACATGTGTGGCTGTCAAAAAGAAGACCATGACCGATATGTAATAGGTCACGTCGATCAAGTCTAAGACGCCACGCTGCATGGATTCATAATGCGGCATAAAGCTGAAGGCGGCCACGGTCTCAATCAGCCAGGCCGGTGCCCAGCTGACCAGGAAGTTCGTTATCGGCGGCCAGCCGGCTATGATAAGGAACAGGCACACTACAAGCGCCAGTACGAAGCCTATGACCTGGCTTCTGGTCATTGACGATGTTAGCATTCCTACGGAAACGTAAGCGCCTGCCATCAGGACTGTGCCTATGTAACCGGTGATGATCACTCCGATATCAGGGCTCCCCAGGAAGCACGTTGTGATTATGATAGGGAAGGTCATGGCCACTCCTATAGCTATGAATGCCCAGGCGGCCAGAAACTTGCCGAGGATTGCCTCGGTCATCGTTATAGGCATTGTGAGCAGGAGTTCTATAGTTCCCGATCTGCGCTCATCAGCCCACAAGCCCATGCAGGATGCGGGAATAAGCAGCAGGAAGACCCAGGGGAACCAGAGAAAGAAGGGCTGTAGATCTGCCAACTGCCTTTCGTAGAAGTTCGTCACGTTGAACGTTAGGAACCCCATGAGTACCAGGAATACGACCATGAATACATAAGCCACGGGAGATTCGAAATATGACTTGAACTCCCTTTTGAATATTGCCTTGATTGTGCAGGAATTAACCATTTTTTATTCCCTCCTCTCCAGTTGTAAGCATCCTGAACACATCTTCCAGACGACCGCTCGGGTTTTTCGCCCTGAGCTGTTCGGGTGTCCCGTTGGCGACGATGGTCCCGTTGGCTATTATTATTGCCTTTGTGCAGACCGCATCGACTTCCTCGAGTATGTGGGTCGAAACGATTATAGCTTTCTGGCCTGCCATCTCTTTGATCATTTCCCTCACGACGAACTTCTGGTTCGGATCCAGTCCGTCAGTGGGTTCATCCATGATCAGAACTGGCGGATCGTGCAGTATTGCCTGGGAGAAGCATACTCTTTGTCTGTAACCCTTGGAGAGTGTGCCTATGGTCTGGTTGCGCACTTTCTCCAGACGGCATTTCTTTATGGTGGAATCTATTCTGTCCTGCTTTTCCTGGCCGCGATATCCACGGATATCGGCAACAAAAGCCAGAAAGCTTGTGACGGTCATTGACTGATAACCAGGTGCGTTTTCAGGCAGGTAACCGATACTGCGCTTGGCGCCTACCGGGTCCTGAGTGATATCACATCCGCAGACAGTAGCCGTGCCGGCGCTGGGCGGCAGGAAACCTGTGATCATTCGCATTGTCGTTGTTTTACCGGCCCCATTCGGTCCAAGGACACCTAGCACTTCGCCCTTGTTAACCGTGAAGGAGATGCCCCTTACGGCCTTTATATGGCCGAAGTTCTTATGCAATCCCTTTACTTCTAGCATTATTGCCTCCATTTTTGAATTCATACAACTATACGGACAAAGCTTATGCAATACCCGTGCCAACTAAAATCTTAATCAGGAGATTAAGATTTTAGAACGGTAGGTTCAGATCTTTGATTTTTCGCTGGATTGTGCGGCGTGAAATACCAAGCTTATCCGCTGTCAGCGATCTGTTCCCCTCGTAACGCTGCAGCAGCTGTGACAAAATTTCACGCTCTATGTCAGAAAGTGACATATCGCTAGGGACTGTGAACGCGGTATTTTCTTTACGCATGCTGTTGTCCAGCTGGATAGAGGAGCTCTTTAGAACAGGCTCCCTCGTCATTACAACCGATGCTTCGACGGTATTCCGGAGCTGTCTGACATTTCCAGGCCATACATGTGCTTCCAGTTTGTTGTAATAATCCGGTTCGACAGCTGTGATATTGCGGCCATGATCATGGCAGGCTGAGGCTATAAAGCGGTCGACTAGCGGGCGAATATCTTCTTTGCGTTCGCGCAGAGGTGGTAAGTTAATGGTGATGACCTTCATCCGGTAGTAAAGGTCCTGCCGGAAATCGCCGGATTCGACCATATCGCTGAGCGATTTATTGGTGGCGGATATTATCCTGACGTCGATCTTGACGTTGGTACTGCCGCCGACTCTGAGCAGTTCGCGTTCTTCTATGGCACGCAGAAGCTTGGTTTGCAGGGATTTGGGTGCGTCCCCGATCTCGTCCAGAAAAAGGGTGCCGCCATGAGCTCGTTCGAAAGCTCCTTTGTACATGCAACCGGCTCCGGTAAAGGATCCTTTCTCATGTCCGAATAGTTCGGACTCCAGTAGAGTCTCTGTAAAGCCGCCGCAATTGACAGCCACGAAAGGGGCGGTGCTCCGTTTGCTCTCGGCATGGAGGGCTCTGGCGATAAGCTCTTTGCCTGTCCCGCTTTCGCCTTCGATCAGTACCGTTGCATTTGTTTCGGCCAGTGCTCGTACCTGATCGGATATTTCCTTCATCTGAGGGCTCGCGGCGACCATGGATGAGAGCATATACTTTTCGCCGGCCATTTTCTTGAGTTCGGTATTCTCCTTGCGGAGGCTGACGGTCTCGACGGCCCGTCTGAGTTTGAGCTGAAGTTCATCAAGATCAAGCGGTTTGGAAAGATAGTCATAGGCGCCGGCCTGGATAGCACGAACGCTGGAAGGTACTGTCCCGTAGGCGGTTATGATTATTACCGGAATCTGACTGTTGATCTTCCTTATTTTCTTCAGTACTTCTATGCCGTCTATGTCCGGCAGAACGAGGTCGGATATTACGGTGTCAAAGTGAGTCGTTCTGAAGAGATTGACTCCGTCATTGCCGTTCATCGCAGTCATGGCTTCGAAGCCGGCGTCTTCGACCGCGTCTTTGAGTGACACACATCCGTCAGGATCGTCCTCGATTATCAATATTCTTGCAGAAGCTTCCATCTTTGATTTTCTTATCAGATTGTGATCTGTGTTTATCTGTGAGCAATCTAAGTATTTTCTTTTCGCAGCATATTATTCTTTGATTATCGGAATGCAAACTTTAAAACAGGTGCCACCGCCGTCAGCGTCGAGTGCCTGGATGCTGCCGCCGGCCTTTTCTATTGCGGTCTTTGCTATGAACAGGCCAAGGCCTGTTCCCCCAGGCCTTGTCGAGTAAAACATTTCGAATATCTTCTGCTTGTCTGTGTCAGATATGCCGGGGCCGCTGTCAATGATCTTTGTTACGGCCCTCCCGTGTTCTAGCGAAAGATCCACGGTTATGGTGCTGCCATCTTTTGAATGCTGTTCAGCATTGGTGAGGATGTTGACCAGGGCGCGCCGTAAAGCCGAGATATCCGCTCGTATATGTATGCCGGTAGCGTTTTCAATGAGGTTGCACTGGATTTTCTTATGCTCAAGACGGGCTGATATGATTGAAATACAATCCTTGATGAGAGAACTCAATTCACAGTTTTCCGTTTCTCCGTCTGTAGGGCGGGATATGCGGAAGAATTCCTGAAATACCCCGTCCATGCGGTCCATAGTTGTCTTGATTCTCTCCGCCAGCGCGGTGATTTTTTCGGATTTCCCCTGCATGCCTTTTGCTGCCTCACGGTTGAGCATTTGCACATCCAGTTTCATGGCTGACATCGGATTTCTGAAATCATGGACTATTCCGTTGGCCAGCATGCCTGCGAAGGCGAGGTGCTCCTCCTTCTGACGCTGCTGTTTGCGTGTGTTCTCGCGATGAATCATCCATATCACGAGCATAAGGTTCAGTCCGAATGCTACGATGACTGAAATGAGGGAGAGGCGGAACATTGATGATATAATGTTTGATGCTTCTGTCTCAGCCTGTCCTACAGCTACTTTCTTTATGCCTATTTCCAGCTGAAGGTCCTTGCCTTCCGAGTTGTATATCTTTTTGCGAAAGACAACGACCGGCGTTTGGGTGTTTCCCAGGTTCAGGATGCTCTTGCCGACAATGATGGGAGCAACAGAGGTTTCCTTACCCTTATCGTTCTGTCTGTCGCTCATGGAAGTTTGTTCGTGGAATATCGTGGCACTGCCCTGTGACACGGAAACATACTGGAGATTCCCTTCAAGTGTGTGCAGGGATCTGATTGTTTCTGAGAGTCTTTTCCAGTTTTTGCCATCTTCCGTGCCTGAGAATATGTCTTCCTGGCAGGATATGTATTGAGTCATTTGACAGCCCTTGTCGATAACCGCCTGCGTGGCTGTGAGCCTTGCGGCCTGCCGGTTCAAACTTCTCAACAGCCAAAGACTGGACCCTGCAAGCAGGGCGGAAAGTATCACGACTGCCGTGGTAATCACGGTCAGCGTCATATGTAGATGAAAGCGTTTAGCCATTTTGTTCTGCACTAATCAAATTAAGTATAATGCACTTATAAGTATGCAATTATAATGCCCAAGTTAAATTTGCGTTGAAAACGCAAATTTAACATACAATCCGGAGGCCGGATTGCGACTTATTGTCACGCCCGCATCAAATTGTCACTGCTTGATCCGGGTTTACCGGATTAACATATGTAAATCTGTTCCAGATTTACATGGCATAAAACGTGCATTTAATACAAAAACATGGATCCGGAACTTACAGAATCAAAAAAAGTGCAGAGGCTCAGTTCGGGCAAATGGTTTGATAGATTGCTGCTCTTGCTTATATTCATTTTTCAGATTTATCTTTTCGTCCAGTACAGGGAGATATCCAAGCAGTGTCAGGGCCTTGACGACTCAGGAAATACACTTGAGGAGCGATTGTTGGGTGGGAGTGAGAAAAGTGAGACTGCTGGCGTGTGGAAGGCCCATGAGGATACGCGCGATGTTATGATCAAGGATATGAATCAGGCAATGGAGGATGCTCACAGGAGCTTTGAGACAGTTGAGTCTATGATCGGCTTTGACGTAGGCTGGGATGTGCTTGCCGTTCAGCCGGCGATGGATATCAGGGAGGGCGATGATGCCTTTACCGTGGTTGTCAGCTTGCCTAATGTTTCAGACAAGGTGGCTGTGAGACTTGACGGCAGTCTGCTGACGATTACCAGCTCTAATAATGCAAATGGGCACATGGAGCAATACGAGCAGAAGGTCATGCTTCCTGCTCATGTAGCGCCCACTAATGATTTGGTCGCCACGGTGACTAATAACGCCATCAGGATAGTCATCCCTAAAATGTAGCTGCCGCTCTAAGTGGCTGTCTTAAAAGCTCTAAGCAAAAGTATTGCGATTAATTTGTTGCAGAGCTTCCCGTGTTTTACTTATACTGCATAGTTTTTAAGCTTCGGAAGGGTTGCACGATGACAGATATTATAAGAAGTAAGTGGAAGCAGGCGCGGGTTTCCATCAAGGCGCTTTGTGTTTTGGTGACGGCGTGTTGTTGTGTCGGTGTTGTGATTGTCTGGGCCGTTGACACCGATAATGACGGTATGGACGATACCTATGAAAATTTCTTCCAACTCAATCCCACTAACTCAACCGATGCGTTTCCTGATTATGACAGCGATTCCTTAACCAATCTTGCCGAATTTGCTCTGTCAACAGATCCATGGATTCTTGACAC